>DATFQI010000133.1:0-7785 GCA_035264365.1 Solirubrobacteraceae bacterium
GAGCGGCTCGGCGATCTGCACCCCGAGATCCAGGCGTTCGTCGCCGACCTCGCCGACACCGCGGCGCGTCGCTGGCGCGAGACCGACTCCGGCATCTGGGAGATGCGCGGCGAGCCGCGCCACCACCTCTCCTCGAAGGTCATGTGCTGGGTCGCGCTCGACCGCGCCATCGCGCTCGCCCCCCAGCTCGGCGAGCACGCGAGGACGGCCGCGTGGACCCGGGGGCGCGACGAGCTGCGCGAGGCGATCCTGACCGAGGGCTGGAGCGAGCGCCGGCAGGCATACGCGCAGTCGTTCGGATCGGACGAGCTCGACGGGGCCGCGCTGCTGATGCCGATCTACGGCTTCCTGCCCGCGACCGACCCGCGCATGCGCTCGACGATCGACGCGATCGCCCGCGACCTGAATGAGGACGGCCTGGTCCTGCGCTACCGCGCCGAGGAGGGCCTCAACGCCGACGGCATGACCGGCGAGGAGGGCACGTTCGTGATCTGCTCGTTCTGGCTGGTCTCGTGCCTCGCGCAGGCCGGCGAGCTCGAGCGAGCCGAGTCCCTGTACGCGCAGCTCGCCGGCTACGCGAATGACCTCGGCCTGCTCGGCGAGGAGATCGACACCGCCACCGGCGAGCAGCTCGGCAACTTCCCCCAGGCCTACAGCCACATCGGGCTGATTACCGCGGCCTACGAGATCGACAAGGCCAAGGGGCTGGCATGAGCGGCTCGGACCAGCCGGTCCCGACCGTCTCGGGGGTCGTCCGGGTCGAGGGACTCGAGCTCGCCTACGAGCGCGCCGGCGAGGGCCCGCCGATCGTGTTCGCGCACGGCGCCGCGTGCGACGCGCGCACGTGGCGGCCGCAGCTGGCCTCCCTGAGCGACGAGTTCACCGTCGTCGCGTGGGACGAGCCCGGGGCGGGCCGCTCGTCCGACGTGCAGGCGGGCTTCAGCCTCGGCGACTTCGCCGACTGCCTCGCCGGTCTGATCGACGCGCTCGGGCTGGGACCCGCGCACGTCGCCGGCCTCTCGTGGGGCGGCACCGTCGCGCTGGAGCTGTACCGGAACCACCCCCAATGCGTCGCGACGCTGATCCTCGCCGATACGTACGCCGGCTGGAAGGGGTCGCTGCCCGAGGCCGAGGTCCGCGCCCGGCTCGAGGCCTACCGCGAGATGGTCGCCTCGGACGACCGGCGCTTCGACCCCACGCTTCCGGGGCTGTTCGCCGGCCGGCCGGCCGAGGAGGTCCGCGCGCTGATGGCCGAGATGGCCGCCGACGTCCGCCCGCAGAGCATGAGCACCGTGCTGGAGATCATGGCCGAGGCCGACCTGAGTGACCTACTCCCCCACATCGCCGTCCCGGCCCTGCTGGTCTGGGGCGAGCAGGATGCCCGCTCGCCCCTGACCGTCGCCCGCCAGTTCGAGCGGGCGATCCCGGACACGACGCTGGTGACCATCCCCGGCGCCGGCCACGTCAGCAACCTCGAGTGCGCCGAGCGCTTCGACGAGGCCGTCCGGGCGTTCTGCCGCGCGGCTACGAGTGAGCCACCGCCGGCTCGCCGGCCGCCTCGGCCGGGGCGTGCGCCTCGACCTTGACCGAGCGCATCAGCGTCCCGACCACCACCGCGCCGAACGCGAACACGCCTGCGGCCACCCAGAACGCGACCGTGTAGCCGTGCATCGCGGCGTCCGTGGCGAGCTGCGGGCTCGGCGCCTTGCCCTCGGCGAACGAGGTCACGGCGCTGGCGAAGATCGAGCTCAGCAGCGCGGTCCCGATCGAGCCGCCGACCTGCTGCATCGTGTTGACCATCGCCGAGGCGACGCCGGTGTCGCTGGGCGCGACGCCGTAGGTCGCGCTCGAGATCGCGGGAGCGAAGATGTTGCCCATCCCGACGCCCAGGAGGACGAGGCCGGGCAGCACGTGGGCGGCGTAGCTCGACGTGGTCTCGAGCTGCGCGAACCAGACCATCGCCGCCGTGCCGAGCACCATGCCGAGCACGAGCAGCGGCCGGGGCCCCACCTTGGCGAGGAACTTGATGTTGACCGAGGTCGCGGTGATCATGATCGCCGCCGTCATCGGCAGGTACGCCAGGCCCGTCTCGATCGGCGAGAAGCCCTTGGTCTGCTGCAGGTAGTAGGTCAGGAACAGGAACACCGCGAACAGGGCGGTGCCGGAGATGCCGATCGCGAGGTAGGAGCCGCCCCGCACTCGGTCGGCGATCACCCGCAGCGGCAGCAGCGGGTTCGCGACGCGGGACTCGACGAACACGAACGTGGTGAGCAGCACCACCGCGGACGCGAGGGCGATGATCGTCACGGGGTGCCCCCACGAGTTCATCTCGGAGTTCGAGAAGCCGTAGACGAGCGCGAACAGCCCCGTCGTCGCCAGCACCGTGCCGGCGATGTCCAGCCGCGGGCGCTCCGGGTGGGCGACGTTCTCGATCAGCCGCAGCGCGGCCAGCGCGGCGGGCACGGCGATCAGCAGGTTCACGTACAGGCACCAGCGCCAGTTGAGCCACTCGGTGAGGATGCCGCCGAGCAGCAGGCCGATCGCGGAGCCGCCGCCGGCGATCGCGCCGAAGATGCCGAACGCCTTGCCGCGCTCGCCAGGGTCCGTGAAGGTGATCGCGAGCAACGCGAGCGCGGACGGCGCGAGCAGCGCTCCGAAGACGCCCTGTGCGGCGCGCGCGGCGACGAGCACGCCGAAGGAGCCCGCCGCTCCACCCACGGCCGAGGCGGCGGCGAAGCCGAGCAGGCCGCCGATGAACGCCCACTTGCGCCCGAACAGATCGCCCAGCTTGCCGCCGAGCAGCAGCAGCGAGCCGAAGGCCAGCGCGTAGGCGGTGATGACCCACTGCCGCGCGTCGTTGGAGAAGCCGAGGTCCTCCTGCGCGCTGGGCAGCGCGATGTTCACGATCGTCAGGTCGAGGACGATCATCAGCTGCGCGATGCCGATCAGCGCCAGGATCAGCCAGCGGCGCTCGTGATGGGAAGTCGGTGACATCGGTCTCCTCGGGAAGTGGAGGTAAGCTCTCCTCTTCGACGGTACCACTCAAATGGAGGAGCCACCTCCCGTTATAGGGTACGGTCAACCCGAATGAGCACCACGCGACCACTCCGAGCCGACGCCGAGCGCAATCGCGCGCGCATCCTCGCCGCCGCCTCGGAGGTCTTCGCCGAACGGGGCCTCGACGTCTCGCTGGACGACATCGCCGCCCACGCCGGCGTCGGCGTCGGCACGGTCTACCGGCGCTTCCCGGACAAGGACGCGCTGATCGACGCGCTGTTCGAGGACAAGATCGACCGCGCCGTCGCGCTCGCCGACGCGTCGCTCGAGATCGAGGACCCGTGGGAGGGCTTCACCACGTTCATGCGCGGGATGTGCCGCATGCAGGCGCAGGACCGCGGCTTCAAGGACGCGCTGCTGCTGCGCGGCCCCGGGCGCGAGCGGGTGGCCGCCGCGCGCGAGCGGATCGCGCCCCGGGCGATCAAGCTGCTGACCCGCGCGCAGGAGGCCGGCGCCGTGCGGGCGGACCTCGGCCCGTTCGACGTGCCGATGATCAACCTGTGCGTGGGGCTGATAGCCGACCGCACGCGCGACATCGCGCCGGACTACTGGGAGCGCGTCCTGACGATCCTGATCGACGGCATCTCCGCGCAGGGCCGCACCACGCCGATGCCGGTCGAGCAGCTCGACCGCGAGGCGTTCACCGAGGCGATGGCCTCGCCCCGGCGCCGTCGCGCCTGACTACTCGACGATCTTCCAGAACGAGTCCTTGCGGCTGATCTTGCCGTCGCGGAACTCGAACAGGTCGCAGCCGCGCACCTCGATCGGCTCGCCCGTCGCCTGGGTCCCGCGGATCGTCCACTCCGACGCCCCGCGATCGCCGCACGCGAAGTGGCGGTCGTCGCCGTAGTGGATGTCGGGGATCCCGTCGAGGCGCGACTGGATCCCTTCGCGGACCTGTGCCTTGCCCACCATCCGGCGCCCGCCCGGCCCGGGCCCGCGCGGCATGTCGAGCACGCAGTCGTCGCTGAAGAACGCCATGATCGCGTCGACGTCGTGCGCGTTGAACGCGTCGAGGAAGCCCTCGAGCTGCGGCGTCGCCACCTCGGTGTCTGCCATGAGCCGACCCTCCTGTTGCGGAGTGGTGAGCGTCCCGCACCGCGAGGCGACGCGCAAGGGGCTTGCAATGCCCGGCCCGGGCACGCGAGGATCCTCGGGTCCAGGCGAGGAGGATCAAGATGGACGACCATCCCGTTCGGTTCTCGGTCGACTACCCCGACCATCAGTTGAATCGCGTGAGCTCGGCGTTCCGCATCTTCGCGGTGATCCCGATCGCGATCGTGCTGGCCAGCATCGGCGGCTACACCAGCGGTGAGTACGACGCCAGCGGCGAGACCTCGACGGTCGTGATCGGCGGCACGGGCCTGCTGTTCCTGCCGCCGCTGCTGATGATCGTCTTCCGTGCGAAGTACCCGCGCTGGTGGTTCGACTTCAACCTCGAGCTGCTGCGCTTCGTCAACCGCGTCGGGACCTACATGGCGCTGATGAGCGACCGCTACCCCTCGACCGACGAGCAGCAGTGGGTGCACCTCGAGTTCCCCTACCCGGACGCCAGGACCGACCTCAACCGCTGGCTGCCGCTGGTCAAGTGGCTGCTGGCGATCCCGCACTACATCGTGCTGGCGTTCCTCTACCTGGCCGTGGTGATCGTGGTGATCGTCGCCTGGTTCGCGATCTTGTTCACCGGGCGCTATCCCCGCGGGATGTTCGACTTCGTCGAGGGCGTGATCCGCTGGCACAACCGCGTGGTCGGGTACGCCTACATCCTCGTAACCGACCGCTATCCGCCGTTCTCGCTGCGCTAGTGCTCCTTCCGCGGCTCCCGATCAGCTGAAGCGTGACTTCGAGCGGCGCCCGCCACCGGAGCCGACGCGCTCGGGCTTGCCGTGGCCGTTCGCGCTGACGGTCCTGCTGCGGCGTGCGCGCGCCGGCTTCGAGCGCCGCTCGGGCTGCTCGCCGCCCTCTTCCTCGTCCTCCTGCGCGGTGGGCTCTTCGTCCTCGCCCGGCTCCTCGTCGGCTTCCTCGGCCTCGGTCTCGGCCTGCTCGTCCTCCTGGTCGGTGGCCCCCTCGGCCTCGATCTCGGAGTAGTCGCGCTGCTCGTCGTATGACTCATCGTGGGGCTCGACCAGCTCGCCGTCGACGATCACGCCGCGCCAGGCTCCCGTCTCACGCTCCTGCATCTCGATGAAGGCCTTGAAGCGAGCCAGGTCGGCGCGGACGGCGCGCTTGACGTGGCGCATCCCGCGGGCGGCCTTCTCGATCAGCGAGCCCGGCTGGACGTCGAGCGTGACCTCGATGCGGGTCAGATTCGGCGCCAGCTCGTGGAACGTCACCACGCCGGCGTGGGTGATGCCCTGGGACACCTTCCACTTGATCCGCTCCTCCGGGCGCTGCGTCTCGATGCTCGCCTTGAACTCCTTCGTCTTGCCCCAGATCTTCGTGGCGAACGAGATGGAGCAGTCGTCCTCCTGCGTCACGCGCGTGACGCGGTGCATGAACTCCGGCCAGTCCTCGAACTGCGTGAACTGGTTGTACGCGGTCTCCAGCGGAACCCCGACGTCGACGGACTGCTGGACCGGCATCCGCCGGCCCTTGCCCGTCGCGGTCGGGCCGCCGGACGGCTGGCGCTCGTCGCCGTCCTCTTCGCCGCCGGACTCGTCGTCGGCTTCCGCCTGGGGCTCGCCGCCTTCGTCGCCCTCGGCGCGTGGCTGCGCTTCGGACGCATCGCCCTTGGCCCGTGGCTGCTCTTCGGCGTCCTGGCCCGCCTCGACGCGCTCGCGCAGCTCGGCGATCGTCTCGTCGAGCGAGCCGTCGCGGAGCGCGTCGAGCGCCTTCTTGGCCAGTGGCGCGGCTGCCGCGAGGCCGGCGCCGGCGAGCAGGCCCTTGCCGCTCGAGAGTCCGCCCTTCGCCTTCTGCGGCTCCTGGCCGCCGATGTTGCCGAGCGCCTCGCGGGCGACCTGGGCCAACGTCTCCTGCAGCGTGTCCGAGATGGTCTTCGCCATGAGTTCCCCACTTCCAAGATTCGCGTCTTCTCGGACTGCTCAGGCCGGCGAGCATTGAAACGCGAGGCAGCCTTCGATCGCGCGCAGCGTCGGGTTACTGACGTGCGCCGGCGGTGGACCGCCGGCCGGAACCGCGTCGACGGCGATCCGCTGCGCGTTGACGCGACAATGCGGTGGATGCGCCGCTTGCTCGCCGCAATGCTGCTCGTGCTGCTCTGGGTCGCCCCGGCGGCCTCGGCGGCCGTGCGCGTACCGCCCGGCGTCAAGCTGCAGCGCTACGCGCAGGGCATCCCGAACCCGTCCAACCTGGCCTTCGACGGGCACGGTCGGCTGTGGGCCACCTCCGCCGGCGTGCAGGCGGCCGCGGCCGACGGGGTGTGGATGGTGCCGCGGCGCGGCGCGCGGCCGCGGCAGGTCGTGAGCGGCCTCTTCAGCGCGCTCGGGCTCACGTGGCACCGGCGCGAGCTCTACGTCAGCCACATCGTCCCGCACGCGACCTTCGCCCCTCGGCACACGGGCCGCGTGGTCGCCTACTCGGGCTTCGACGGGCGGCGCTTCGCGCGCTCGCGCGTCGTGGTCGACGGCCTGCCGGTCGGGCGGCATCGCGTCGACTCGATCGTCGCGGGCCCCGGCGGACGCCTCTACCTGGGCATCGGCAGCGAGTCTGACCACGAGCCCTCCTCGGCGGCGCTCGCGGGCACGGTCGTCTCGTTCCGGCCCGGCGGCGGAGGGCTGCGCGTGGAGGCGCGCGGGCTGCGCAACCCCTACGGCCTCGCGGTCGCGCAAGGAGGCCGCCGCCTGCTCGTCTCCGAGCACGGCCGGGACGACCTCGGGCTGCACAGCCCACCCGACGAGCTCAACCTCGTGAACCTCCGCGGCCGTGCACGCTCTTACGGCTTCCCCGACTGCTGGGGCCAAGGCGGCGCGCCGTGTCGCGGCACCGTCGGCGCAGTCGCGCGGCTCGCGCCGCACTCCGCCCCTGGAGCGGTCGTCGCGACGCGCCGCTTCGGGCGCTGGGGCCCGAGCGCCTTCGTCACCCGCTTCGGCTCGACCTTCCGCGAGAACCCCACGGGGGGAGACGTCGTGCGCGTCCCGCTCGCCCGGCTGGGGCGCCGCCGCACCGCACCGGTCCACCGCTTCGCGACCGGCTTCGGCCACCAGGAGCCACTCGGCGCCGCGCTCGGCCCGGGCGGCGCGCTCTACGTGAGCCTCTGGCAGTCCGGCCGCATCGTTCGCCTGGTGCCAAAGCCGCCCCCACACCGCGCCGCCGCCGCAGCGAAGCTGACGCCGCCGGCGACGCTCCTGCGTGCGCTCGCGGAGCTGCTCCGCGACCTCTTCACGGACTGAAGCCTCGACGGACCCCGTGCGACGATGTCCAGGTGACCTTCGTCCCTGACGACTTCCAGCCGCCGCTCCGCCTCGCTGCGGATCACTTCCTGCTCGAGCCGCTCGGCCCCGAGCACAACGAGGACGACCACGAGGCGTGGTCCTCCTCGATCGAGCACATCCGGGCGACGCCGGGCTTCTCAGACGGTGACTGGCCACACGAGATGACTCTGGAAGAGAACCGCGCCGACCTCGAGCGCCACGCCCGCGACTTCGCGGCGCGCGCCGGCTTCACTTACACGGTCCTCGATCCGTCGGACCGCGGCGTGATCGGGTGCGTCTACATCTATCCCGACAGCGATGGCGTAGATGACGCCGTCGTCACCTCGTGGGTGCGGGC
>DATFQI010000134.1:0-14596 GCA_035264365.1 Solirubrobacteraceae bacterium
TCGCCGCTGAAGGTGAGCGTCTCGCCGACCTCGAGGTCGCGCGGCGCGGTCTCGCTCGAGAGCCGCAGCTTCGGCCCCTGCAGGTCGAACAGCAGGCCGAGGTGCTTGCCCGAGCGCTCGGACGCCTCGCGCACCATCCGCCCACGCCGCAGCAGGTCCTCGCTGCCCCCGTGCGAGCAGTTCACGCGCGCGCAGTCCATGCCCGCCGCGACGAGCCTGTCGAACACCTCCGGCGGGTCGGTGGACGGGCCGAGCGTCGCGACGATCTTCGTGCGGCGGGAGGTGATCACGACCCCAAGACTGACAAGTCCGTCAACCCGCCAGGCGGCGGCGCTCGAGCGCCCACCAGAGCTCGACCAGATGGCGCGGATCGCGCAGCGTCGCGCCGGTCACCTCTTCGAACCGGCGCAGGCGGTGCCGGAGCGTGTTCGGGTGCACGTGCAGCACCCGCGCGGTCTCCTCGATGCGCATCTCCTGGTCGAACCACGCGCGCAATGTCGTGTCGAGCTCGGCGCCCATCCGACCGAGCGCATCGAGCGGCTCGAGGTAGCGGGTGGCGAACGCGTCGCCGAGCGGCTCGTCGGCGAGGATCGCCGGGCGGATCGAGAGGTCGGCGAGCGAGAACGTCCCCTCCTGGCCGAAAGCGACCGCGGTCTGCAGCGCGCGGCTGGCGGCGGCGAACGAGGAAGCGACGTCCGCGAGCCGCGCCGGCCGCCCGACCCCGCACGCGACGCCGGGCACGGGCGCCGGCGGGCGCGGGACGATGCCCGCGAGGTCCCGGTCGAGCGTGATCACGAGGCCGCCGTCGCCGGCCAGCGCGGCGGCGACGCGGTGCCCGCTCCCGCGCGCCCGGAACGGCACGTATTCGCGGTCGGCGTCGAGCCCGTGGGTGGCGCTGTCGCGGCGCAGCTCGGCCGCGCTCAGCGTCCCGGTGAGCAGCGCGAGCACGAACGCGTCGCGGCGCTGCTGCTCCTCGCGCGCCTGCTCGAGCTCGACCTCGCGGTGAGCGCCGGCGACGATGTCCATCACCGCGTCCGCCCACAGCCACAGCGTCTCGGAGAAGGCGAGCACGCTCGCGACGTCCGCGCCGCGCTCGCGCGCCACCTCGCCGAAGCGCGACCAGACCGAGCTGATCGAGATCCGGTAGGCGTGCAGCACGGCGTCGACCGTGAGGCCCTGCTCGGCGCGCTCGCGGCCGATCGCGGCGGCCTGCTCGAGCTCCGCGTCGGTCGGCGGGCGCAGGTCGCGCAGCGCGGTCAGGGCGCGCTGCACGTTGCCGCGGATCGCCCGCGCCAGAGCGTCCGTGGGCACGCGGCGGAACTCCGGGATCTCCTCGCGGATGCGGTCCCCCGTGCGGGCGACGAGCCCGTCGATCTCGGTCTCGATCTCGGCGACGAGCGAGCCCACGATCCTCGCCGCCCCCGGGGCCGTGGGGGCTGCCATGCCGCGGAGGCTACGCCGTCTGGAGCTTCCCCGCGGGGGTGACGAGCGCGGCGAGGGCGACGAGCGCGAACGCCGCGAGCTGGACGGCCAGCAGGACGCCGCCGGCGAGCGCGTCGCCGAAGACGAGGATGCCGCCGATGATGCAGGTCAGGTTGGCCGCGGTCGAGGTCGTCGCGATGACCGGGACGGCGTCGCCCTCCTGGAAGCCGCGGGCCGAGGCGAGGAAGGCGAGCGCGGCGGCGAGCACGGCGACGGGGAGCCAGGGCGAGAGGGCGAGCGCGAGCAGGCCGTCGCCTGCCGCGCCGGTCAGCGCCTTCAATGCGACGTCGCCGACGCCGAACAGCACGCCCGCGGCGGCGCCCAGGAGCGCGCCGTGGTGGTGGGCAGGGGTGCCCATGTTCGGGGCGGTGATCAGGAGCAGGCCCACGACGAGCGCGACGGCCTCGAAGACGATCAGGCCGGGCACGGCGAACGCGGCGTCGTGGCCGTCGGGCGTGGGCATCGTGAGCACGAGCAGCACGAGCCCGAACGCGGTCATCGCGACGCCGGCCCACTGGCGGCCGCCGACGCTGTGGCCGAACAGCCGGTCGCCGAGCACCGCGAGGATCACGACGCCGGTGGAGAGCACGACCTGGACCGTGGAGAGCGGGGCGAGCGCGAGCGCCGCGACGTGCAGGATCCACGCGCCGGCGGCGATCGCCATCCCCGCCGCGAACCAGCCGGAGCGCATCAGCGCGCCGGCGCTGCTCAGCGGCCGCTTCAGCTGGACGAGCGGCGCGCATGCGGCGCCGCGGTGCTTGCACAGGAAGCCCAGCTGCGTGACGACGGCGCACACGAGCGCCAGCCCGATCCCCAATTCCAAAGCCTCGACCTCTCCTCGTTCCCCGAACTCGCACGGCGAAGCATCGCCGTGGCGGGCGCTGCCGTCATCGGCGTGCGGGCCAACGTCGGCCGCCGCTCGTTGGTGGTTCCGACAACGCGCGCTCAGAGCTCGATGTGGGCGCCGAGCACGACGGTGCGCTCGTCGGGCAGCTGGAAGTAGCCGACCGGGTTGGCGGCGTTGCGCGCGATCGCCGCGAACAGCTTCTTGCGCCAGCGGGCCATGATCGGCTCGTCGGTGACCACGATCGTGGCGCGCGAGATGAAGTAGGAGACGTGTTCGAGGTCGACGTCGCCCTCGAGCTGCTTGAGCGAGCCGCGCAGGATCCCAGGGATGTTGATGTCGTCCTGGAAGCCGTAGCGCGCGGTGACGTGGCAGATGCCGTCGTCCTCGTAGCCGAGGTCGTCGTACTTGAGCCGCTTGTCCGCCTGCACGTGCGGCACGTTGAGCGGCTCGATCGAGACCACGACGACCGTCTCGTGGACCGTCTGGTTGTGCTCGAGGTTCGCGCGCAGGGCGAGCGGCGTGTTCTCGGCGTAGGCGCTGAAGAACACGGCGGTGCGCGGCACCCGGATCACGTCGTCGCGCTCGCGCACCTCCTCGACGAACTCCTGCAGCGGCCCCTCGAGCTTGCGCCGGCGCTCCATCACGATCGCCTGCCCGTTCTGCCACGTGACGAGCACGACGAAGATCAGCGCGGCGACCACGAGCGGGAACCAGCCCCCGTGCAGCACCTTCGGCAGGTTCGCGCCGAAGAACGCCAGGTCGATCACGAGGAAGAACGCGCAGCCGGCGATCGCGAGCCACTTCGGCTTGTGCCACAGCGCGCGGACCACGAAGAAGAACAGCAGCGTGTCGATCGCCAGCGTGCCGGTCACCGCAATCCCGTAGGCGGAGGCGAGGTGCTCGGAGGAGCCGAAGCCGAGCACGAGCGCGGCGACCGCCGTGAAGATGCCCCAGTTGACGACCGGCACGTAGACCTGGCCGATCTCGCGGCTCGTGTGCAGGACGGTCAGCCGGGGCAGGAAGCCGAGCTGGACCGCCTGGCGGGTCACCGAGAAGGCGCCCGAGATGACGGCCTGGGAGGCGATGATCGCCGCCACCGTGGCGACGATCACCATCGGCATCTGCAGCCAGCTGCCGAACAGCAGGAAGAACGGGTTGTCGACCGCGCCCGGGTCGCCCAGGATCAGCGTGCCCTGGCCCATGTAGTTGAGCGTCAGCGCCGGGAAGACGACGAAGAACCAGGCGCGGCGGATCGCATTGCGGCCGAAGTGGCCCATGTCGGCGTACAGCGCCTCGGCGCCCGTGATCGCCAGCACGACCGCGCCGAGCGCGAGGAACCCGACCCAGCCGTTGTCGGCCAGGAAGACGGCGCCGTAGTGCGGGGACAGCGCGCGCAGGATGCCCGGGTGATCAACGATGTGGACGAGCCCGGAGACCGCGAGGATGGCGAACCACAGCGCCATCACCGGCCCGAACGCGCGCCCGACGGCGCCGGTGCCGAAGCGCTGGAGGGCGAACAGCACGGTCAGGATCGTCAGCGTGATCGGCACCACGAGCGAGTCGATGGCGGGCGCCGCCACCTCGAGGCCCTCGACCGCCGACAGCACCGAGATCGCAGGCGTGATCATCCCGTCGCCATAGAAGAGCGCGGCGCCGAAGATGCCGAGCGAGACGAGCAGGAGCTTGGTCGCGCGGCGGTTCACGCGGATCCCGCGCACGAGCGCGATCAGCGCCATGATCCCGCCCTCGCCGTGGTTGTCGGCGCGCATGATCAGCGTGACGTACTTGAGCGTCACGACGAGCGTGATGGCCCAGAAGATGAGCGAGATCACGCCGTAGACGGTGGCCTCCGTCGGCCGCAGCTGGCGGTCGATCGCGAACACGGTGTGCATCGCGTAGAGCGGGCTGGTGCCGATGTCGCCGAACACGACCCCGAGCGCCCCGAGCGTCACCACGCCCTTGCCCTTGCCGTGGTGTGAGCGCGCTTCGCCGAGCTCCTCCTCGGCGCGCCGTGGCGGTTCCGTCGAGAGCTCGGGGGACCCGCCCGGCTTCATCCGAGGGCGGGCTTACCCGCAGGGAGCCCGTCAAAGAACCCCGCCACGCCCGGATGCGGTCGGGGACGCTTCGCCGGATCGCCACCCGAACCCTCGAAATCCCAGATGGATCCCCTTCGGATTCGTGCGTCGCCCGGCTCGATCCACGACCGCCCCGGTCGGGCCGGATCATCTTTGACGGACTCCTAGATCCGGTAGACGCGCATCAGGCGCTTCTCGTGCTCGGCCTCGATGCTCGCGATCACCTCGATGTGCTCCTCCAGGCCCGATCCACGCAGCTTGCTCCCCAGCAATGAGTCCACCTGGAAGACGCCGGCCGAGTTGTTCATCTCGATCTCGATCCGGATCGGGCGCGTCTCGCCCTCGACCACGCGGACCTCGTCGATCGCGGCGGCCGACAGCGAGTGGATGTTGGCCAGGTGGGTCTCCAGCGACGTGCGCGAGCGGCCGTGCTCCATGTCGAGCGCGTCGGCGACGCGCACGATCCCGGCCTCGAGCGTGAGCGGGCGCCCGGCGCTGCGGTGGCCGATGATCGCGTGCATGATCTCGGACGCGATGATCGTCCGCTCGGGCTCCTCGTAGATGTCGCCGAGCAGGCGGTCGAGCGCGTCGGCGGCGAGGAACAGCGAGTACGCCTCGTGGTCGACGCGGTGGATCGACATGCCCAGGTCGTGCGTCAGACAGGCGCCGGCGATGATCACCTCGGCGTCGCTGGAGTTCATCGCGTGGTCGCGCTCGATCGCCGACTGCACGCCCTGCTTGTGCAGCATCCGGAACAGCCGCAGCGCCATGTTGAGCACGATCTGCAGGTGCACCCACGAGTGGTCGGACATCCCGAGCCGCTCGGCGGTCGTCTGCTGGGCGAGCCAGCGCGCCTTCAGCTGCGTGTCGCCGTTGGCGGCGCTCAGGAGCGCGGCGAGCTTGCGGTTGCGGTCGCTCGGCGCGTGGATCTTGACGGGGGCCACCGCCTCCGAGGGCGTCTTGGCCGCCTCGCTCATCGGGCGAGCGGGGAGAGGTGCGTGACAGCGTCCATCCCGACGTGGCCGATGCCGGCCTCGCGCCCGGCGCGCTCGATCTCGGCCCAGAGGGCGGAGCCGCGGGCGGCCTCGGTGAGCGCGATGGCGCGGCCGGCGGAGGCGCGCAGCAGCATCGCGGGGACGGCGGCCAGGCGCAGCACGTCGAGGGCGGGGGAGTCGACCTCGCCGAGCGGCGGCTCGGTGTCGCTGAGCTCGTTGAGGACGTCGGGCGTGCGGGGGCCGAGCAGGCAGATCGCGGCGTAGGCCGCCGTCACGTCGGCCACGGTCGCGCCCGGGGTCCAGCGGACGGCCTCGCGCGCCGCGCCGGCGAGCCGGGCGGTGTCGGCTGCGTCGCAGAGCGCGATCACGTGCGTGCGCGAGACCGCGCACCACCAGGCGCCCTGCGCGTACAGCGCGTCGCCCGGGTCGACGCGGCCGCCGCTGAGCTGGCCGACGAGCTGCTCGAGCGCGCTCGGCTCGCCGCGCAGCTCGAGCTTGCCCAGGTCGGAGCGGTCCGCCAGGCCGACCGCCGTCTCGCACAGCGCGAGCTCGCCGGCCGGCGAGCCGTAGTGCGCGGCGACCCACCAGCCGTGGCGGGCGACCATCGTGGCCCCGGCCTTCTGGAGCTGTGGCTCGAGCGGGCTGTGGGCGAGCGCGGGCGTGGCGGCTGACATGCCGGGGACGGTACGCCTCCGGTCAGCCGAATGCCGCCGTGAGCCGCTCCCCTCCGCGCGCACCTCACGCATGGCCGACGCGGGCACCCGCTCGAACGGCTCGGCGCTGAAGCCCGTCTTCTCGTCGAGCTTCCAGGTGCCGGCGACCTCGCCGTCGATCAGGAAGGTCGGGCTCGACTGCGGGTTCTTCGTGTGGAAGATCAGCGGGCGGAAGCGCTCCGGCAGCAGGCCGGTGCGGCGGGCGTGCACGAGCAGCGTGGCGTCCCACGTCGGGAGCAGCCGAGGTGGGGCGGGCGTGGCGGGGTCGGGGAGCGGGGCGCCGGCCACGTCGAGCAGCTCACCGCCGTCCTCGCCGAGGAAGCGTTCGGTGGCGACGCGCTCGAGGACCGGCTTCAGCGCCGTGAGGCTGAGGCCGGTGAAGCTCTGCACGTCCTTGCGGCTCGCCGGGCCGAACGCCGCCAGATAGCGGCGGACGAGGTGGTCGACGGCGTCGCCGGGATCCGGCTCGGCGGCCTCTGGTAGCCAGTCCGCCGCAGCGCCGAACAGGTCCGCGCGGCGGCGCTCCCAGGTGCCCGAGGGCGGCACGCGCACGATGTCGAGCCACAGGTGGATCCCGCGCGCGGCGGGCTTGCCGACCAGCTCCTCGACCTGCTTGCGCGGGAGCGGCCCGTCCGCGAGCGCCGCCCGCAGCGTGCGCGCCGCCTCGGTCATCGCGGCGGCGTCCGGCTCCTTCCACGCGCGCAGCCAGAGCTGCCGGCGCGCGTCGCGCACCGCGACGGCGAACGGCCGGTAGTCGCGCGGCGAGACGAGGTGGATCGTGACCCGCATCAGCGTGCCCTGCACAACCAAGCGCCGCTCCAGCGCTTCGGTCAGCGCGCGCAAGAAAGGTGTCTGACACCTTTCTTGCACGCGCGACCACAGGCCGAAGTACATCGACGGCGCGTACTGGGCCTGGATCCCGCACACGCGCTCGAGCGCGTCCGGCAGGGTCGCGTCCGCGCGCTCCAGCAGCAGCTGCCGCGCGAGCAGCGCCCGGTTGAGCTCCCGCCGGCTGAGGGTCCGCACCGCGCGGACTCTACGGAGGACTCCAACACGCCGGAATACAGGCTCCCTGGCCGAATGGTGACTCAAGACGAGGCGGCTCGCGGCCGTTGATGTAGGCATGGACCTGCCCCCGCGGGAGACCGCCGCCTACATCCTCGAGCGCCTGATCGGCGAGTGGCGGCGCTACGGCCATCTGTTCTCGGTCGTGCGGCTCGAGCTTCCCGCCGACCGCGTGGCCGGGGCGATCCCGCGCCTGCAGTCCGCGCTGCGCGATGCCGACGTGCTCGCCCGCTGGGACGACGAGGAGCTGCTCGTCCTGCTCCCCGAGACCGACCAGGACGGCGCCGAGGCGGCCGCCGAGCGCCTCCGCGAGGCAGTCCGCGAGATCCCCGTGCTCGCGGGTGCGGTCCAGTGGACCGGCGGCTCCGCCGAGGGGCTGCTCAGCCGCGCCCGCTGGGTCGCGGCGCGCGGCGTCTAAGCGGCACGCTCCAACATCCACGCCGCGAGGTCGCGCGGGAGCTCCGGCGCGCCCGCAGCGCGCGCCAGCAGCGCCTCGTCGAGCAGGATCGCGTCGCTCACCTCCCGCACCGTGATCCCGTGCGAAGGCCGCGAGAGCACTTCGACCGCGTCACCGGCAGCCAGCGACCCCTCGGCCGCGATCCGCAGGTAGGCGCCCGGCCGCGAGGCCTGCGCGAAGCGCTTGACCATCAGCGGCTCGCCCATCCGCAGGGCGAGCTTGTTGCAGGGCAGCCGCGGCTGGCAGACCTCGAGCTCGACGGAGCCGATGCGCCAGCGCTCGCCGACCACCGCGCCGGAGACGTCGAGGCCCGCGGTGGTCAGGTTCTCGCCGAACGCGCCGGGCCCGAGCGCCCGGCCGAGCTCGCCCTCCCAGAACGCCGCGTCCTCGCGGGCGTACGCGTAGACCGCCTTGTCGGGGCCGCCGTGGACGCGGCGGTCGGCCTGGTCGTCGCCCTCGAGGTTGACGCCCGCGACGCGCACGGGGCCGTCCACGGGCGCCTTGCCGATCGCGCTCATCAACGGCCGCCCGCGCCGGACGGCGAGCTGCGCCGGGCGTCCCACGTTCACCGAGAGCAGCCGCGCGGTCACCAGCCGAGCATAGGGAGGGCCACTTCCGGGGTAGGTGACCCGGGCAGATGTGCGGGATCGTCGCCGAATACGCCGCCACCGACCCCGCCGAGCTCGAGCGGATGCTCGAGCGCATCGCCCACCGCGGGCCCGACGACCGCGGCACCGTCCAGGTCGACGGGAGCTGGCTCGGCCACCGGCGGCTGTCGATCGTCGACGTCGAGGGCGGCGCCCAGCCGCTGAGAACCGCGCAGGCCGACGCGTTCCTCGTCGGCAACGGCGAGATCTACAACCACGAGAACGTGCGCACGCGGCTCGAGGGCCGCGAGATCCTCACGACCTCCGACAACGAGGTCGCGCTGCACCTGCTCGACGAATACGGGCCGGAGGCGCTGAAGCGGCTCAACGGCATGTACGCCTTCGTGATGGCCACCGAAGACGGCCGCTTCGTCGCGGCCCGCGACCCCGTCGGCATCAAGCCGCTCTACTGGACGCCGCCGCAGGCGACCGGCGGCCCCGTGCGCTTCGCGAGCGAGATGCACGCCTTCGACCCCGAGTGGCGGCCGCTCGTGGAGCCGTTCCCGCCCGGGCACGCGTGGACCCCGGAGGACGGGCTGGTCCGCTTCGCCTCGGCGGTGCCGCAGGAGATCGTCCCGCTGCCGCCGGGCACCGACCTGCGGGCCGGCACGCGCGAGGCGCTCGTCAACGCGGTCGAGCGCCAGATGATGGGGGACGTGCCCGTCGGCGTGTTCCTCAGCGGCGGCCTCGACTCGAGCCTCGTCGCCGCGATCGCCGCCCGCTGGGCCGCGCGCGAGGGCACCGTCCTGCACACGTTCGCGGTCGGCACCGACGGCTCGCCCGACCTGATGGCCGCCCGCACGGTGGCGGAGTTCCTCGGCACGGACCACCACGAGATCGACTACCGCGCGGCGGAGGCGCTCGAGTCGCTGCCCAACGTCGTGCGCGCGATCGAGTCGTTCGACCCGGGCCTCGTCCGCAGCGCCGTGCCGAACTACATGCTCGCGCGCATGACCCGCCAGCACGTGCGCGTCGTGCTCACCGGCGAGGGCGCCGACGAGCTGTTCGCCGGCTACGAGTACCTGCGCGAGTTCACGGAGCCGGCGGACCTGCACGCGGAGCTCGAGCGCACGGTCCGCTCGCTGCACAACCTCAACCTGCAGCGCTGCGATCGCGTGACGATGGCGCACGCCGTCGAGGCGCGCGTCCCGTTCCTCGACCGCGAGGTGATCGAGTGGGCGCTGCGCGTTCCGCCGGAGGCGAAGATCGCCGGCCCCGGGGAGCCCGAGAAGCGGCTGCTGCGGGAGGCCTTCGAGGGCTGGCTGCCGGACGAGCTGCTGTGGCGCGAGAAGGCCGAGTTCGGGGACGGCAGCGGCGCGCGCGACGTGCTGAGCGAGGCGATCGAGGCGGACATCACCGACGACGAGTTCGCGGCCGAGCGCGATGCCGTCCGGCCACCGCTGCGCACCAAGGAGGAGCTCGCCTACTACCGCGTCTGGCGCGAGCACCTCGACGGCATCAGCCCCGAGCGCACGCTCAGCCGCTTCGCCCGGGCCTAGCCGCGCTCGCAGGAGAGGCCGGCGGGCTCGACCTGCCAGCGGCCGCCGGAGCGCGTCGTCTGCAGGGTCCCGGTGCAGCGATCGACGCGGTCCGTGTGCGTGGCCACGGTGCGCACCCGCACGGTGGCAGTCGAGCCCGAGCGCGCGTCGAGCGCCAGCTCGGCGAACTCGATCCGCTCGAGTGAGCCGAGCTGACGCTCGAACTCCGCCTCGCTGTTGCCGTAGACGGCCCGCATGCGCGGGCCGGCGAGACGCCAGGCGCCCGCGAAGTCGTCCTCGGCGGCGCGCTCGTAGAACGCCCGCACGGTGGCGGCCGGGCCGAGCGCGCGCGGGGTCGCAGCGGGCGTGGCCTCCTCGGTCGGCTCGCTGGTCGGCTCGCGGGTCGCCTCCGCGTTGGCTTCCCGCGTGGGCTCCGGCGTGCTTGACGCCTGCTGATCGGGATCGGTGCCGCGCGCGAGCGCCAGCACGGCGACGACGGCGGCGGCGACGACGACGAGCGAGAGCACCGCCAGCAGCCGGCCCATGCGCCGCCGTGGCGGTGCGGGGGCCGGCGGATCCGCCGCGGCCAGCACGTCCGCCGGCGAGCGCTCGCGGCGCACCGGGGGCATCCGCCGCGTCGGTTGCGGAGCACCGAGGCCCGCCTCGAGCTCGTCGAGCAGTGCCGCGGCCGAATGCTGGCGCTCGCCGGGCTCGAGCGCCATGCCGCGCATCAGCGCCTCAGCCGCCCCCGCGGGGGTCTCGGGGCGCCGCTCGCGCAGGTCGGGCGGCGGCATGCTCGTGGCCTGGCGCAGGACCGCCATCGCCGTCGAGCCCGTCCGCGGCCGCGTGCCGCTGAGCGCCTCGAACGCAATCGTCGCCAGCGCGAAGATGTCGGTCGCGGGCGTGCAGGGCACGGGCTGCGCCTGCTCCGGGGCCATGTACGCCGGAGTGCCGAGGATCGAGCCCGGCGGCGTGATGCGGGTGATCTCCGCGGCGGTCGCCAGCCCGAGGTCGCACAGCTTGACTGCGCCGCCATCGGTGACGAGCACGTTGGAGGGCTTGACGTCCCGGTGCACGACGTCGTGCGCGTGCGCGTGGTCGAGCGCGGCGGCGACGGGCCGCAGCAGCTCGAGCACGCGCGCCGGCTCGAGCGGCGCATCCTTCAGCACGTCGTCGAGCGTGCCGCCGGGCACGTACTCCATCACCAGGTAGAGGTCGTCGTCCTCCGTGAGCATGTCGAGCACGGTGACGAGGTTCGGATGGCGCAATGAAGCCATGATCCGCGCCTCGCGGCGCAGCCGCTCGGCGGTCGTCTCGGTCACCTCGGCGCCGTGGAGCCGCTTGACCGCGACCTGGCGGCCCAGGCGCTGGTCCTCGGCGAGGAAGACCGTCGCCGACCCGCCGGAGCCCAGGCGCCGCACCACGAGGTAGCGCCCGCAGAAGAGCGTCGCCGGCGTCACGGTGAGCGATCGTCGGGCATGCCTTCCTCCTCTTTACCCAAGAGGTCCGGGTCGGCGATCAGGAAGACGCCGCCGACGATGAAGCCGAACAGGCACAGCAGCCCGAGCACGCGCGTGAGCGGCGACTCGAAGGCGACCATCAGCACGACGCCCACGAGCGCGGCGGCGAGGATCCACTTCATCGCCGCTCGTCCTTGTCGAGGGTCGTGAAGCGCTGGTCCAGCGGCTCGAAGCGCTGGTCGAGCACGCCGCGCAGCACGAGCCGGTAGAGCAGCCACAGCGACGGGACGAGGATCACGGCGCCGATCCCGAGCCCGGCCAGCACGGCGGCCAGCGTGGCGTCCGGCGCCGCGGCCTCGTCGAGCGTCAGCTCCGGCGGCAGCAGGTACGGCCGCTGCGCGAACGCCCAACCCGCCACGATCGCCGCGACCGAGACAGCCGCCACGAAGCGCGCCGGCTCGTGCCGCCCGCGCGCGACGAGCACCAGCGTCCCGACCCCGGCGGCGCCGGAGACGAGGACGCACGCCAGGCCGGCGCCCGACGTGAGGCCGTCGAACAGCGCCCGCGCGTCAGAGCGCACGACCAGCAGCCCGGCGAGCGCGAGCGCTCCCGCCAGCACGCCCGAGCCGAGCGCCCGCGTGCGGAACGCGTGCACGAGGTCCTCCTGCCCTGCGCGCCGCGAGTCGGCGGCCAGGAACACGGCCGCCAGGTGTGCGCCGGTGACCACGCCGAGCACGCCGATCAGCACCGAGGTCGGGTTCAGCCACGAGGACCACACGTCGCCCGTCGCGTTGCCGACCGGCACCCGGCCGGACGCGATCCCGCCGATCGCGGCTCCGAGGCAGAACGGGATCAGCACCGACGAGGAGGCGAACAGCGCTCCCAGCACGCGCGCCTCGCGGATCGTCCCCGCCTGCCCGCGCAGGGCGAACGCGGCGCCGCGGAAGATGATCCCCAGCGCGGCCAGGAAGAGCGGGATCGAGAGCGTCGAGAAGATCGAGCCGAACGCGACCGGGAACGCCGTCCAGACCACCACGAGCACGAAGATCAGCCATACGTGGTTGGCCTCCCAGACCGGGCTCATCGCGTGCTGGACCATCCCGCGCACGCGCCCCCCGCGGCGGGCGCCGCCCGCCGTGAGGTCCCAGAAGCCGGCGCCGAAGTCGGCCGACCCGAGCACCGCGTAGGCCGTGATCCCGACCATCGCCAGCGCGAGGCAGATCTCCGGCAGCATCAGCCCTGCCTCGCCAGCCGCCGCAGCATCCAGAGGACCCCGGAGGCGAGCGCCAGGTAGACGAGCACGAGCGCGACGTAGCCGGTCTCCAGCCCGTCGGCAGAGGTCACCGCCTGCTCCGTGCGCATCACCTCGTAGACGATCCACGGCTGGCGGCCGACCTCGGTGGTGATCCAGCCCGCGATCAGCGCGACGAGCGCCAGCGGCCCGGCCGCGACCACCGCCCGGAAGAACCAGCGGGAGCGCGGCAGCCGGCGGCGCCGCCACCAGGTGAGGAAGAACACCGCGCCGAGCAGGGCCAGCCCGGTGCCGATCCCGACCATCGTCTGGAACGCGAAGCGCACGACGTTGACCGGCGGGCGGTCCTCCGGAGGCACCGAGTCCAGGCCCGTGATCGTCGCGTTCGGGTCGTGCTCGGCCAGCAGCGAGAGCAGGTGCGGGATCTCGATCCCCCAGCGCACCCGCTGCTCGTCCTCGTCGAAGACGCCGCCGATCGTGAACGACGCCCCCTTCGTCGTGTGCGCGAGTCCCTCGAAGGCGGCGAGCTTGACCGGCTGGCGCTGGGTCACCGAGCGCGCCGCCCAGTCGCCGACGATCACCTGGACCGGCGCGGCCAGGCAGGCGAACGACAGCGTCACGACCAGCGCGGTGTGCACGTACTTGTCGCGGCGGCCGCGCAACCAGGCCGCGGAGTAGACGCCGGCGACGATGAAGCCGGCCACCACGTAGCCCGCGAGGTACATATGGAACACCTCGTGGGCCATCGCGTCGTTGAACATCGCCTCCCACGGGCGCGGGTCCACGACGCGGCCGCCGACGACGTCGAAGCCGCCCGGGTCGTTCATCCAGCCGTTGACGGCGATCACGTTGAACGAGCCGGCGAAGCCCGAGATCACGATCGGGATGCCGGTCAGGAAGTGCACGCGCGGCGACAGGCGCTGCCAGCCGTAGACGTAGATCGCCATGAAGATCGCCTCGACGAAGAACGAGATCCCCTCCAGCGCGAACGCGATCCCGAAGACCTGGCCGAAGCTGGCCATGAACTCCGGCCACAGCAGCCCGAACTCGAACGAGAGGATCGTGCCGGTCACGACGCCGACCGCGAACAGCGTCAGCGCGACCTTGGACCACTTGACCGCGAGTCGCTTGAACGTCTCGTCGCCCGTGCGCAGGTAGAGCCCTTCGACGAACAGGAACATCGCCGGGAACGCGATCCCGAAGCACACCAGCGGGATGTGCACGGCGAGCGAGAGCGCCTGCATCTGGCGCGCCTCGAGCAGGTCGGGTTGAGGTCCTCCGCCGAGCGTCTCCGACAGGGCCTGGGCGACGACGAGGTCGACCATCCCTGGAGTGTGCCGGTCAGCCGGGTTGCATGCGGATCCGGATCACGCTGCCATCACTGCTCGTCGCAGATCACGTTCACGTAACCGGAGCGAAACGGCGACACCGCGCCGGATTCGGCGTCATATGCGTGACGCCAGACGCAGCCCGTGTCGTTGGTCAGCAGGTGGATCGAGACCGACGTCTCGAGCGAGGTCGTGCGTACGCGGTGGATGTCGTCGGCGGGCGGCAGCAGCGCGTAGAAGTCGCCGGGGACGAGCGCGCGGCGCTCGCGCAGCTCGATCGGCTCGCCCTCGTAGATCTCCTCGTCCTGGGTGCCCCGGTAGAGCCCGACGAGCCCCCACGCGAGATGGTCGTGGACCGGCGTCTGCGCGTCCGGCGGCACGACCAGGGAGAACAGCGTCAGCGAGCGGTCGCCGGCGCGGAACAGCAGCCACTGGCCGATGCCGCCGCCCATCCCGCTGCCGGGGTCGCCCTCCTGGTAGCGCTCGGGCAGCCACGCGGGGTCGGCGAGCAGGTCGTCGAACGCGGGGCGGATCGCGTCGCAGGCGGCCTGTGGCGAGGGCGCCCGCGCGATCTCCTCGCGGACGCCGGCGATGAAGCGGCGGACGGTCGGCGTGTCGAGCACGTACTCGTCCTGCATGGGGACGATTGTCCCATGCCCCGGGCCCGCGCGCGCTGCGAGCATCGTGGCGGCTAGGCCGGCGCGGGCGCCACGGCCGGCGCCGGCGCGCGCCGCAGCAGCAGCGTCGGCAGCAGTCCCAGACCGGCCGCCGCGGCGGTGACCGCGAGCGCCTGAGTG
>DATFQI010000135.1:0-31200 GCA_035264365.1 Solirubrobacteraceae bacterium
CGAAGATGTTGGTGGCCTCGGCGATCATCGCCCCCCACGTGGCCGTCGGGGGCTGAACCCCGACGCCCAGGAAGGACAGCGCCGCCTCGAACAGGATGTTGGTCGGGATGATCAGCGTCGTGTAGACGATGATCGGGGCCAACAGGTTGGGGAGGATCTCGCGGAAGATGATGCGGGTGTTCGAGGCCCCGAGCGAGCGCGCTGCCTCGATGAACTCCTTCTCGCGCAGCGAGAGGACCTGCCCGCGGATGATGCGTGCGAAGTACGGCCACTGCGCGAGCACGATCACGAAGATCACGACGCGCAGGCCCGGCTCGATGATGCCGCCGAGGCAGCCGCCGCCGAGCGAGCACGCGGCGCCGAGGCCGAGCGCGAGCAGCAGCACCGGGAACGCGAGCTGGACGTCCATGATCCGCGAGAGCACGGAGTCGGTCCAGCCGCGGTAGAAGCCGGCGACCATGCCGGCCACGGTCCCGATCATCACGATCAGCGCGGTGGCGATCAGCGCCACGGTCAGCGAGACGCGCGCCCCGTAGATCGTGCGGGCGAACACGTCGCGGCCGATCTGGTCGACGCCGAAGATGTGATCGGCGCTCGGCCCGGCCGGCAGGCCGAAGTCGTCGAGCGCGTTCGGGTCCTGCACGTTCGGCTCCGGCGCGCCGACCGCCTTCACGATCAGCGGCGCGAAGACCGCGACCAGGATCAGCAGGACGATGAAGAACAGCGCGGCCATCGCGACCTTGTCGCGACGGAAGCGCCCCCAGAAGAGCTGTAGGGGCGAGCGTGCGGTGATCGCGCGCTCTTCGCCGGAGAGGACCTCCTCGGTCGCGACGCCTGAGCCTTCGGGGTGGAGCAGTTCGCTCGTGCCCGTGCTCATGCGGCCGCCTCTCGGCTCCGTGCTGCAGTACCCAGTTCGTAACCCTCCATGCGGAAGCGCGCACCCACGCGCGGCCGCAACGTGACGTTTGAAGACACTTCTCCGGACCCGTGCTCTCGATACACGCGACCGGGGTTTATTCCCCCTGAAGGATCGAAACCCTACTAGGTCGGATTCCGGATCCAGCCGATTCGGCACACCGAGGGGTGTGCAGGTCACATCGGTGTTCCCTACCCGCCGCCCGCCGCGGCGGGGCTACGCTTGCGAGCGCGAGCCCTCGTAGCTCAATGGATAGAGCACGCGCCTCCTAAGCGCGGGATGCAGGTTCGACTCCTGCCGGGGGCATCGCCTTCATGCGCCGCGCCAGCTCGCGGTTCACGCGCCGCGGCCAGGCCGGCCCGCCGTAGACGAAGCCGGTGTAGGCCTGCACCAGCGTGGCGCCGGCCCGCAGGCGCTCCCAGACGTCGTCGGCGCTCTCGACTCCGCCGACCGAGACGAGCACGAGGCGGCCGCCCGCCCTCGCGTGCAGGCGCTCCAGCACGGCCAGCGAGCGCGCCTTCAGCGGGGCGCCCGAGATGCCGCCCTCGGGCGGGACGCCGGTGCTGCGCAGGCCGTCGCGCCGCACGGTCGTGTTGGTGGCGATGATCCCCGCCAGGCCGAGCTCGAGCGCGAGGTCGGCGATCGCGTCGACGTCCTCGTCGGCGAGGTCGGGCGCGATCTTCACCAGCACGGGCCGCTCGAGGCCGAGCGCCGCGAGCTCCTCCTGGACGGCGCCGATCAGCCCGCGCAGCGGCTCGACGGCCTGCAGGTCGCGCAGGCCCGGCGTATTGGGCGAGGAGACGTTGAGCGCGAGGTAGTCGGCGAGCACGGCGAGCCGGCGCACGGTCGCGCGGTAGTCCTGTGCGGCCTGGTCGGCGCTCGAGCCCTTGGCGCGCCCGACGTTGACGCCGAGCACGGTCGAGCCCGCGCTGCGGGCGATCCGCGCGGCGACGGCCTCCGCGCCGGGGTTCGGGAAGCCCATGCTGTTCTGGAGCGCGCGGTCGGCCACGAGCCGGCGCACGCGCGGGCGCGGGTTGCCCTCCTGCGGCCGCGGCGTGACCGTGCCGACCTCGACCGAGCCGAACCCGAGCGCGCCGAGGCCGTCGAACCAGCTCGCGTCCTTGTCGACGCCGGCGGCCACGCCGAGCGGGCTGGCGAAGCGCATGCCGAGCGCCTCGACGGCGAGGACCGGGTCCGGACGGCCGGCGAGCCGCAGCAGCCCGAGCCGGTGGGCGATCCGGACGCCGCGGGCGGCGAGGCCGTGCGCCGTCTCGGCCGGGATCCGCCGCAGCAGGAGGGCGTAGACCAGCCGGTAGATCACCGCGCGGCCACCGCCGGCAGCAGCGGTCCGCGGGCGGCGGCGTGGACGAGCGCGGCGGCGATCAGGCCGCCGGCGCCGAGCACCGCGAAGGCGGCCGCGGCCGACGCCTGGTCGGCGAGCACGCCGGCCATGGCGGCGCCGAGCGCCATGCCGACGGTCAGGCCGGTGGTGGTCCAGGTGAAGGCCTCCGCCAGCGTGCCCGCGGGGGCGAGCTGGTCGAGCATCCCGTTGGCGTAGACGAGCACCGGCGAGATCGCAGCGCCCGCGAGCAGCAGCAGGGCACCGAGCGAGAGCGGGCCGGCGGCGAGCGCGAGCGCGGCGTGGGTGATGCCCCAGGCGGCGAGCAGCACCGTCAGCCGCCGCGGCGGGTCGCTCGCGGCGCCCGCGCGCGCCACGAGGAAGCTCGCCGCCAGCGAGCCGAGGCCCCAGAGGCCGAGCAGCAGGCCGGTGAGCGACTCCTGGCCGGACGGCTCCAGCGTCGCCGGCACGCCGACCTCGACCGCCCCGACCGCCAGTCCGCAGAGCGCGAAGGCCGCGATCAGCACGACCACGCCGGGCCCGCGCAGCGCGCCGAGCAGGTGGCGCTCGGCGTGCGGCGGCGGGCGCCAGCCGCGCGAGGCGGGGTGGAGCGAGAACAGCGTGTCCCCGATCAGGACCGTGACGGCGCAGGTCAGCAGCGCCGCGTCCAGCGACCAGGCGCCGATCGCGCCGACGATCACGACGGGGCCGAGGATGTAGATGATCTCGCCGGCGGCGCCCTCGAGCGCATAGGCCGCGTGGCGCAGGTCGGCACCGGGCGCGAGCACGGGCCACAGCGAGCGCATGCAGGCGCCGACCGGCGGCTGCGCGGCGCCGGCGACGGCCGCGACCGCCATCAGCGCCGGCACCGGCACGTCCCCGATCAGCGCGAACGCCGCCATCGCGCTCGCCGAGATCACCGCGCCCGTGCGGAGCACGAGCGTCTGGCCGGCGCGGTCGACCACGCGGGCGAGCGCCGGGTTGGAGAAGCCGAGCGCGATCGTGTAGCTGCCCGCGACGAGCCCGCCGTTGGCGAACGAGCCCGTCAGCTCGTGCGTACGCAGAATCATCAGCAGCCCGAGCGCGCCCATCGGCAGCCGCCCGAGGCAGCTGGCGGCGAACAGGGAGCGGACCCCGGGGAGGCGCAGGACGGCGAGCACTGGGGGCGAGGCTACGCGGTCAGAGCAGCCCGCGCAGGAGCGCGAACGCCCCGGCGGCGGCCGCGAACGAGAGCACCGCGGGCCGCAGCAGCCCGCCGTCGAGACGGGTCGCGAAGCGCCGGCCCGCGAACAGCCCGAGGAACGTGAACGGCACCAGCGCGGCGCCGAGCCGCAGCGGTCCGGGCTCGATCTCGCCCGCGATCCCGACCGCCGCCAGCGAGAGCACGACGCCGACCGCGAACGCCAGCGAGATCGTCGCCCGCAGCACCGGCCCGGGCCGATCGGCGTAGGCCAGTCCCATGTACGGGCCGCCGACGGCGCCGACCGTCCCGGCCACCCCCGACGCGAAGCCGGCGGCGACTTCGAGCCGCGGCGAGGTCGTGCGCACGCCGCGCAGCGCGCTCGCGGCCGCGGCGGTCAGCAGCAGCGCGCCGGCCGCGGCGGCCACGAACGACGGGCCCACGAGCGTCAGCACGTAGGCCCCGAGCGCGGTCCCGGGGATCCGGCCGGCCGTCAGCCGCGCGAAGCCCGACGCGTCGAGGGCGCGCCGCTCCGCCACGGCCTGCACGAACACCATCGGGGTCGCGACCGCCAGCGGCGTGACGGGCACCGCCGCGGGCGCGAACAGCAGCAGCGCGGGGACGACGACGAGCGCGTAGCCGAAGCCGATCGCGCCCTGGATCGCGGCGCCCGCGATCGCCGCGAGCCCGCACAGGACGAGCTCCGCGGTGGAGAGGTCGAGCACCGCGCCCAGTCTGGCGGGCGGGCGCTACGCCGCGCGATCGGGGCGGTCGGGGTGGATGTCGTCGATCGTGACCAGCGGCTCGTAGGGCGCGTCACCGGAGGCCAGCCGGATCGCCTCGGCGCCGCCGGCCAGGCGGTCGAGTACCGACACGACGCCGCAGACGTCGAAGCCCTCGGCGCGGACCGCCTCGATCGCCTGCACGGTCGAGCCGCCGGTGGTCACGACGTCCTCGACGATCAGGCAGCGCTCGCCCTGATCCAGCGGCGGGCCCTCGACGCGGCGCTGGAGGCCGTGCTGCTTGACGTCCTTGCGCACGAAGAACGCCTTCACGTCGGCACCGCCGGCGAGCGCGGCGCAAGCGGGCGCGTCGGCGCCCATCGTCATGCCGCCGACGGCGGTCGCCTCCCACTGGCGGGCGTAGCCGGCGACCAGCTCGGCGAGGGCGGAGAACCCTGCGGGGCGCAGGATCGCGCGCTTGGCGTCGACGTAGTACTGGGCGGTGCCGCCGGAGGTCAGCGTCACCTCGCCGATCACCAGCGCGTGCTCGCGCAGCTCGGCGGTGAGGATCTCGCGGGCGGTCGTGGCCATCGCCCCCGATGCTAGGCGCCGCCCCGGCGGTGGCGGGGCGCCCGCCGCGCTTACACTGCCGCCCGTGGAGCACGCCTTCGGCCGCGGGGAGTCGCTCGCCCTCGGCGTGGAGGAGGAGCTGCTGCTCGTCGAGCCGGGCACGCTCGCGCTCGACCATCACGTCAGCGAGCTGCTGCCGAAGCTCGACGGGCTCGTCAAGCCGGACGTCTACGAGGCCACCGTCGAGACCGCCTCGCCGGTGTCGCGCGACGCGGCCGAGGCCGCCGCCGCGCTCGGCCAGGTCCGCGCTCGGATGCGGGCCGCCGGCGCGACGCTGATCGGTTGCGGGATCCACCCGGAGGCGCCGTTCGGCGACGCGCCGCACGTGCCGGACGAGCGCTACGCGGCGATCGCCGCCTCGATGCGCGGCTTCATGCGCCGCACGCCCACCTGCGCGCTGCACGTCCACGTCGGGATGCCGGACCCCGAGAGCGCGATCCGCGTCTGCGCCGGCCTGCGCTCCTACCTGCCCGTGCTGCAGGGGCTCGCCGCCCACTCCCCCTACTGGCACGGGCTCGACTCGGGCTTCGCGAGCGCCCGCGCCCAGCTCTTCCGCGGCTTCCCGCGCGCCGTGATCCCGCCCGCGTTCGCGAGCTGGGGCGAGTACGAGGCCTACGTCGAGGCCTGGCTGGCGGCCGGCGACGCGCCCGACTACACGTTCCTGTGGTGGGACGTGCGCCCCCACCCCCGGCTCGGCACCGTCGAGCTGCGGGCGATGGACGCGCAGGCGCGGCTGGGCGCGGTGGCCGGGCTCTCGGCGCTCGTGCACGGGCTCGCGCTCGCCCTGCTCGACGGCCGCGCCGCCCCGCCGGTCCCGGGCGCGGAGATCGTCGAGAGCTCCTTCCGGGCGGGTCGCGACGGGCTCGAGGCGACGCTGCGCTGGGACCACGCGATGCGCCCGCTGCGCGAGCTCGCCTCCGAGGCGATCGGCCAGGCCCGCGCGGCGCTGAGCGAGCGCGGCGCCGGCGGCGCGCTCGAGGAGGCCGAGCGGATCCTGCGCGAGGGCAACGGCGCCGACCGGATGCGCGCGGCGCACGCGCGCGGCGGGATGCGGGCCGTGCTCGACGGCCTCGTGGACGAGGCCGCTCAGGCGACCTGGGGCTGAGGCCCGGCCGAGCGGGCCGAGAACGGCAGCACCAGCGCCAGCACCGCGGCGGCCGCGCCGATCATCACCCCGATCACCTGCGGCGCCTCCCAGCCCTGCGAGACGCCGAGCGCGAGCGCGTTGTTGAGCGCGTGCAGCACGATGCTCGGGATCAGCGAGCCGGTGCGGTGGTAGAGCAGGCACAGCAGCGCGCCGAACACGCCCAGCGGCACGAGGAACACCGCGTCGGCGGAGCCGGCGTGGATCGCGCCGAAGATCACACCGGTGGCGATCGCGCCGCCGGCGACGCCGATCCAGCGCCGCAGCGCGGTGAAGCAGAAGCCGCGGAAGAACAGCTCCTCCGCGATCGGCGCCGCCACGCAGACCAGCAGCGCGACGAAGACCAGCGCGGTCGTGGAGTCGTCGGCGCCGAGCTCCTGCGGCAGGTCGTCGTTCTCGGTCACGCCGAGCGCGGCGGCCCAGACGGCCGAGAACAGGATGAACACGACCCAGCTCGCCACCATCCAGCCGAGGCCCTTGAGCGCGGACAGCCGGCGCAGGCCGAACTGCGCCGCCGTCGGGGCGCCCGCGGTGAGCCGCGCGAGCAGCCAGGCCGACAGGATCAGCCCGCCGTCCTGGAAGAACGTGCCGGTGATCGTCACCCCGGGCGGCGGGTCGCCGGCGCTGACGTCATGGCCGAGCAGGCGGGCCACGACGGTCGCGAACGTCGCCCCGAGGATCGCGATCCCGAGCGTGACCAGCATCGCCGCGAACGGCGCCCACGGCGGCCAGGCCGGCAGCCCGTCCCGGGCGGACGGCGCCGGAAGCGGCGGCACGCGCTCGGGCGGGAGCCCGTCCGGCAGCTCGGGGCGCAGCAGCGGCTCGGAGCCGGAGGGGGGCGGCGTGCTCGTCACTCGACGACAGAGAGTAGGCCGTCCAGCCGCGCCACCACGGCCACGCCGGGCGGCGCGGGCTCCCCGCGGCGGGCGACGTAGACCGGCGTCAGACCCGCGGCCAGCGCGCCCTCGACGTCGGCCTCGACGGAGTCGCCCGCGTGCCACGAGCGCTCCGGCTCGGCGCCCGCGAGCGCGAGCGCGCGGGCGAACGCGGCCGGATCGGGCTTCGCGGCGCCGAGCTCGGCCGAGGCGACCGTGCCGTCGAGCAGCGGCGCGAGCCCGAGCTCGTCGAGCCGCTCGTGCAGCGAGACGTCCCAGTTGGAGAGCACCACGAGCCGGTAGCCGCGGCGGCGCAGCTCGCGCAGCGTCGAGGGCACCTCCGGGTACGCGTGGAAGCGCAGCGCGTCCAGCAGCACGCCGACGAGCACGTCCGGCGGCAGGCCGGCGGCCGGGTCCGGCAGCTCCGGGCGCATCGCCTCCGCGGCCGCCAGCCGCAGCTCCGCCAGGCCGGCGGCGTCGGCGCCGAGGTGCAGGTGCGCGCGGTAGTGGGCGATCTCAGCCCGGATTGCCCGCCGGGCCGCCTGCTCGCCGACGTCGGCGCCCGTGACGGCGCGCAGCGCGGCCCGCAGCCGCGGCGCCGGCGGCTCGAACGTGAGCAGGGTGCCCATCGCGTCGAGCAGGACCGCTCTGGGGCTAGGCTGCGGCGCCATGGACGGGAACGAGCTCGACTGGTGGGCGGGTCATGACTGGATCCGGGCTGCCGTCCTCTTCGCGGTCTTCCTGCTGATCGCCTTCGTCTTCGACCGCTGGTTCGCCGCCCGCGGGCGGCGGATCGCCGGCCGCGTGCTGCCCGGCGGCATCACCCAGCAGGCCGATACGCGGCTGCGCTTCATCCGCCGCCTGGTCTCGCTCGTGCTGCTCGTGATCGGGTTCCTGATCGCGCTCTCGCAGTTCGACGGGCTGGGCCGCGTCGCCGGCTCGTTCCTGGCCTCCGGCGCGCTGGTGGCCGCGATCGTCGGCTTCGCGGCCCGCCAGACGCTGGCCAACCTCGTCGCCGGCATCATGCTGACGATCAGCCAGCCGCTGCGCGTCGGCGACTGGGTCACGTTCGAGGACAACTACGGCGTCGTCGAGGACGTGCGGCTGAACTTCACGATCCTGCGCACGCTCTCCGAGCAGCGGATCGTGATCCCCAACGAGCGCCTCGTCGGCGGCATCCTGCGCAACGACACGCTCGAGACGAGCGCCGTCGGGCTCGACGTCTCGCTGTGGCTGCCCCCGGACGCCGACGTGCCGCGCGCCGTCGAGGCGCTGCGCGAGGAGACCGGGCAGACCGTCTCGATCGCGGAGAGCGCGGTCGAGGGCACGCGCCTGGCGGTGGGCGGCGAACGCGTGCCACCGCCCGAGCGCGCCAAGCGCGAGGCGGAGCTGCGCGAGCAGTGCCTGCGCCGCCTGCGCGCCGACGGCGTGCTGAGCACCTGAGCCCGGGCGCCCGATCTCGCAATCCCGCGTGCACACGCGAGGGTTATCGGAGCGCCCGGCGAAGGGCAGAACCGCCTCTACACTCGAATGTCCGCCGTCCTGGAGGACGGCCCGTCCCGCATGAGCCTCTCCCAGCGCACACGGCTCCGCCGCTCCCACCGCGGCGGCGGCCGCAACAAGGCCCTCCTCGCCCTCATGGTCGTGGTGATGGCGATCGGGATCGGCGGGATCGCGGCCGTCGGCTACGTCGTGTCGATCGCGGCCTCGGCCCCGTCGCTGTCCTCGCTGAAGGAGCGCGACCCGGGCTCCAACTCCGAGGTATTGGCCGCCGACGGCTCGCGGCTGGGCTTCATCCAGGCCTCCGAGCTGCGCCTGCCGGCCGAGTCCGACGAGTTCCCCAAGGTGCTCAAGGACGCCACCGTGGCGATCGAGGACCGGCGCTTCTACCAGCACAAGGGCATCGACTACGAGGGCCTGATCCGCGCCGGCGTGCAGAACCTGGTCAACCAGAAGACCGTCCAGGGCGGCTCGACGATCACGATGCAGCTCGCCCGCAACCTCTACATCTCCAGCGAGCGCACCTACCAGCGCAAGATCCGCGAGGCCAAGGTGGCGGAGGAGATCGAGAACGAGCACTCCAAGCAGTGGATCCTCGACAAGTACCTCAACACGGTCCCCTACGGCACCGTCGGCGGGCAGTCGGCGATCGGCGCCAAGGCGGCCGCGCGGATCTACTTCAACAAGCGGCTGGGCCAGCTGACGCTGCGCGAGGCCGCGCTGCTGGCGGGCCTGCCGCAGGCACCCTCGCTGTACTCGCCGCTGCGCAGCCCGGGCGCCGCCAAGGCGCGCCGCAACGACGTCCTGGAGGAGATGGCGCGCTCGGGGATGATCACCCAGGAGACCGCGGACAAGACGATGCGCCGCGGCCTCGGGCTCGATCCCTCGACCTACTTCACGCGCCGCCGCGAGAGCTACTTCTTCGACTTCGTCAAGGACGAGCTGATCAAGGAGTACGGGCCCAAGCGCGTGCGCCTCGGCGGCCTGCAGGTGCGCACGACCGTCGACCTCAAGAAGCAGCAGCAGGCGCGCGCGGCGATCGCCGAGCGGCTCGGCGACATCGGCCCGAAGTCGGCGATCGTCACGATCAACCCCAAGAACGGCTACATCGAGGCGATGGCGTCCTCGGCCGGCTACGGGGAGTCGAAGTTCAACCTCGCCGCCCAGGGCCACCGCCAGCCCGGCTCGACGTTCAAGGTGATGGCGCTGATGGCCGCGCTGCGGGCGGGCGTCGATCCCGATGCGACGCACTACGTGTCGAAGTCGCCGACGAAGTTCGACGATCCGAAATACGGGCCGATCGACGTCTCGACCTACTCCGAGTCCAGCGCGGGCAACATCTCGCTGCGCAAGGCGACCCTGCTCTCGGACAACTCCGTCTACATCCAGCTCGCGCTCGACGTCGGCCCCGACAAGGTCAAGCAGGCGGCCTGGGACCTCGGGATCCGCTCCAAGCTCAACGGCTACCCGGCCGAGACGCTCGGCGGCCTCACGGACGGCGTCTCGCCGCTGGAGATGGCCAACGCGTACGCGACGATCGCCTCGGGCGGCATGCGCAACCGGCCGACCGCGATCACCCGCGTGACGTTCCCGGACGGCCACCACGAGCTGCCCGCGCGCTGGAAGGTCCGGCGCACGCGCGCGTTCGAGGACGGCGTGGCCGCCAAGGCGACCGAGATCCTGAAGCAGAACATGACCGACGGCACCGGCACCACGGCGAACATCTCCTGCCCCGCGGCCGGCAAGACCGGCACGACGGATGAGTTCACCGACGCCTGGTTCGTCGGCTTCACGCCGCGGCTGTCGACCGCCGTCTGGGTCGGCTACCCCAACGACCGCACGCAGATGCTCGGGCTCTACCACGGCGCCAACGTGGCCGGCGCCACGTTCCCGTCCGAGATCTGGAACGCCTACATGGAGGCGGCGAAGGGCAAGTTCTGCGGCGACTTCCCGCCGCCCAAGACGCCGTTCAGCTCGCAGCCGTTCTTCGGCAGGTACACCTCCAGCGGCGGCAAGGGCAACCCGTCGGCGGGCGGTGAGGTGGACCCGTCGACGACGACGCCGGTGGCGCCCTCGGACACCGCGGCGCCCGACGCCGACGCGCCCGAGGAGGACAGCGGCGGCGCCGAGCCCGAGAACGGCAACAACGGGAACGGCAACGGAAACGGCAACGGCGGGAACGGCGGCAACGGCGACGGGTTCGACCCCGAGCAGTACGAGTCGCCGCCCCAGCCGCCGCCCGGGGACGAGAACGGCGGCACCCAGGCGCCGGGCTGATACTTGCGTCCGGGCGCGTCCCGAGACTGGTATAACCCGCCACTGTCATGCCGCGTCGTGCGGCGAGAAGCATGCGGGAAGGCAGTGCCCGGCAGCACCACCTCGCGCATCAGGATTCTTTGTGAGGAGGTGTTGGGATGGCTACCGGTGTCGTGAAGTGGTTCAGCGACGAGAAGGGCTTCGGGTTCATCACCCCGGATGACGGGGGCAAGGATGCGTTCGTGCACTTCTCCGGTATCTCGGGTGACGGCTTTCGTACCCTCGCCGAGGGCGTGAAGGTCGAATACGAGCTTGGCGAGTCCCCCAAGGGACCCCAGGCGACCAACGTACGGATCGTCTAGGTCTAGGTTTGGCGAAGGAAGAGAAGGTCGAATTCGAAGGCGAGGTCGTGGAGGCGCTCCCGAACGCGATGTTCCGGGTGCAGCTCGACAACGGCCACGAGGTCCTCGGTCACGTCGCAGGCAAGATGCGGCGCTTCCGGATCAGGATCCTGCCGGGGGATCGGGTCCGGGTCGAGGTCTCTCCTTACGACCTCAACCGCGCTCGCATCGTCTACCGCCACCGCTGACCCACCCTTGGGGTCAGATCTTGCATTCCAGCATTCCGGAAAACGGTTTGCTGGATTGCAAGATCTGACCCCTCTGTCGTGATGGGCGAGCGTGAGCTGATCGCCGCCATCGAGGCGGTGCTGGCGCGGCCCCGTGACTCACGGGTCCTGCGCTGGATCGGCGACGACTGCGCCGTCGTCCGCGGCGGCGCGTTCGCCGCCGTCTCCGTCGACGTGATGGTGGACGGCACCCACTTCCGCCTCGGCGAGGTCTCGCCCGCGGAGGCGGGCCACCGCGCGCTGGCCGGCGCGCTCTCGGACCTGGCCGCGATGGGCGCCGGCTGGGGCGAGGCGTACCTGGCCGTCGTGCTCCCGCACGGCATGGCCGACGATGACGTGCTGGCGCTGCACCGCGGCGCCGCCTCGCTCGCCGGGGAGCTGGGGGTCGCGATCGCCGGCGGCGACCTCGCGCGCGGGCCCGCGTTGACGATCGCGGTGACCGTGGTCGGCTGGGCCGAGCGCGAGGAGCTGCTGATCGGCCGTCAGGGCGCCCGGCCCGGGGATCTGGTCGGCGTGACCGGGAGCCTCGGTGCCTCCGCCGCCGGGCTGGCGATCGTCGAGGGCCGGGCGCAGGGCCCGGCGGAGCTGGCCACCCGATACCGGCGGCCGCGGCCGCGACTGCGCGAGGGCCTGGCGCTCGGCGGGCTGGCGCGCGCGATGATCGACGTCTCCGACGGCGTCGCCTCCGACGCGCTGCGGATCGCCGAGGAGAGCGGCGTGACGATCGAGCTCGACGCCGGCGCGCTGCCGGTCGCGGCCGGAGTGGCCGAGGTCGCCGCCATCATCGGCGCCGATCCGCTCGAGCTGGCCGCGACGGGCGGTGAGGACTACGAGCTGCTCGCCTGCGTGCCGCCCGAGCACCGCGCGGCGGCCGAGGGCGCGCTCGCGGACGGCGCGGGGCTGACCTGGATCGGGCGCGTGCAGGAGGGCGCGCCCGGGGTCCGCTGGAAGGGAGCCCCGCCGGCCTCAGCGGGCTGGCGGGGCTTCGAGCACTAGCCGGGCCGGCTTACTTGCCGGCGTCGCGGGACGACCGCCCGGCCAGCAGCCGCGCGACGATCGCGTCGGCCACCTTGCCGGGGTCGACGGTGTAGGTCTCGCGCTCGATCTCGGCACGAATCGCTTCCATCTTGGTCATCCGTGAGTCCGTCATGGGGGGAGTGTTCACACGGTCGCCGTGGACGTCCTGTCCAAAACGGCGCCTCGTGGAGGCCGGGCGGGGGGACACCCGGTTGCGAGAGGCATATCGGAGTTCCAGGACCGTCATGTGAGACAGATCGTCATCGCTCGCCGGATGGATGATGGGGTGTGCACCCCGTTTGACATCGGGAAAACCCGAATCCGGTGCGTGCGGCTCGCTCACCCGGCGGCCGCTCCCTTCGCCTCTGCGCGCTCGAGCTTGGCGAACACGATGATCCGTTGCGCGGCGGAGTACAAGGGGTGGCAGGCGGACAGCACGAGCCGGTCGAAGCCCACCCGGTCCGTGACCTCGGTCGCGGTCGGCGCGACGATCTTCAGCCGCTCGACGCGATAGGTGAATCGTCCGTAGGGCATGTCGATCTCGATCCGGTCGCCGGGGTCGAGGTCGTCGACGTCGTGGAACGGGGCCCCGTAGGTCGTGCGGTGACCGGCGATCGCCACCGTGCCCCGCTGGCCGGGCAGCGGCGTGGCCGGATAGTGGCCGGGGCCACGGCGCAGGTCGCCGGCGTCCGTGCCCTCCACGAACACGTCCGAGACGCCGATCGCCGGGATCCGGATCCGGCCGAGCGGGTCGCCGCCGTCGCTGCGGCGCTTGAGCGCGCGCGCCGCGAAGGCCAGCCGGCGGCCTGCGTCGAGCCGGCTCAGCGCGCGCTGGTCGACGGCGGCCAGCGGCGCCTTCTCGATGTCGGCCAGCCGGCCCTCGAGCTTGTCCTGCTGCACGCGCCCGTACAGCGCCGACACCGGCTCCTGCCAGAGCAGCGTCAGCGCCGCGTCGGCGAGCAGCAGCGCGCCGGCCACGATCAGCACCGTGGAGAGGGTCCGCAGCGTCCGCCTCATCGTCGCAGCGCCGACTCCGTCCCGCCGAGCGAGCCGGGGCCCGCGTAGGAGGCCGGCCCGCGCGTGCGCAGGCGCTCCGGCTCGGCCGCGGCCTCGGCCTTGCGCCGCACCCGCAGCACCACGAGCAGCCCGGCGAGGCAGCCGAGCCACAGCGACACCGCCAGCGCGGTGCCGATCGAGATGTGCCCGTCAGCCGTCGCGAGCGCGACCAGCCACGCGAACGAGAGCGGGTCGAGGTCCAGGGCCGAGACGTAGTGCAGGACCGCGAGCACCGGGAGCGCGACGCCGAGCGCGACCGGCAACGCCGCCCACACGCCGCGCAGGCGCGAGCCCGGCGCGGCGGCCAGCAGCCACAGGTGCGCCGCCGGCAGCAGCAGCGCGGCGGCGTACGGGTTGAACAGCCACACGCCCGCGGCGACGGCGCAGACGACCAGGCCGGTGGCGGCCGCCAGCCCGCCCCCCGCGGCGCTGCCGCCCGGCGCCAGCCGCCTGACGATCAGCGGGCGCAGGCCGAACCAGCCGACGGCGGTCACCACCGCGGTCGAGACGAGCGCCACGATCCCGGCCGTCTCGATCGGGTACAGGCCGGGCTCGACGGGGGCCGCCGGGACCGTGAGCACGCTGAGGCCGAGCAGCCGCAGCCACAGCCAGCCGAGCAGCGGCGCCAGGGCGGCGGCGGCGATCCAGCCCGCCCAGCGGCCGACCGCCAGATGACGGCGGCGCGCGCGGAACCAGCCGTCCAGCGCGGCGAGCAGCGCGGGGAGCAGCAGGGTGGCGACGAGCAGCCGGACGACCCAGTCCGGCAGCACGTTGCGCATCGTCACGATCCCGTCCGGGCCACTGCTGAAGGCGGGCGAGCGGGCGGCGCGCTCGGGGTCGATCGGCCCCGCCTCGTCGATCGCGGTCACCGCGCGCAGCAGTCCGCGCCCGAACGAGCCGAGCCGGGCGCGCGTGACCGCCTCGTCCGGCCGCGCCGGGATCTCGCCGGTGCTGCCGATGGCGACGACCGGCAGGCCCTCGTCGGCGATCACGCCCTGGCCCGAGATCGTCAGCGGCAGCGCGCGCCGGATCCACTGGCCGGACGCGTGCGATCCGCCCGGGTTCGGGGAGACCTCGGCGCGCAGCGCCGACTCCACCGTGCGCTGGAGCGCGAGCGGCGGCGCGCTCCCGTCCGACGCCCACGGCACCACCCATGGCTTGCGGATCCGCTTGCCGGCCATGTCGCCGAGCACGATCACGGCGTCGACCGGGCTCGCGCGCTGGTTCTCCGCTGCCTCGCGCGCCCACGCGCGCGTACCCGCGAAGCCGGTGGTGGCGCCCGAGGTGGAGACGAGCACCAGCGTCTTGCGCAGCTCGCGCTGGCGATAGATGCGCGCCAGCTCGAGCAGGGCCGCCGTCGAGGACAGGTCGGCCCGGCCGGGGCTCCCGGCCGCGTCGCGCGAGGCCACGATCACGATCCGCCGGCTCGACACGCCGGCGCGGACGCCCACCACGGTCTCCAGGCGCGCGTCCTGCCAGTCCGTTTCCGAGCGCGTGACCTCGAACGCGGGCCGCCGCGAGGCGCCCTCGCGCCGGCTGAGCGTCTGGGCCACGCGGTCGGCGAGCCGCAGGTCGCCGTTGGAGCCGGCGGCGCGGTCGGGGAAGGTGCGCGCGAGCTCGTTGAGCGAGTTGCGCTGCGGCCGCGCGCCGTCGCCGAACGCGGAGCTGGAGTCGAACGCGTCGGCGCTCAACGCCGTCGTGGTGGGGGCCGGCCGGTCCGCGAGCGAGAACGCCGCCACGAACATGGCGATCAGCGCGGGCAGGAACGCGGCCCGGTAGACCCGTACGTCGAGCACCGCATTTACGGTACCTGGAGGTTTCCCCGACTATCCTCGCCTTCTGAGGGTCATGGCCGACCGAGCCCCGCGCATCCTGCTCGTCGACGACGAGCAGCCGATCCAGACGCTGCTGTCGTTCCCGCTCCAGCGGGACGGCTATGACGTCGTGCAGGCGTCCGACGGCCGCGAGGCGCTCTCGCGCTTCTCCGAGCAGACCTTCGACCTCGTCGTGCTCGACGTGATGATGCCCCGCATGGACGGGCTGGAGGTGTGCCGCCGGCTGCGCGCGCGCTCCTCGGTCCCGATCATCATGCTCACGGCCAAGTCCGAGGAGATCGACAAGGTCCTCGGGCTCGAGCTGGGCGCCGACGACTACATCACCAAGCCGTTCTCGATGCGCGAGTTCCGCTCGCGCGTGAAGGCGGCGCTGCGGCGCGCGGGCATGGCCCAGGCCGACGAGGACGCCGAGCGCGCCGTCGAGGTGCTGGGCCTGCGGATCGACGGCGCCAAGCGCACCGTGACGCTCAACGGCGAGAGCATCGCGACGACGTTCGTCGAGTTCGAGATCCTCAACGCGCTCGCCCGCAGCCCCGGCCGCGTGTTCACGCGCGACATGCTGCTCGCGCGCGTGTGGGGCGATTCCGCCTACCGCGACCCGCGCACCATCGACGTCCACATCCGCCACCTCCGCGAGAAGATCGAGCGCGACGCCAAGGAGCCCGACTTCATCTTCACGGTGCGCGGGGTGGGGTACCGCTTCCGCGACGAGGAGTAAGCCCGGGTGCATCCGCTGCGGTCGCTGCGCAACCGGCTGGCGCTGGTGTTCGGCCTGATCGTGCTCGGCGCGATCGCGACCGTCTACCTGACGACCACCCCGCGGCTGCAGGACCGGCTGACCGCGCAGAAGCTCGGCGGCTTGGAGGCCGACGCGCACCGCTCCGCCCCCCAGCTCGCGGACGCGGTCCGGCCGGGCACCGACGGGAAGGCGCTGAAGCGGCGCCTCGCGCTGGCGGCCTCGCGCTCGAGCGCCGAGGTGCTCCTGCTCAAGCCGCTCGAGGGCAAGCCGACCGGCCTCACCCTGGCCGACGAGTCGACGCCCGACGGCGGCGTCGAGTCCGGCGAGGTCAGCGCGATCGCGCTGCAGGCGTTCGAGTCCGGCCAGCCCGAGATGACCACGATCAACGCCGGCGTCGGGCGGCAGGCGATCGCCGCTGAGCCGCTGATCGTCGACGACGAGGTCGTCGGCGTCGCGGTGTTCGCGGACGCGCTCGCCGACGTCGAGGCCAACGTGTCGCTGATCCGCCGCCAGATCCTCTTCTCCGGCGGCGCCGCCCTGCTGATCGCCATCCTCGCCGGCTACCTCGTGGCGCGCGCGCTGTCGCTGCGCGTCAAGCGGCTCGAGCGCGCCGCCCGCAAGGTGGCGGCCGGCGACTTCACGGACCCGATCCGCGCGGACTCCGACGACGAGCTCGGGCAGCTCGCGGCCGCCTTCGACGACATGCAGGCCCAGCTCGCGCGCCTGGACCGCGCGCGCAAGCAGTTCATCGCCTCGGCCTCGCACGAGCTGCGCACGCCGATCTTCTCGCTCGGCGGGTTCCTCGAGCTGCTCGCCGACGAGGAGCTCGACGACGAGACGCGGCGCCAGTTCCTCGAGCAGATCCGCGGCCAGGTCGAGCGCATGCGCAACCTCGCCACGGAGCTGCTCGACCTCTCGCGGCTGGAGTCCGGCGCGCTCGAGCTGCGGCCCGAGCCGACCGACATCGGGCAGCTCGCGCGCGAGGTGGCGACGGAGTTCACGCCCGCCGCCCAGCGCCACCGGGCCGAGGTGGAGCTCAAGCTCGCCGGCGAGCCGATCGAGCTCGAGTGCGACCCTGAACGGGTCGCGCAGGTGCTTCGTATCCTCCTCGACAACGCCCTGGTCCACACGCCCGAGGGCACCGGGGTCAGAGTTTCGGCCGCCCGCGTCAACGGGCACGTCCGGTTGGAGGTCTCGGATCGGGGCCTCGGGATCAAGCGTCAGAACATGCCCCACATCTTCGAGCCCTTCTTCACTTCCAACGACGAGGCGCAGGGCGCCGGCCTCGGCCTGGCGATCGCCCGCGAACTCGCCGAGCGCATGCACGGCGAGCTGTCGGTGCGCTCCGTCCCCGGCCGTACGACCTTCTCACTGGAGCTGCCTTCATGACCTCACGCCGTCTCGCGATCGCCGCGATCGCCGTCGCGCTCGGCGGCGGCGTCGCCGGCTGCAGCCTCGGCGGCGACGACGACGGGCAGGGCTCCTCGTCCTCCGACTCCGGCTCCTCCTCCAAGACCGAGACCACGCGCGTCCAGGTCGTCGAGGGCCAGGGCGGCGGCAAGGGCCTGGACTCCCAGGCGCTGTTCAAAAACGAGGGCCAGGGCGTCGTGACCGTCATCTCGCTGTTCGGGTCGGGCAGCCTCGAGTCGATCGCGAGCGGCGGCGGTGGCGGCGTCGGCTCCGGCTTCGTCCTCAACGGGGAGGGCGAGATCGCGACCAACGCGCACGTCGTCACGCAGCGCACGGGCGAGGACGCCCGCAAGGCGAGCGAGGTCTACGTCGAGTTCGCCGACGGCAACCGGGTCGAGGCCGAGATCAAGGGCCAGGACCCCAACGCGGACGTCGCGCTGCTGAAGATCGACCCGAAGGGCCTCACGCTGCGGCCGCTGCCGCTCGGCTCCAGCGCCGACGTGCAGGTCGGCGAGCCCGTGGCGGCGATCGGCTCCCCGTTCGGCGAGCGGCAGTCGCTGTCGGTCGGGGTGGTCTCGGCGATCGATCGCGACATCCAGTCGCTCAACGGCCAGTTCGCGATCCCGGGCGCGATCCAGACCGACGCGGCGATCAACCCCGGCAACTCCGGCGGCCCGCTGGTCGCGGCCGACGGCAGGGTGATCGGCATCAACCAGCAGATCAAGACGAACTCCGGGGGCGGCGAGGGCGTGGGCTTCGCGGTGCCCGTCGACGTGGTCAAGCGCTCGCTCGGCGCGCTGCGCGAGACCGGCAACGCCCAGTACGCGTTCCTCGGCGTCTCCTCCGTGCCGCTGTTCCCGCAGCTCGTCGACCGCTTCGACCTGGACGTCGAGAAGGGCGCCTGGGTGCAGGAGGTCCAGCCGGGCACGCCGGCCGACCGCGCCGGCATCCGCGGCGGGCGCGGCAACACCCGCTTCCAGATCCAGAGCTACGCCCAGGGCGGCGACATCATCACCAAGGTCGAGGGCAAGGACATCGAGGACGCCAACGACCTGTCGGCCGTCGTCGCCCAGTTCCAGCCCGGCCAGGAGGTCACGGTGGAGGTCCACCGCGGCGGCGAGACCAAGGAGATCAAGGTCAAGCTCGGCGAGCGCCCGCTCTCGGCCCCGAGCGGCGGATGACCGAGAACCGCCCCCTCGTCCTGGTCTCCAACCGCGGGCCCGTCACCTACCAGGAGGACGGGTCGGTCAAGCGCGGCACGGGCGGGCTGGTGACCGCGCTCACGGGCCTGGCGTCGCACCGCGACGCGGTCTGGATCGCCTCGGCGATGACCGAGAAGGACGCCGAGGTCTCACGCGAGCACGGCGGCCGGCCGTTCGAGGTCGAGGCGCCGGAGGGCGGCGCGTTCCGCGTCTCCTTCGTCGAGTCCGACCCCGAGGCCTACGACCGCTTCTACAACATCATCGCCAACCCGATGCTCTGGTTCATCCAGCACTACCTCTGGGACCAGAGCAACGCCCCGGACATCCGCCGCCACGAGGTCGAGGCGTTCGACGACGGCTACAAGGCCGTCAACGAGGACCTCGCCGCCGCCGTCCTGGCCGAGGTCGCCGACCAGGACAACCCGGTCGTGATGGTCCACGACTACCACTTCTACACGCTGCCGGCGATCGTCCGGCGCGAGAAGCCCGACGTCTTCCTGCACCACTTCATCCACATCCCGTGGACCCAGCCCGACGCCTGGCGCGTGCTCCCCACGCGGATGCGCGAGGAGATCTACCGCGGCCTGCTTGCCAACGACATCGTCGGCTTCCACACCCGCTCCTACCGGCGCAACTTCCTGCAGTGCTGCCGCGACCTGCTCGACGACGTCGAGGTCGACATGGAGGCGGGCATCGTCCGCTCGGCGGACGGCCACGAGACCTGGATCCGCGCCTACCCGCTGCCGATCGACTACGAGGCCACGCGCGCGCTCGGCAAGCGCGACCGCGTGAAGGAGATCGAGCGGGAGGTCCTGCGCCGCCAGCGCGAGCACTCGATCCTGCGCGTCGACCGGGCGGACCTCTCGAAGAACGTCCTGCGCGGCTTCACGGCGTTCGACATCTTCCTCGAGCAGCACCCCGAGTTCGTCGAGAAGGTCACGTTCACGGCGCAGCTCATGCCCTCGCGCCAGGACGTGCCCGAGTACGCGGAGTACCTCGAGCGCATCGAGGCGCTGGTCGCGGTCGTCAACCACCGCCACGGCACGCCGGACTGGATGCCGATCAACCTCAAGCTCCGCGACGACCTCGACGAGGCCGTGGCGTCCTACAAGCACTACGACGTGATGATGGTCAACGCCATGTTCGACGGCATGAACCTGGTGGCCAAGGAGGGCCCGCTCGTCAACGAGCGCGCCGGCGTCTCGATCCTGTCGGAGAACACGGGCGCGCACGAGGAGCTCGGCGAGTACTCGCTGTCGGTGAACCCGTTCGACGTCCAGGAGCTCGCCGACGCCTTGTACACGGCGCTCACCATGGACGAGGACGAGCGCCGCCGGCGCGCCGAGGGCCTGAAGGAGATCGTCACGACGCGCGACCCGGGCGACTGGATCGACGAGCAGATCTCCGACATCTCCAAGAAGGCCCGCCCGGCCCGCACGGGCTAGCGCATCGAGGAGTGGATAATTCGGCCTCAGGCCGACTTATCCACCGCTCGCGCGCATCACCCGGCCTCGGGCCCGAACTCGCGCAGCACCGGGTCGGGATCGGCCGGCGCCGGCGAGCCCGGCGGTACCACCGGCGCGCTCGGCACCACCGGAGCGGGCGGCGCCCCGACCGGAGCGGGCGGCGCCCCGACCGGAGCGGCCGGCGTCGCCACAGCGCGCGGCCGCCGCCGAACCGGTCTCGCACCCCCGCCACCCCTACCTGCCCGCCGTTCGCGACGCACCACCCGGCGCGCCGGCCGCCGCCGAGCGGGCCGAGGCGCAGCCTCAGGCGTCGCCACCGGCCGCTTCGGCCGCACCGCCGACGGCGTCACCACCGGCGCCACCGGCGCCACCGGTTCCGGCGTGGCCACCGGCCGCACCACCCCGCGAGGGACCCGCGGCGCCTCCGGCGCCAGCACGGGCCACGCCACCACGAGCCCCAGCACCGCCACCACGGCGAGCGCCCGCAGCACGTTCCCCCAGCGCACCCGCTCCATGGCCCACATAGCGCGCTCGCCGGATGGCTCGCCCCCGGCGTTGCTAGCATGCTCGGCCGCAATGGCGACCGAAGCACCCCTCTACGACCTGACGCTCCTCCTCGACACCGAGATGGAGAAGGAGCGCCGCGACCAGATCCTCGCGAACGTCGAGCACGCGATCGAGGGCGCCGGCGAAATCGTGGGCCGCCACGAGTGGGGCACCCGTCCCACCGCCTACGAGGTGCGCAAGCACGCCGAGGCGGACTACCACCTGCTCCAGTTCCGCGGTCCGCGCGAGCTGCTCGAGCAGCTGGACCACAACCTGAAGATCACGGACGGCATCCTGCGCCACCGGATCATCAAGCTGCGCCCCGGCACCGCCGCCCCGCCGGACCTCAGCGCCGCCGCCACGGCCGCCGTCGCCCCCGTCGGCGACACCGCCGAGGCCTAGCCCGCCGGCGTGCTCCCGGGCCGCCGCGGCAGGGCGAGAGCCGCGGCCGACAGCGCCCGCACGGCCGAGCTCCAGGATCGCGTCGCCGAGCTCGAGGCCCGGCTCGACCACGAGCGGCTGTTCCCGCTCGAGTGGGTCAACCGCCGCGTCCGCGACCGCTTCGGGGAGGCCGTCGTCGCGGGCCCGTTCGAGGGGATGCGCTACCCGGACTACGCGTTCGAGCGCGTCGACCTCTACGCCCCGAAGCTGCTCGGCTCCTACGAGCGGGAGATCGCGCCCGCGCTGGAGCGCGCGATCGCGCGCGGGCCCGCGGCGGCCGTCGTGATCGGCGCGGCCGAGGGCTACTACGCGACCGGGCTCGCGCGGCGGCTGCCCGAGGCGACCGTGATCGCCTACGAGGCCGACGAGTCGAAGCACGAGCTGCTGCTCGCGCTCGCGGAGCACAACGGCGTGCGCGAGCGGATCGAGCTGCACGGCGCCTGCGACGCGGACGGACTGGGCGCCGCGCTGCCCGAGGGCGCGCTCGTCGTCTGCGACTGCGACGGCTGCGAGCTGGAGCTGCTCGACCCCGAGCGCGTGCCCGCGCTGCGCGGCGCGCCGATGCTCGTCGAGGCGCACGACCTGCTCGTGCCCGGCACCACGCCGGCGCTGCGGGAGCGCTTTGAGCCGACCCACTCGATCGCGGAGATCGCCACCGAGACCCGCTACGTCGACGACTTCCCGCAGCTCGGCGACCTGCCGCTGGTGACGCGCCAGCTCGCGATCTCCGAGTTCCGTGGCGCGCCGATGTCGTGGCTGGCGCTCGAGCCGCGCTGACCCGGCGCCGGCACCGCGCGCTTAGCCGCTCCACCGCGCGTCGCGACTGTGCCGCAATCGCAACAAAACAGCCCAATCTGCGGGGGAGGGGGCTTTGCCTTCCGAGCCCGGCCCTAGACTCGGCCGACCACAGAGCTTCCGCGCCCAAAGGAGCCACAGCAATGGCTGCGACGAACATCAACCGCGTTGTCCTCACGGGCAACCTGACCCGAGACCCCGAGCTGCGCTCCACCGCGAGCGGCATGTCGGTGTGCTCGCTGCGGATCGCGTCCAACACGCGCCGCAAGAACCAGGCCACCGGGGAGTGGGAGGACAAGCCCAACTTCTTCGACGTCACGGTCTGGGGCGCCCAGGGCGAGAACTGCGCGCGCTTCCTCTCCAAGGGCCGCCCGGTCGCGCTCGACGGGCGCCTGGAGTGGCGCGAGTGGGAGGCCCAGGACGGCAACAAGCGCCAGAGCGTCGAGATCGTGGCCGACGCCGTGCAGTTCCTGGGCGGCCGCGAGGACGGCCCGTCCAACGGCGGCGGCGGGTTCACCCCGCGCTCGGACGTGCCGGTCGACGACCGGGACTTCCAGCCCGCCGGCGCGGCGTCGCGCCCCAGCGCGCCGGCCGACGACGACATCCCGTTCTAGGCCCTGATCGCACGGCGCCCGGTTCCGCCGGGCGCCGTCCGGCCGCCCTCGGCGGTCCTGCCCGGTTCCTGCGGCGTCCTCCCAGCCCGGTTCCGCCGGGCGGCGGTGTACGGGTTCTCGCTACCCTCTCTGGTCGCGTTGCGCGGGACGCAGCGCCCTGCCCTGGCGCGTGAACGCGCCGGGCGACGAGTTTTCGGCTTCTAGAGAGGGTTCCAACAGTGGCGAAGCAGCGCAGCCGGCCGACGCGCCGGCGTGAGAAGAGGGGCGGGCCCGGCGGCGGGCGTCGCAAGTCCTGCCCGTACTGCCGCGACAAGGTGGAGTTCGTCGACTACAAGGACATCGCCACCCTGCGCAAGTTCATCTCCGATCGCGGCAAGATCCGCTCGCGCCGCATCACGGGCGCGTGCCGTCGCCACCAGAACCAGATCGCGACCGCGGTCAAGCGCGCCCGCGAGCTCGCCCTGCTGCCGTACGTCGGGGCCGACGGCCGCGACGAGCGCGGGCGTGACCGCGATCGAGACCGCGACCGCGACCGGTAGTCCCATGCCGCAGGCCATCCTCCTCCAGGACGTGGAGAACGTCGGCGAGCGCGGCACGGTCGTCGACGTATCGAAGGGCTACCTCCGCAACTACCTGATCCCGCGCAAGCTGGCCCAGCCGGCGACGAAGAGCTCAGTCGCCGCCGCCGAGCGCCGGCAGCAGACCCTCGACCGCGCGGCCGCCGTCGCCACGCAGCAGGCCGAGAAGAGCGCGGAGCTGCTCAACAAGACGGTGCTGACGATCGCCCACCAGGCCGGCGAGGACGGCCGCCTGTTCGGCTCCGTGACGTCGCAGGACATCGTCGACGCGATCAAGGAGGCCCGCGGCCTCGAGATCGACCGCCGCAAGGTCCACCTCGACGAGCCGATCCGCACGGTCGGCACCCGCATGGTCACCGTCGAGGTCGGCGACGGCGTGCTCGCCAACGTCAAGACCATGGTGGTCGAGCAGTAGCAAGCTTCCCGCTTCCCGGATCGGGCCGGGCCGCCGTCGCGGCGCCGGCCCCGGGGAACGGACCCGGGCAGTGGGCCGGCGCGCCGAGCGCCGCCCTCGAGCCCGGCGGGACGATCGCGATCGCCTACCGCGTGCGCACCGACGCGCGCCGCGGCGGCGCCGTCGTGCTCGCGCGCAGCCACGACGGCGAGCAGCTCGAGCCGCTCGCCGAGCTCGACAAGGATCGCTTCGGCGCAGAGTCGCTCGAGCGCCCCGCGCTGGTGCGCCTCGACGACGGCGGCTGGCGGCTGTACCTCTCCTGCGCCACGCCGGGCTCCAAGCACTGGTGGATCTGCGCGCTCGACGCGCCGACGCTCGAGCGGCTCGCGGACGCGGAGCCGCGCACGGTCTTCCCGGGCGACGAGCGCACCGGAGTGAAGGACCCCGTGATCCGCCGCCGCGGCGGCGCCTGGCACGCCTGGATCTGCTGCCACCCGCTCGAGCCGCCGGGCGAGGAGGACCGCATGCGCACCGCGCATGCGGCCGGCGCCGACGGCCTCGACTGGGCCTGGCACGGCACCGTCCTGGAGGGCCGAGCGGGCACCTGGGACGCCCGCGGCGCGCGCGTGACCGCCGTCCTCCCCGACGGCCGCGCGAGCTACGACGGCCGCGCCACGAAGGAGGAGAACTTCTCCGAGCGCACCGGCCTCGCCGTGCCGCGGGCGGCCGCCGCGCCCGCCGAACCGGGCGTGCGCGATGCGCCCGACGCGCCTGACGCGCCGGAGGGCGCCGCGCTCACGCGGCTCGCCGACCGGCCGCTGGCCGACGCGCGCTACCTCGACGTGCTCGAGCTGCCCGGCGGCGGCCACCGCCTCTACTACGAGGCGCCGCTGCCCGACGGCAGCCACGAGCTGCGCACGGAGCTCATCCCTCCGGCGTGAGCTCGGCGCACAGCATCACCGGGTTGCCCTCCGGGTCCTCGACGTAGGCCATCCGGTCGCCCCACGGCTGGTCCGCCGGCTCGGCGAGCACGGGCACCCCGGACGCGCGCAGCGCAGCGACCGCGGCGTCGACGTCGTCCGCGTAGATGCACAGCTCGAAGCCGAGCCCGCTCGCGGGCCGCACGGCCTTGCCGTGCAGGTGGACCGCCCCCGGGTCGGACACGTCGGCCAGCGCCAGCTCCGCACCCTCGCCGAGCTGCAGCGCCACGAATCCCGGCTGGCCCGTCTCCGGGTGGGAGAAGGTCACGCGGAAGCCGAGCCGGTCCCGGTAGAAGGTCAGCGTCCGCGCAAGGTCGTCGCAGTAGACGATCGGGAACGCGGTGCAGAAACTCATGCACAGATCGTGACGACTTCGCCTCAGCTCAGACGAAACTCTGCGTAAAGAGCAGGGCACTCCCGGATGGCCTCCGGCGCCGGACCTAGACTCGGTCGGCCCCCGATGAGCGCCACCGACTACAGCCCCGCCAACGGTCACGCGCAGCGCTTCGACGGAGCCGTCACGCCGCCCCAGAACCTCGAGGCCGAGCAGTCCGTCCTCGGCGCGGTCCTCCTGTCGGACACCGCGCTGCCGGCGCTGATCATCGACGAGCGCCTCCAGCCCGGCGACTTCTACCGCGAGAGCCACGGGCTGATCTTCACGGCGATGCTCGCGCTGCATGGCGCCGGCGAGCCCGTGGACGCGCTGACGCTCGTCGAGCACCTCAAGCAGAACGGCCAGCTCGACGCCGTCGGCGGCCGTGCGACCGTGGACCTGCTGGCGGGCTCGGTCCCGGCGGTCGGCAACGTCCGCCAGTACGCGCGCATCGTGCGCGAGAACGCCATGCTGCGGCGGCTGCTGGACGCGGCGTACGAGATCCAGGCCAAGGTGCACTCGCACGAGGCGCCGCCGCGCGAGCTCGTGGACCTCGCCGAGCGGACGATCCTCGAGGTCGCGCACGAGGACTCGCGCAAGGACTTCCGCTCGATCGAGGTCGTGCTCGACGCCGAGACCACGAAGCTGGCGGAGCTCTCGCGCGCCGGCAAGGCGATCACCGGCACCGCGTCGGGCTACGAGGACCTCGACACGATCACCGGTGGCTTCCAGCCCGGCAACCTGATCATCCTCGCCGCGCGCCCCTCGATGGGCAAGTGCCTGGCCGGCTCGACCCTCGTCTACGACCCCACGAACGGCCGCCGGCGCCGGATCGACGAGCTCGTGGAGGCGATCGAGCGCGGCGAGGACGCGTTCGTGGCCTCGCTCGACCAAGACCTGCGGCTGCGCACCTCGAGGGCCACGGCCGGCCTGCGCAGCGGCGTCCAGCAGACCTACCGGCTCACGACGCGTCTCGGCCGCCGGCTGGACGCGACCGCCAACCACCCGCTGTTCACGCTCCAGGGCTGGCGCGAGATCCGCGAGCTGGCGATCGGCGAGCGGATCGCGGTCCCGCGCGCGCCGATCCAGCGCGCTCCCGGGCTGCGCAGCCCCGCGGCGAGGCCGGAGGGCGCCGTCGCGCTGCTCGAGGCGCCGCCGGCCCACTTCATGGTGCTCGACGTCACGTGGGACTCCGTCGCCTCGGTCGAGCCGCTCGGCCGCCAGGAGACCTACGACCTGACCGTGCCGGGCGACCACAACTTCGTGGCGAACGACATCGTCGTCCACAACAGCGCGCTGATGGCGAACTTCTGCGAGAACGCGGCGCTGGAGGGCAAGAAGGCCGTCGCGCTGTTCTCGCTCGAGATGTCCGAGTCCGAGCTGGCACAGCGCTTCATCGCGTCGCAGGCCTCGATCAAGGGCGATGACCTGCGCAAGGGCAACGTGCCCAACTCGCGCTGGCCGAAGATCCTGCAGGCGAGCTCGCGGCTGGCCAACTCGCCGCTGTACATCGACGACTCGTCGGACCTCTCCGTGCTCGACGTGCGCGCGAAGGCGCGCCGGCTGGCCCAGCAGCACGCCGACGGGCTCGGGCTGATCGTCATCGACTACCTGCAGCTGATGCGGGCGGGCGGCAACGTGGAGAACCGCGTCGAGCAGATCTCGCAGATCTCGCGCGGCCTCAAGACGCTCGCGCGCGAGCTGCAGGTGCCCGTGATCGCGCTCTCGCAGCTCAACCGCGGCGTCGAGCAGCGCACGGACAAGCGCCCCGTGCTGTCGGACCTGCGCGAGTCCGGCGCGATCGAGCAGGACGCCGACCTCGTGATGTTCATCTACCGCGACGAGTACTACGACCAGGAGTCCGAGCGCGAGGGCATCGCGGACGTGATCATCTCCAAGCACCGCAACGGCGGCCTCGGGACGGTCGAGCTGACCTTCCAGAAGGAGTTCCCGCGCTTCATGTCCTACGTGCCCGAGGACCGCTACTGATGTCCGCGCCGTGCCCCGACGGTCGCTGCGACGGGTCCGGGTTCCTCTACGACGAGGCCAAGCGCACCGCGCGGCCGTGCTCGTGCCGGCCGGCGCGGCTCGCGCGCAAGAAGGCGACCGCGGTCCAAGGGCGGCTGCCCAAGCGCTTCCGCGAGGTCTCCTTCGACCGCGAGCCGATCGTCTCGATCGACCGCCGCGCGCCGCACGTCGTCCGCGAGGTGCGCCGCTACGTGCGCGAGATCGGCGCCAACCTCGACGCCGGCCGCGGGATCTGGTTCACCGGCGACATCGGCACGGGCAAGACGACGCTCGCCATGCTCGTGTCCAAGCAGGCGATGGAGGCCGACCGCACGGTCGCGATCTACTCGCTGCCCCGGCTGCTGGGCATGCTGCGCGACACCTACGACGACGACGCGACGCTGTCGCTCAACGAGCTCATCGACCGCCTGTGCGCGGTCGACCTGCTGCACGTCGACGACGTCGGCGCCGAGCAGACGAGCCCGTGGGTGCTCGAGCAGCTCTACACGATCGTCAACACCCGCTATGAGGACGGTCGCGCGGTGATGCTGACCACCAACCTGGGCGAGGACGAGCTGCGCGACCAGATCGGGGATCGCACCGTGTCACGGCTCGGGGAGATGTGCACGGTGCTGCCCCTGCACGGCGAGGACCAGCGCGGCAACGCCGGCTTCGAGCTGCCGCAGTCCGCGCCCGCCGCCGCGGGCGGCACGGGCCGCTGGCTCAGCGACGCCGACCGGGCGTGGGAGGAGGCGGATCCCGACGAGCCGCCCGCCTATGGCCGCAGGCGGGCCATCTAGACTGAGCCGCGGCTATGGCCGGCATCGTGATCGTGGGCGCCCAGTGGGGCGACGAGGGCAAGGGCAAGATCGTCGATCTGCTCGCGGAGAACGCGGATCTCGTGATCCGCTTCCAGGGCGGCAACAACGCCGGCCACACGATCGTCCGCGACGACGTCAAGTGGAAGTTCCACCTGATCCCGAGTGGGATCCTGTACCCCGGCCTGAAGTGCGCGATCGGCAACGGCGTCGTGATCGACCCGAAGGTCCTCACGGGCGAGCTGGACGACCTGCGCGCGAAGGGGGTCGACCTCTCGGGCCTGCGGATCAGCGCCAACGCGCACCTGATCATGCCGTACCACATGCTGCTCGACCACGCGGGCGAGGCGCGCCTGGGCAAGCTGCAGATCGGCACCACGCGGCGCGGCATCGGCCCCGCCTACGCCGACAAGGCCGCGCGGCTGGGGATCCGCGTGCAGGACCTTCTCGACGAGAAGATCCTCAAGAAGAAGATCGCGGCCGCGATGGAGCCCAAGCGGCTCAGCCTGCGCCCGTTCGCGAAGTCCCCGGAGCTCGACCTGCAGTCGATGACCGAGGACTACCTGACCTACGGCCACCGGATCGAGCAGTACATCGCCGACACGGCCCGCCTCACGTGGGACGTGCTGGACGCCGGCGGCAACGTCATCTTCGAGGGCGCACAGGGCACGCTGCTGGACATCGACCACGGCACGTATCCGTTCGTCACCTCCTCGAACCCGGTGTCCGCCAGCGCCTGCACCGGCACGGGCGTCGGGCCGAAGGACATCGACGAGATCTGGGGCATCGCCAAGGCCTACGCCACGCGCGTCGGCGCCGGGCCGTTCCCGTCCGAGCTGGACGACGAGCTGGGCGAGCAGATCCGCCAGGCGGGCGGCGAGTTCGGCACGACGACCGGCCGCGCGCGCCGCACCGGCTGGATCGACCTCGTGGCGTTGCGCTACGCGGCTCGCATCAACTCCCTGACGCACCTGAGCATCACCAAGCTCGACGTGCTGAGCGGGATCGGGCCGATCTCGGTCTGCACCCGCTACCGCGGCGGCGACGAGGCGACCTTCGACCACTATCCGTACCACCAGACCGTCATGCACAACGCGACGGGCGTGTACGAGCAGCTCTCGGGCTGGGACGAGGACATCACGCGCTGCCGCGACGAGCGCGAGCTGCCGCAGGCCGCGCGCGACTACCTGGCCTACATCTCCGACTTCGTCGGCGTGCCGATCGCACTGATCGGCGTCGGACCGGGCCGCGACGAGGTCATCTGGACCCAATCCGGCCGCGAGAGCGCGGCCTTCCGCGCCGCCGCACCCGCCTGAGCACGACGCACTAGGTCTTGATCACGCGCGTGTTGACGACGAAGTCGTGCAGCGCGCGGTTCTCCTCGTCCCACAGCGGCCACAGGATGTCGAGCAGCCAGGAGAGGCCGAACGTGAACGAGGAGACGACGCCGACGAGCAGCGACTTGACGACGATCTCGCGCAGGGCCGCGAACCAGAACGTCATCGGGCCCCCGTCGGCCCGGATGACGCGGATGTTGACCACCATCCGGCCGAGCGTCTGGCCGTTGGTGCGCGACATCAGGATGGGCGCATAGAGCAGCGCCACGATCGAGAACGCGATCACTCCGAAGAACGCGGTGACGATGAAGGCGGCCGCGCCGCCGTCGGTGTCGACCGTGAGGCCGAGCGCGGCGAGGATCGCGAAGAGGACCACCGCGCCGAGCGCGATGATGATGCCGTCGACGATCTGCGCGATCACGCGGCTGCCCCAGCTCGCCAGCGCAGGCCGGCCGGCGAGGCCAGGTGGGAGGGACGGCATCGACGGCGCCGGGCCGCCCGCGCCGGGGGGCGCCGGGCTCGTGTAGCCCTGGCTGCCGCTCCACAGCCCACCCTCCCGCTCCGCGGGCGGGCTGCTGCTCCCGCCCAGGGGATCGCCGGGTGTGAGGCCTCCTCGCTCGCTCATGCGGGCGACTCTAACGCCAGCGCTCGAGCAGGTCCTCGTCGCCGACCTCACGCACGACGCGCGCCGGCACGCCCATCACGACCGCCCGCGGCGGGACGTCGCGCACGACGACCGCCCCCGCGGCCACGAAGGCCTCCTCGCCGATCTCGGTGCCGGGCGTGAGCACCGCGCCGCCGCCGATCCGGCACGCGCGCCGCAGCAGCGCGCCCTCGAGCGCGAAGTCGGCTCCGTGCCGCGCCATCGTCGAGTCGTTGGTCGTCATCGCGCCCGGGCCGACGAAGACGTCGTCCTCGACGACGCTGTAAGCGGTCAGGTAGACGTCGGTCTGGACCCGGACCCGCGCACCGACCAGCACGTCGTTGTCGACGGCGCTGCCGCGCCCGATCACGGTCCCCTCGCCGATCCGCGCACGCTCGCGCACGAAGGACTGGTCGCCGAGGATCGCGCCCTCCGCGATCCGGGCGCCCGCGAGGACGATCGCGCGGGCGCACACGACGCTGCCCGCGCCGAGCACGAGTGGCTCGCCCTCGCTGCGCGGCGCCGTCGAGTGGCGCGCCAGCTTGGGCGGCTTGCCGAGCACGGCGCCGTCCTGGATCTCGCAGCCGTCGCCGACGACCGTGCCGGGGTGGATGACCACGTGCGCGCCCAGCCGCACGCCCTCGCCGAGCTGCACGCCCTCGCCGAGGACGAGGCCGGGGGCGAGATCAGACAGCTCCATCCTGGTCCCTTCGCGACGAGTCCAGCGAAGCCTGCAGCCCCTCCAGCACGCGCACGACGCGCAGCCCGGAGTGGCCGTCGGAGCGCGGCGTGACCCCCTCGCGCAGGCACTGCACGAAGTGCTCGCACTCCAGCCGCAGCGGCTCGCGGTTGCCGATCGACGGGCTCCAGATGTCCCCGGCGCGGGTGATGTACTCGCCGTAGGAGCCGGCGCTCTCGTCGAAGCCCTTGTCGTAGACGGTGACCTTGCGCTCGAGGTCCATGTCGTCGAACGTCGCCATCCGCTTGGAGCCGACGACCGTGAAGCGGCGCTCCTTGTGCGGGTCCAGCCACGACAGGTGCAGGTGCGCGGCCAGGCCGGACGGGAAGCGCAGGAAGCCGAACACGACGTCCTCGATGCCGCGCTGCTTGTAGGCCTCGCCACGGGCGGAGAGCTCGAACGGCTCCTCCTCGGCGAGGTGCAGCACGACCGAGATGTCGTGCGCGCCGAGCGACCAGAGCGCGTTCTCGTCGGCGCGCAGCTTCCCGAGGTTGAGCCGGTTGGAGTAGATGTAGTGGATGTCGCCGAGCTCGCCCGAGCTGGCGATCTCCTTGAGCTTGGCGACGCCCGGGTGGTACTCGAGCAGGTGGCCCACCATCAGCGTGCGGCCGTTGCGCTCGGCCGCGGCGACGGCGCGTTCTGCCTCCTCGACGGACTGCGCCAGCGGCTTCTCGACGAAGCAGTGCTTGCCCGCGTCGAGCACGCGCTCGGCGAGCGCGCCGTGGGTCGGCACCGGCGTGGCCAGCACGACCGCGTCGAGCGCGTCGTCGGAGAGCAGGTCGTCGAGCTCGGGGGTGAAGCGCGTGCTGGGGAAGCTCGGCGCCCAGCGCACGCGCGAGGCCTCGGAGGCGTCGCAGCACCAGGCCAGCTCGCACCCCGGGAGGCCCGCGAAGTTGCGGGCCAGGTTGGGGCCCCAGTAGCCGAGCCCGGCGACGCCGATCCGCAGGCTCATGCGACCGCCGCCCGCTCGCGCAGCGCCAGCAGCGCCTGGACGACGCGCTCGCCGGCGCGCCCGTCCCC
>DATFQI010000136.1:0-18628 GCA_035264365.1 Solirubrobacteraceae bacterium
GTGGTGACGCTGTTCGGCTCGACGCTGACGCTGATCGGCACTGCGGCGATCCTGATCGTGCTCGACCTCGAGCTGGCGCTGCTGACGTTCCTCGTGTTCCCCGTGCTGGCGATCGGCTCGCTCGCGTTCCGGATCGTGAGCGCCGACGCCTACCGGCTCACGCGCGAGAAGGTCGCGGCGATCACCGCCTACCTGCAGGAGTCGCTGTCGGGCATCCGGGTCGTTCGCTCGTTCGCCCAGGAGGAGCGCCACCTCGTGCGCTTCGCGGAGCTCAACGACGAGAACCGCGAGGCGAACATGAAGACCGTCAACCTCAACGCGGCCTACTTCCCGTCGGTCGAGCTGCTGAGCGGGCTCGCGACCGCCGGGATCCTGCTCTACGGCGGCGTCCAGGCCATCAACGGCGAGGTCACGGTCGGCGTGCTGGTGGCGTTCATCGCCGCGCTGAACAACTTCTTCGACCCGATCCAGTCGCTGTCGCAGTTCTACACGACCTACCAGGCGGGGATGGCGGCGCTGGACAAGATCTTCGAGCTGCTCGACGAGGAGCCCGAGCTGCGCGACGCGCCCGGCGCCGTCGAGCTGGGCCGGATCCGCGGCGAGATCGAGTTCGACGACGTCGTCTTCTCCTACGGGGAGGGCGAGGCCCTCTGCCACATCAACCTGCACGTCCCGCCGGGCCAGACGGTCGCCCTCGTCGGCGCGACGGGCGCGGGCAAGTCGACGATGGCCAAGCTGATGGCGCGCTTCTACGACCCGACCTCGGGCCGCGTGCTGGTCGACGGGCACGACCTGCGCGAGGTCACCGCCGCCTCGCTGCGCTCCCAGATGGGCGTCGTGCCGCAGGAGGCGTTCCTGTTCAGCGGCACGATCGGCGAGAACATCGCCTTCGGCCGCGCGGACGCGACGCAGGAGGAGGTCGAGGCCGCCGCGCGCGCCGTCGGCGCGCACGAGTTCATCGCGGCGCTCGAGCGCGGCTACGACACCCCGACCGGCGAGCGCGGCGCCCAGCTCTCGGCCGGCCAGCGCCAGCTCGTGGCGTTCGCCCGCGCGCTGGTCGCCGATCCGCGGATCCTCGTCCTCGACGAGGCCACCTCGAACGTCGACATCCACACCGAGGGCCGGATCGAGGCGGGCCTCCGGCGCCTGCTGGCGGGCCGCACGGCGATCGTGATCGCCCACCGGCTCTCGACCATCCAGCGCGCCGGCCGGATCGTCGTGCTCGACCACGGCCGGATCGTCGAGCAGGGCACCCACGAGGAGCTGCTGGCCGCGGAGGGCGCCTACTGGCGCCTGCACCGCGACTGGGCGGAGCAGGCCGCGGCCTGATACCGCGCTTAGGCTGCGGGGCAGGGACTCGAACCCCGATAACGGCCTCCAGAGGGCCGCGTCTTGCCATTAGACGACCCCGCAGCGGAACCGAAAGTCTAGCGAGCCCGTCGCGAATCCGTCCGCTCGAGATGGGAACATACGTTCGCCATGGATGTGGTGCGTACACGCCAGACGGTCGCGATGCTCCTCCATTATGGCTTCACTCAGGCCGAGATCGTCTTTGCCACCGGGCGGTCGAAGTCCACCATCGCCTACCACGCCCGCAATCTCGGTCGGCCCGCCGACGAGCGTTTCAACCGTCGCTACGACTGGGCCGAGGTGCAGCGCTTCTACGACGAGGGCAACTCGATCACGAAGTGCATGATGCGGTTCGGGTTCAGCCGCAAGACCTTCAACGACGCACGCATACGCGGGGCGATCGAGACCCGGCCGCAGGCGATGCCCGTGGACGTCCTGCTCTCCGGGCGGAGGAACCGGGGGCACGTCAAGCGCCGGCTGATCCGGCTCGGGCTCAAGGAGGACCGCTGCGAGATCTGCGGGATCTCGGTGTGGCGCGGGGCGCCGCTGAGCCTGGCCCTGCACCACGTCAACGGGGACGGTCGCGACAACCGGCTCGAGAACCTGCAGCTGCTCTGCCCGAACTGCCATAGCCAGACGGACAACTTCGCGGGGAGGAACGTCCGAAGGAACATGGGATAAGCGTCCGTGACCCTTCCATCTGCCGGGTGCCGCGCTACTCTCGGTTGAGGTCGAGGCGCCGCGGTGATTTCCGGGGAGGTCAGACCGTGCACTTCCAAGCCGGGACGGCAAGGGCGTTTGCCGGGCTCCCGGAGTCGGAACGCCAGTGGAGGGTGTGGACGCATGCCAGAGGCGGGCGGCGGCTCGGTACAGCTTCTCGAAGCGGACCCGGATCTCGCGCGAGGGCTCGACCCTCGGCGCATCCGTGAGGTCTCGCAGCGGCTCTTCGTACGCGCGATCGACGTACCGAGGGGCCCGTGGACCCCTGGTCGCTCGCTGAACCAGGGGAGCCAGCCGATCGGCCTGCTCGTCCTCGACGGCCTGCTCGTCCGCGAGGCCACCGTCGGTGATCATCCGTGCGCCGAGCTGCTCGGTCCGGGCGACCTCCTGCGCGCCTGGGACGACCGCGAGGCCGAGATCCTGCTGCCGCGGACGGTCGAATGGACCGCGCTCACCCACTCCCGGCTCGCGATCATCGATCAGGCGCTCGCCGTCCGGGCCGCCCAGTGGCCGGAGATCTTCGCCGCGCTCGTGGAGCGCGCCGCGCGCCGCGCGGAGCGGCTCGTGGTCATGCAGGCGATCGCGCACCTGACGCGGGTCGACGACCGGCTGCTGGCGCTGCTCTGGTGCCTGGCCGAGCGCTGGGGCCGCGTGATCCCCGGGGGCGTGCTCGTCAACCTGCGCCTCCCCCACCGCACCCTCGCCGGCATGGTCGGCGCCCGCCGCCCGTCGGTCACGACGGCGCTGGGCCAGCTGATCTCGCGCGAGGAGATCGAGCGCCGCCCCGACGGCGGCTGGCTCCTCCGCGGCGACCCGCCGGAGGCCCGCCCGGCCGCCGCGGACCGCTCCGCCCCGTCGGACACGCAGCCGGGCACGCTGCGCTTCGCCGCGCGCCAGTAGGAGCGCTCAGAGCTCGGAGAGATCCGAGCCGGGGTCGCCCAGGACCTCGGGGTCGCCGAGCTCGCCGCCCGCGGCGAGCAGCCGCCGGGCATGCATGAGGTCCTCGGGGCGTCCCACGGAGAGCGCGGCCACGAGCCGCGCGCCCTCGACGTAGAAGACGGCGAACTCGCCGCCGTCGATCGACCCGCGGACGATCTCGCGGTCGGGCGACGTGGCGGAGCCGACGTACTCGAGCGTGGCCCAGTCGGCGAGGTCGCACCAGAAGTACGGGACCTCGTCGAAGTCCGCGGGGCGGCCCGCGACCGCGGCCGCGGCCGCCTTGCCCTGGGCGCGGGCGACCTCCCAGTGCTCGATCCGCATGCGACGGCCGTGCAGCACCGAGTCGTACTCGCAGGCGTCGCCGGCGCACCAGACGCCGGGCGCCGAGGTCGCCAGCGTGGACGAGCACGCGACGCCGCCCGTCTCGCCCAGCGACAGGCCGGAGGAGCGCGCGAGCATCACGTCGGGCACCGCGCCCGTGCCCATCACGACCAGGTCGGCGTCGACGAGCCGGCCGGACTCGGTCTCGACCGACCCCACGCGGCCGCCTGTGCCCGACGGCGAAGCCGTCTGGGTATCGCCGACGAACCCCGCCAGCGGGTCGCCGCAGACGAGCTCGACGCCGCGCGAGCGCAGCAGCTCCGCGACGTACGCCGCCACCTGCGGCCCGAAGTGCGTCGACAGCGGCGCGTCCTCGATCATCACCATCGTGCACTGCTTGCCGAGCGCGGTCAGCGACGCCGCCACCTCGCAGGCGATGTAGGAGCCGCCCACCAGGACGACCCGCGAGGCCGCTTCCGCGTCCGCGCGGATCGCGTCGGAGTTGCCCAGCGCGCGCAGGTAGTGGATCCCCTCCAGCTCGGCCCCCGGCACGCGCAGCCTCCGCACGTTCGCCCCGGTCGCCAGCACGCACGCGCCGTAGCCGACCTCCTCCTTGTTGGAGAGCTTCGCGACGCGCGCCTCGGTGTCGAGCTTCATGACGCTCGTGCGCAGCAGCAGCTCGACGCCCTGGGACGCGTACCAGTCCGCCGGGTGCAGGTACGTCCCGGCGCGATCCGTCTCGCCGCGCAGGTAGTCCTTGGACGCCGGCGGGCGCTCGTAGGGCGGGTCCTGCTCGCGCCCCACCAGCAGCACGGAGCCGTCGAACGAGCGGTCGCGCACGAGCGCCTCGGCGCACGCCGACCCGGCCGCCCCCGCACCGACGATCAGGACGTCGACGTCGCGGTCAGGCACGCTCGTTGGAGTTCTCGCCCACGAACTGGGCGGTGATGCTCTCCTCGAGCCCCGGGTCGAGCACCACGAGCACCTCGTCGCCGGCCTCGACGACCGTGTCGGCCTTCGGGACGAAGCCGGAGCCGTCGCGCAGCACGGAGATCACCAGCGAGCCCTCGGGCAGCGCCATGTCCTGCACCTTCTGGCCGGCGGCCGGGGCGTCCTCGGAGACCACCAGCTCGATGATCTCCAAGCGCTCCTCGGGCAGGTCGAGCAGGTGGACGAGGCCGTAGCGCGGCACCTCGTGCTCGATCAGCCGCAGGATCAGGTCGGTCGCGGACACCGCGGGCTGGATCCCGAGCAGCTTGAAGTGGTCCAGGTTGCGCGGGTTGTTGACGCGGGCGATGATCCGCTCGCAGAGGTACTTCTCCTTGGCGACCTGGCAGATCAGCAGGTTGTCCTCGTCGTCGCCGGTGACGGCGACCACGAGGTCGGCGCGCTGGATGCCCGCCCGCTCGAGCACCCACAGCTCGGTCGCGTCGCCGTACTGGACCGCGTGCTCGAGCTCCTGCTCGACGGTCAGGTAGCGGCGCCGGTCCTGCTCGAGCACGGTCACCTCGTGGCCCTTCTCGAGCAGCTCCCGCGCGAGGTTCCAGCCGACCTTGCCCGCGCCGGCCACGATCACGTACAGCCCCGCCATCAGCCGGCCCCGGTCTCCACCGCGTCCGTGAGCGCGGCGCGCTCGAGCTGCTCGATCGCGATCTGCGTCGGGCAGATCGTCTGCAGGCCCTGCTCCTGGTACCAGGCGGCGCGCCGTGGATCGAGGATGCGGGCGATCACGCGCGGCACCTCGAAGCGACGCTGGGCGATCTGGGAGACGACGAGGTTGGTGTTGTCGCCGTTGGTGGAGGCGATGAAGACCTCGGCCTGCTCGATGCCGGCCTCCACGAGCGCGTCCATCTCGAGCGCGGTGCCGATCGTGAAGCGCCCGCCGGCCTCCTCCCAGCCCTGGCCGAGCTCGACGTCGAGGCGCTCGTGCGAGAGCGGGTCCTCGTCGAGCACGCTCACGGTGTGGCCGGCCCGCAGGGCCGACGTGGCGACCGCAGAGCCGACACGGCCCGCACCGACGACGAGGACGAACATCGGCGCGGACTCTAGTGGTTCGTCCCGGGAGCCGTGGCGTCCTCGGAGGGTCGCTGGCGCCGCCTGGCAAGGACGCAGACCCGCAGGAATCCCTCTGGGATTTCAAGTGGTCGAGGACACAGCCAGGCGGCGATCAGCGGCCGTCCGAGGATGTCAGGGCTCCCGGGACGGGCCACTGCGTCCGGCGACCACGGGCTCATCGCCGGGGCGGGCGGGATCGCCGCCCAGCGGGGGCGCGGAGAGATCGTCCGGCGGCGCCTCGGACGGCGCCTGCGGCGGCGCCGCCGTGAGGATCACCCGGCACGGGGCCTTGTTGACCACGTGGCGGGTCGTCTCGCCCACGAACGTGTCGCGCAGCCCGGCCTTGCCGCCGAGCAGCGTGCCGCCGCGGATCTGCGCCTTCTCCTCGGCGGCGAGCACGATCGCCTCGACGCCGCGGCGGCGCGCCTCGTGCACGATCGCCTCGCCGGCACGCCGCGCGCGCACGACCGCCGTGGCGACCTCGACGCCCTCGTACTCCTCACCCACCGCCTTCGCCCGCGCCAGCGCCCGGCGGGCCCGCTTGAGCTCCTCCTCGGGCACCCGCGCGTCCAGCGGCAGCGACAGCGGCACCTCGAACACCCACAGCGCCTCGATCACGGCGCCGCCCTCGCCGAGGTCCTCGTTCTCCTCCGCCGCCAGCCGGCCGGCGGTCTGGACGATGTCGTCGTCGAGCGGGAGCCCGCGGATCGGCACCAGGATCGAGCCGTACTCGGCCTCCTGGCGCGGCCGCGTGAGCGTCTTCTCCGGCACGGTCACCCGGCGGAAGACCGGCTTGTCCTCCGAGATCCGGTAGTAGACGTAGAGCGCCACGCCGAAGGCCATCCAGGCGACGCCCACCCAGCGCGAGCCGCCGTGGTAGAAGAGCAGCGCCCCGAGCGCGGCCAGCGACATCAGGGCGCCCAGCACGGCCAGCAGCGGCAGCTCGCCGCGCCCGAGCGGGACGTTGAGCGGCATCTTGTACGGGCGGTCGCGGCCGGGCTCGCGCCAGCGCAGGCGGATCACGCCGATCGTCACGATCGCGAACGCGACCGTCGCCCCGAACGCGCAGATGCCGACGAGGAAGTCCAGGTCCGCGGGCAGCAGCAGCGCGATCGCCAGCACCGTGCCGAGCCCGATCACGACCACGGGCGTCGAGCGCCGCGGGTGCAGGTAGCCGACCAGCGACGGGATCTGTCGGTTGACCGCGAGCGCGTAGCCGAGCCGCGAGAGCCCGAGCATGGCCGCGTTGCAGGCCGCCACGAGGATCAGCAGGCCCGACACCGCGAGCGCGTAGCGCAGCGGCTCGCGGATCCAGGCCTCGTCGAAGGCGTCGGCGATCCCGACCATCGGCGCCTCGACCCACTCCGTCCCGGGCTGGGTGGGCAGCGCGGTCGAGGCGACGAGCGCGATGCCGACGTACGGCACGCACGCCGCGATCAGCCGCACGCCGATCAGCCGCCGCAGGCCGCGGCGGCCGATCGCCACCTGCCCGGCGAGGCCGGACGAGGCGTCGATGCCGCTGAAGGCCACGAGCACGAGCGGGAACGCGAACATGAGGTCCTCGAGCGACGGGGAGCCCGCGATCGAGCCAGGGCCGGTGAGCACCTCCGGCTCGAAGACGAGGAACAGCCCGAACGCCACCACCAGCAGCTGCAGCACGAGGTCGGCGAGCACGATCAGCGACGCGCGCGCGAACCGGCGCGGCGAGCTGCCGCGCACGTTGGCGACGGCCACCCCGATCACGACCCCGGCGCCGAGCAGGAACTCGGGCGCTCCGTGGTCGAACGGCTCGAAGAAGACCGCGGCGTAGTCCGTCGTCGCGAACGCCGTCAGCGCGATCAGGATCAGGTAGTCGAGCAGGATCGCCCAGCCGGCCACGAAGCTCCATAGCTCGTTGAAGGCGTAGCGGGCGATCACGGTCGCGCCGCCCCGCTCCTGGTGCAGGGAGGCGCCCTCCACGTAGCTCGGCACGAGCACCGCGAAGAACAGCGCGCCGGCGGCGAACACCGCCCAGGTCAGCCCGAGCGCCTTGGCCGCCACGACGCCGACCGCGAAGTACACGGACGCGCCGATGAAGCCCTGCACGATCCCGAACAGCGCCGGCGAGCCCAGGCCCTTCTTGAGCTGCGGCAGGGTGTCGAGCTGCCCCGCGGCCTTCATGCCGCGGCGCAGCATCGGCTCGGAGGGATCGCCGCGCGGCATCAGCGCGGCTCCTCGGGGTCGCGCGGCTCGCGCGTGAGGTAGAGCCGGCCGGCGCCCGCGGCCACGAACAGCAGCCCGACGAGGAACCCGAAGGCGGCCGCCCCGCCGCCGGCGTCGATCGTGCGCACGATGATCCCGACGCCGAGGAACACGAGCAGGAACGAGGTCAGCCGCGTCAGCGCCTTCACGGGGCCACCTTCGCCTGCTCGAGCGCCTGGCGGCGCTTTGTCTGCGACTCCGGCGGCGGCATCGACTCGATCACGACCCGGCACGGGCGCTCGGCCAGCACGGTCTCGAGCGTCTTGCCGAACAGCGACGCGCCGTCGACCCGCCGCGGCAGCGCGAGCACGATCGCGGCCGCGCGCATGTCGATCGCCTCCTCGACGATCCGCCGCCCGGCCTGCCCGGGCCGGATCCGCTCCACGTGGCCCGAGACGCGCCGGCCGCCCTGCACGCGCGCCTGCTCGATAACCGACTCCGCATCCGCCTCGGCCTCGCGCATCGGCGCGTCGATCGGCAGCGCGTACGGCACGGTGACGAACGAGACGATGTGCATGCCGCGGCGCTTGCGGGCCGCGAGCTTGGTCGCGGTCGCCATCACGTGGTCGTCGTAGCCGTCGGAGACGGGAACGAGGACGGAGTCGTACTCCGCCTCGTGATCGACCACCGGCTGCGGGATCGCGACCTTGTGCGTGGAGGTCATGTCGAGCCCGTGGCGGCGGCGGAACGCGAAGTACACCAGCGTGCCGAACAGCAGCCAGGCGGCCCCGATCGCCGCCACGGTGAGGTTCAGCGCCGCGATCACCACGAACGCGACCGCGGTGAACGTGCCGCCGGCGATCGCGAACAGCGGCGCGTCGTAGTCGCCGATCTGCAGGTTGCCCGGCCCGCGGTAGGAGCGCGCGAAGTCCGGCAGCTTGCGCCGCAGGCGGATCACGGACGCATGCGCCATCGTGAACGAGAGCAGCGCGCCGAAGCTGTAGATGCTGCCCAGGAACGTCTCCTGGCCCGGCAGCAGGATCAGGATCGCGAGCCCGGAGAAGACGAGGATGCCGATGTAGGGCGTGCGGAAGTGCGGGTGCAGGCGCCGCAGCCCGTCGGGCATCTGGCGGTGGATGCCCATCGAGTAGACGAGCCGCGAGACGCCGATGATCCCCGCGTTCGTGGCCAGGAACAGGATCGTCGCGGCCAGCAGGCCGACGTAGAGCTCGCCCGCCCCCTGCAGCGGCCCGAGGTCGATCTGCTTGACGAAGCCGAGGATCGGGTCGCCCGCGTAGCCGCCCTCCTCCTCGGTCAGCCCGAGCAGCGTGTAGTAGGTGCCGTCGGCGCGCTGCTGCACCGGCAGCGCCGACAGCGCGACCGCCGGCAACGTGAAGTAGATCGCGAAGACGGCGATCCGCACGCGGTTGATCGCCGCCGGGATCGTCTTCGCCTCGTCCCTGGCCTCCTCGGACATGTTCGAGATCGTCTCGATGCCCGTGTAGGCGAGCATGCCGATCGGGATCGCCAGGATGAAGTCCTTCCAGGTCGGCGCCACGCCGAGGTTGACGTTGTCGACCAGCACCTCGGGCGAGAGCACGAGCACCGTGCCGACCACGACCAGCAGCAGCTGGGTCATGAAGTCGATGACGGCCAGCAGCACGTTGACGCCGGTCGACTCCTTGACGCCGAAGATGTTGATGCCGGCCAGCAGCGCGATCACGAACGCGCCGACGATGATGTCGCCGGGCCCGTGGCGCAGCGGCTCCCAGAACAGCCCGCCGATGTAGTGCGGCACGAAGAACGCCGAGATGGCGATCGTGCAGATGTACGTGAGCATCTGCGCCCAGGCCGCGAAGAACGACCAGAACTCGTTGAAGGCGCGACGTGCGAACGAGGCCGAGCCGCCGGCCTCCGGGTACATCGTCGTCGCCTCGGCGTAGGTGGCCGCCGTGCAGAAGAAGAAGAACCCGGTGATCACGAAGACCAGCGGGGTGAGGCCGAGCGCGTAGGAGGCGACGAGGCCGAGCGCGTAGTAGATGGAGGAGCCGACGTTCCCGTAGGCGGTCGAGAACAGCGCGTTCGCCCCGAGTACGCGCTCGAGGCCCTCCAGCCGGCGTCTTGCCATCGGCAGGCGATTCTAGGCTTGTGTCAGCGCGCGGCAGGAAACTGGGCGGGAAGTCCCCAGTTGCCGGCCTCGTCCGCGTACGCGATCGTGAAGACGTCGCCCTTGCGGCCGGGCACCGCGGCGCCGCCGCCGCTCGTGCCGCTCGCCACCATCGAGCCGGCGGCGTCGCGGACCTCGTAGTGCGCCGGGGTGCCGCACAGCCAGTCGTCGCCGGGCGGCGTCCAGGCGAGCTGCACCTTGGCGGCCCTGAAGGTCGCGGCGCGGTTGCGGGCGGTGCCGGGCGGGCGCGTGTCGGTCCCGTGGGCGCGCGTGGAGCGCTCGTCGTGGCGCGAGGTCCACCACTCGCCGTTGCCGCCGCACGCCGGCCGGCCGGTCCTCCACAGGAACGCGCGGCCCTCGCGCGTCACGGCCGCGATGTCGAGCCTGCCGTCGCCGTCCACGTCGCCGGTGGCCGGGACCGCGTACAGCCAGCCGGCGGTGAACTTCGGGAAGCCGGCGGGCTCCTGGCCGGAGGCGGTGAGCGCCGCAGCAGGTAGAGGCCGGTGCCGACGATCGCCTCGCGCTCGGCGCCGCCGCCGACGTCGGCCACCGCCGGGCTGGAGAGCAGCTGGTAGTCCTCGACGGCCTGCGGGAAGGCGGCGAGCGCGCCGCCCGTCGTCGCGTCCCAGGCCTGCAGCACGTGGTTGTATTGCAGGTTCTGCCCGACCGCGATGCCGAGGTTCACGAGCCCGTTGAGCGTCAGGCCGCCCTTGAGGATCTCGACGCCCGGCCGCCCGTCGAGGTCGGCCGCGATCGGGTGCTCGAACAGGTTCAGCACGCGGCTCTTGTCGGCGTGGTCGCCGGTCGCGGGCGCGGGGTCGAGCGTGGTCTTGAGCTGCCCGTCGCCCTCGCGCACCTGGACGTCGCCGGAGGCCACGTTGCCGATCACCTCGAGCTTGCCGTCGCCGTCGACGTCGGCCATCGCGTGCTCGACGCCGGGGCCGACGAGCGGCAGCGCGTCCGGCACGGCGCCGTTGGGCTTCACGGGCCAGCCGGGCAGGACGTGGCCGGAGGCGTCGAGCGCGTAGGTGCGCCCCGAGCCGCCGGCGGCGTTGGCGAGGATGTTGGTCAGCCCGCTGCGCAGCAGCGACGGCAGGTCGCCCTCGGGCGCCTGGGCGGCGTCGTCGAACTCCTGCGTCGGCGTGATGAGCTCGGGCCGGCCGTCGCCGGTGATGTCGCCGGCGGCGGGCGCGGTGATGATCTCGGCGCCGGGCAGGCTCGGGTCGCGCAGCTTCACCGGCCAGCCGGGGACGGCGGTACCGGAGCCGTCGAACGCGTAGACGTGCTGGTCCATCGCGCTCGCCACGATCTCCAGCGCGGGGCCGCCGGTGAGGTCGGCGAGCACGGGCGCGGCGAAGAAGCCGCGCTTGACGTGGTTCTCGCGTGTGCGGTCCTCGGGCCGGGAGAAGTCGGGGTCCAGGCGCACAGGGAAGCCGCCGACCGGCGTGCCATCGAGCTCCCAGGCGTAGACGTGCTCGCCCGCTGTGTCGACGATCTCGGCGCGGCGGTCGCCGTCGATGTCGCCGATCGCGGGCGTGCGCAGAGGCTCCAGGGGTGCCTCCATGCGCGTGTACGCGGGCGCTCCTGGGTGCACGGCGGCGAGCGGGCGCGTGCGGACCGGGAAGCCCTGCAGGGTGCTGCCGTCGGCGCGCAGCACGGTCAGCGTGCCGGAGGACTCGGCCTGGACGACGTCGAGCTGGTTGTCGCCGTCGACGTCCCACAGCCGCTGGCTCGCCTCGCCGCCGCCCGCGAGCGTGCGCGGCCAGCCGGGCGCGAGCGTCGCGTCGCGGTAGGCGAAGAGGACCTTCCGGTCCTCGCCGCGCGTGCCGGCGGCGTCGGTGGCGCGCACGCGCACGGTGAAGGCGGGCTCGTTGGGGTCCGTGTCGCCCGGGCCCTTCTGCGGCGCGGTCGGGTCGTTCGCCGCGCCGCCTCCCGGCCGCGCGTCGAGCGCCGCCCGCACGGCGCGCAGGTCGATCGAGGCGAGGCGGCCGTCGGTGGCGCCGGTACCGACCGCCGCGGTGCGGAACTCGCTCTCGGCCGGCTCGATCCCGGGCGCCCACTCGACGCGGTAGGTCACGCCGCCGCCGCGCGCGGACACGCGGCCGCCGATGTCGACACGCTGGCCGCGCTCGAGCGCCAGCGGCGCGAACCAGTCGGGGCTGGTGATCAGCGCCTCCGGCGGGATCCGGCCCTGGGCGATCCGCTCCAGCGCCAGGCCGAGGTCTGGCCGGCCGTAGCCGAAGTGCTGGTCCCAGCCCTTCTGGGCCGGATCGGGCGTGCCGGTGCCGAGGGTGTTCCCGGGCACGACGTCCTCGGCGGTCTGGGTGATCAGCTGCTTGATCTCGTTCGGCGCGAGGTCGTAGCCCTCCTCGAGGCCGTAGGAGGCGACGAGCCCGGCGGCGCCGGCGGCCTGCCCTGTGGCGGCGCTGCCGGTCACCGCGGGCATGACGATGTGGCCATGGCCGCCGTCTGGGTCGTGCCGCTGTTGCGGAACCAAGTCGCGATCGGCGCGCTCGTCGGGATCCCGAGGTCGCCGAGGAAGCCTCCGACCTCGGCGTCCGAGCTGCCGAGGCCCTGCACGTCGGCCACGGTGCCGGCGACCATCATCGCCTCGTCGTAGGTCGTCGGGAAGTTGTGGTTGGCCGTGTTGAGGTCGGAGCTGACGACCGCCATGAAGACGCCGCGGGCGTAGGCGTCGCGCGCCGCGGCGCGCGCGAAGCTCGTGTTGGTCAGGCCGCCGAGCGCGGCCTCGACCACCCGGATCCCGTTGTCGGCCGCGTAGGTGACGCCGAGCGCGAACTGGTTCGTGTCGGTCACGAACGTGTCCCAGACGCGGACCGGCACGATCTGGCACTCGGGGCAGACGCCGGTGCCGCCGACGCCCTCGTCGGTCTCCTGCCCGGCCTCCTGGGCGCGGCCGGTGCCGTGGTTGGAGGCGGAGCTGTAGCTCGACGCGTCGTAGGGGTCGTTGTCGTCGTCGAAGAAGTCCCAGCCGGCGATGTCGTCGGCGTAGCCGTTGCCGTCGGCGTCCGTGCCGTCAGAGAAGACGGCGATCAGGTCGGAGCGTCGAGGATGTCGTCCGCCTCGTCGTTGCCGGCCGCCGTCTGGACCCGCGGATCGTCGGCGTAGTCGTCGACCGTGACGGCGCCGTCGGAGTCGCAGTCGTACGCGTCGCAGCCGTCCGGCTTCGGCAGCTCCTCCGTGTTCAGCGCCACCTTGCGGCGCAGGCTGCGCTCGCGCCAGCGGATGCCGGTGTCCAGGATCGCGATCCTGACGTCGGGGCGGCCGGTCGAGCGCTTCCAGGCGCGGTCGGCGCTGACGCCCGGGATCTGGCCGAGCGGGTTGCGCCCGGCCTCGAGGTTCTGCTCCTGCTGGCGCGCCGTGTCGAGCGGGTTCTTGTCCAGCGCGGTGTGCTCGGAGCCGTCGGGAGCGAACCCGAAGCGCTCGTACTCCTCGTCGAAGACGTTGCTGCAGTCCGCGCCCTGCTCGTCGTCGGACTCGCAGAGGTCGAAGGCGGGATCGTTCGGCGCATTGACGCGCACCGACTCGTCCGGGTCCGAGCCCGGGAACGCAGCTTGCGCCACCGCCGGCGCGGCCGCGAGCGCCAACGCGGCGACGGCCGTCGCGATCCCCTGTGAACGCGCACGTTCGGGCGAGTACCCCGCGGCGCCGGTGGTTACGCCGCCCAACGTCAACTGCGGCTAGGGTGCCGCCCGCGGCGTGGAATGGGGCGTGGTGGGGACCGTTTGCACGCTATAGGGGGGTCAACGGTCCCCGCTTGGCGCGTCCCGCTCCACCACCTCCCCACCCAGCCGCAGTTCGAGCCCGGAGACCGGGCCGCGCCCTCACACGAGCCCGGGCGGCGGCGGGTACTTCTGCCCGATCCCGCAGTCGAACACGACCACGGACTCGCCCGCGCCGACGTCGCCGCGCTCCACCAGCGCCCGCACCGCCGCGAACGCCGCGCCGCTCTCCGGTGCCACGTAGGCGCCCATCAGCCGGCCCGCGAGGCCCTGCGCCTCGGTCAGCGCGTCCTCGCCCACGGCGACCGCGGTGCCGCCCGACGCCCGCAGCGCCTCCAGGATCAGCTTGTCGCCGACCGCCTGCGGCACGCGCAGCCCGCCGGCTCTCGTCGAGGCGCCCTCCCAGCGCTCCGCGGTCTCCGCGCCAGTCGAGAAGGCGCGCACCATCGGCGCGCAGCCCTCGGCCTGGACGGACACCATCCGCGGGCGTTCGGGCCCGATGAAGCCGAGCGCCTCGAGCTCCGCGAACGCCTTCCACATGCCGACGAGGCCGGTGCCGCCGCCGGTCGGGTAGACGATCGCGTCGGGCAGCGCCCAGCCGAGGTCCTCGGCGAGCTCGAGCCCCATCGTCTTCTTGCCCTCGACGCGGTAGGGCTCCTTGAGCGTGGAGACGTCGAAGGCGCCGGACTCGGCGGCGATCTCGCGCGCGACGGCGCCGCACTCGTCGATCAGGCCGTCGTGGAGGATCACGCGCGCGCCCATCACGGCCGCCTCCTCGCGGTTCACCGCCGGGACGTCGCGTGGCATCACGACCGTCACCGGGAGCCCGGCCGCGGCGCCGTAAGCGGCCAGCGCGCCGCCCGCGTTGCCCGCGCTCGGGGCGACGAGGCCGGTGGCGCCGAGCTCGGCCGCGCGCGAGACCGCCGCGGCCATCCCGCGTGCCTTGAACGAGCCCGTCGGGTTCAGGCCCTCGGCCTTCACGCGCAGCCCGGGGACCCCGAGCTCGCGCCCCAGCCGCGGCGCGGCCAGCAGCGGAGTCGCGCCCTCGCCGAGATGGATCCGGTGCGCCGGGTCGCGCACCGGCAGCAGCTCCGCCCAGCGCCACAGCCCGCCGGCGCGGCGCGCTGAGAGCGCGTCGCGGGTCAGCGTCGCGGCCGCGCGCTCGAGGTCGTAGCGGGCCAGCAGCGGGCGGCCGTCGGCGGGGTCGAGTCCGGCCAAGCGGTCGGCGTCGTAGGTCCGCCCGGAGGCCGAGCCCTCGAGGTGCGTGAGCGCGGACGGGACGTCGGTGAGCACGGCGGCTTAGCCTACGAGCCGTGATCGTCGCCGAGCTGACCCTCCCCGCACAGCCCGACCATGTCTGGCGCCACCTGCGCGAGCCCGCACTGATCTCGCGCTGGTTCGGCTGGGACTACGAGGGCCTCGGCCACGAGATCGACGTGATCTTCCTGCAGGAGGCGAGGGTGGACGACCGCGCACACGTCCTCGAGTGGGGCGACGGCATCCAGGAGGGCGACCGGCTCGCGCTCGAGGACCGCGGGCCCGAGACCGTGCTGCGGATCACGCGCGGCGCGCCCTCCGAGGGCTACGACGACATCGCCGAGGGCTGGATCACGTTCGCCCAGCAGCTCCGCTTCGCGGTCGAGCGCGGCGGCCGCGCCGAGCGCCACACGCTGCACCTCACGGCGGCCGCTGCCACGCCCGGCGCGGCGGCGCTGGCGGCCGAGCTGCCCGGTGCGCCGTGGTACCGGACCGAGCACCAGGCCGGCATCGTGACCAAGGACGGGCTGCTCGCGGTGCGGGAGAAGCCGCACGCCGGCTCGGCGGCGATGACGCTCTCGAGCTTCGGCGGCGCGGTCGAGGAGCCGTACTGGCGCGGCTGGTGGGCGGAGCACGTGGAGCGCTGATGCGCGCGCTGCTCGCGGCGCTGGCGGTCTCGGCGGCCTACCCGGGCGCCTGGGCGACGCTCGCGCCGCGCTCGTTCTTCGACACCTTCCCGGGCGCGGACCGGCACTGGACGGCCGCGCTGCCGGCCTACAGCGAGCATCTCGTGACCGACGTCGGCGCGTTCTACCTCGGGTTCGCGCTGCTGCTCGCGTGGGCCGCGTGGCGGCCGGCGCGCGAGCTGGTCGTGCCGGTGTGCAGCGCGTTCGCGCTGTTCTCGGCGATCCACCTGGCCTGGCACAGCGCCCACCTCGACGCGTTGGGGACCGTCGACGCCGTGCTCCAGACTGCCTCGCTCACCGCCGTCTTTGTCGCGTCGCTCGGCGCGGCCGTCCTCGCTGCGCGGAGCCGGGTCAACGACGCTGGGTACGGGTGTGAGGGTGCCGGCCGCAGCTCAAATCCGGCAACTGGAGACGGTTGACCGGCCCATAGCCCGCAAACGGTCCCCACTTGACCAAGACGCTCGAACCACCCCCTCCCCACCCAGCCGCCGTTGACGTTCGCCCGCGCCCCGGCTAACCCGAGTCGGCGAGCTCGAGCAGCTTCGTGACGGTGTTCCAGTTGCGGGCCGTGCCGTCGCCGCGCAGGCCGCTGCCGAGCTTGCGGGCGAGCTTGGACTTCTGGACCCCGTTCGGGTGCCAGGCGTAGACCTCGCGGCCGATCGCCTCGACCCGCTCGTCGCCGAAGTCCTCCGCCAGCAGCGCGGCCACGCGCTCCGCGTCGGGCTCGTCGGAGAAGAACGTGACCTGGAAGAGCTTCGGCATCGACGGCCCGTCGGGGATCGGGTTGCGCTCGATCACGCCCTCGAGCTCGTCGCGCGTGCGCACGACGGTCGCGGCCTCGACGCCGAACTCGTCGAGCACCAGCTTCGAGATCTCGCGTTCGAGCGTCTTCGGCTTCTTCGACGAGGTCAGCACGATGTTGCCGCTCTGCACGAGCGTCGCGACGTCCTCGTAGCCGGCCTCGCCGAGCGCCGTGCGCAGGCCGGGCATCGGGACCCGGTTGCGCGAGGCGAGGTTGATGCCGCGCAGGAGCGCGATCTGCCGTGCCATGGTGCGGCACGCTACCGTGCCGCCGCGATGCTCGAACCCGGGGTCCTGGCCTTCGCCCGCGGCGCGCTGCCGCCCCCGCCGGCGCGCGTGCTCGAGATCGGCGCGGGCGACGGCGGGCTCGCCGCCGCGCTGCGCGAGCACCGCTACGCGGTGACCGCGATCGACCCGAAGGCGGAGGACGGAAGCGGCGTCGAGCGGACCGCGCTGCTCGACGCGGACGGACGCTACGACGCCGCGATCGCGGTCGTCTCGCTGCATCACGTCGAGCCGCTCGCGGAGTCCTGCGCGCACCTGGCGGAGCTGATCGAGCCGGGCGGCGTCCTCGCGATCGACGAGCTGGACATCCGCCGCTACGACGAGCGCGCGACCGCCTGGTGGCTGCACCAGCGCAGCGCCGCCGGGCACGACGACGACCACACGCCCGAGAGCATCCTCGACGGCATGCGCGGGCACATCCACGCGCTCGACGACGTCCTCGCCGCGCTCGCCCCCTACTTCGCCCTCGGCGAGCCCGTCCGCGGCCCCTACCTGCACCGCTGGCACCTCCCGCCCGGCCTGCGCGAGTTCGAGGAGCGCCTGATCGGCTGCGGCGACCTGCCCGCCACCGGCGCCCGGCTCGTCGGGATCCGCAGGCACTAGAACGACGACGGGCGGCCCGCAGGCCGCCCGTCGGGCGAAGCGAAGTGCCGGGCGCCTACGCGACCAGCGGGATGATCAGCAGCGCCACGATGTTGGCGACCTTGATCATCGGGTTGATGGCGGGGCCCGCGGTGTCCTTGAACGGGTCGCCGACCGTGTCGCCGGTCACCGACGCGGCGTGGGCTTCGGAGCCCTTGCCGCCGTGGGCGCCGTCCTCGATCAGCTTCTTCGCGTTGTCCCACGCGCCGCCGCCGGCGGTCATCAGGATGGCGAAGAACAGGCCGACGACGATCACGCCGATCAGCAGGCCGCCGAGCGCCTTGTAGGAGAGGACGCCGACGATCACGGTGAAGACGATCGGGATCAGCGACGGGATGATCATCTCGCGCTGGGCCGACTTGGTCACGATGTCCACGCACTGGCCGTACTCCGGCTTCTCCGTGCCGTCCATGATCCCGGGGTGCTCGCGGAACTGCCGCCGGACCTCCTCGACGACGGCGCCGCCGGCGCGGCCGACGGCCTCCATCGAGAGCGCGGCGAACAGGCAGACCATGAGGCCGCCGATCAGCAGGCCGATCAGGACCTCGGGGTCGTCGATCGCGAACAGCACGGGCCTGCCGAGCTCCTCCTGGAGCTCGATCTTGAAGGCCGCGAACAGCACGAGCGCGGCGAGCGCGGCGGAGCCGATCGCGTAGCCCTTGGTGACGGCCTTCGTCGTGTTGCCGACCGCGTCGAGCGGATCGGTGACGTTGCGGACGTCCTCGGGCATGTCGGCCATCTCGGCGATGCCGCCGGCGTTGTCGGTGATCGGGCCGAACGCGTCGAGCGCGACGATCAGGCCGGTCAGCGACAGCTGCGCCATCACGGCCACGGCGACGCCGTAGATGCCGGCGAGCTCGTTGGCGGCGAAGATCGCGAGCACGATCACCAGGGCAGGCAGCGCCGTGGCCTGCAGGCCCTGGGCAAGGCCCTGGATGATGTTGGTCGCGTGGCCGGTCTCCGACGCGGCCGCCGTCTTCTTGACCGGCGAGAAGCGCGTCGAGGTGTAGTAGTCGGTGATCACGAACAGCAGGCCGGTGACCACGAGCCCGATCAGCGAGCAGAGGTAGATGTCGCCGACGCTCGGGGCCGCGCGGCCGTTCAGCCGCGTCAGGTCGCTCATCATCCAGTCGGTGACCGGGTAGAAGACGATCGCCGCGATGATGCCCGCGAGCACGACGCCCTGGTAGAGCGCGCGCTCGACGTTGCCACTGGCCGACTTGACGGCGAACGTGCCGATGATCGACGCGATGATCGAGACGCCGCCGAGCACCAGCGGGTACAGCACGACCTGCGTCGCCTGCTCGAAGGTCAGGATGCCGAGCAGCATGACCGCGACGGCGGTCACCGCGTAGGTCTCGAACAGGTCGGCCGCCATGCCGGCGCAGTCGCCGACGTTGTCGCCCACGTTGTCGGCGATCACGGCCGGGTTGCGCGGGTCGTCCTCGGGGATGCCCGCCTCGATCTTGCCCACGATGTCG
>DATFQI010000137.1:0-11317 GCA_035264365.1 Solirubrobacteraceae bacterium
GAGTTCGTGCTGCGGATCGAGGACACCGACCGCGAGCGCTCCACCCCGGAGAACGTCGAGCAGATCTTCGAGGCCCTGCGCTGGCTCGGCCTCGACTGGGATGGCGACCCCGTCTTCCAGTCCCAGCGCCGCGAGCGCCACGCCGAGGTCGTCGAGCAGCTGATCGCGGGCGGGCACGCCTACCGCTCCAACGCCGGGCCCGACGACGTCAAGGCCTACAAGGAGGCGCACGGCAACGCCGGCTTCCGGGGCAGCGACGACGGCGAGGGCGCCGTACGGCTGCGGATGCCCGACGAGGGCGCGACGGTGGTGCGCGACGTGATCCGCGGCGAGAGCACGTTCGAGCACCGCCTGATGGACGACCTCGTGATCGCCCGCGCCGACGGCACGCCCGTCTACCACCTCGCGGTCGTCGTCGACGACCTCGACGCCGGCATCACGCACGTGGTCCGCGGCGCCGACCACTACTCCAACACGCCCAAGCACATCCGGATCATCGAGGCGATCGGCGGCGAGGTCCCGGTCTACGCCCACGTGCCGCTGCTGCACGGGCCCGACGGCAAGAAGCTCTCCAAGCGCCACGGCGCCGCCTCCGTGCAGGAGCTGCGCGACGCCGGCTACCTGCCCGAGGCCGTGCGCAACTACTTCGCCCTGCTCGGCTGGGGCTACGACGAGGAGACGACCTTCCACAGCACGGAGGAGCTCCAGCAGCGCTTCTCGCTGGAGCGGGTCTCGAAGAGCCCGGCGGTGTTCGACGAGAAGAAGCTGCGCTGGATGAACGGCCACTACGTGCGCGAGCTGCCGGTCGAGGAGCTCACCCGCCGCCTGGAGACCTTCACGGGCCGGACCGGCCTGGGCGAGGCGGTCGCGATCTCGCGCGAGAAGTTCCAGACGCTGGGGGAGTTCTGGCCGCTGGTCTCGTTCCTGTTCGACGGCCCGGCCGACGACCCGAAGCTGCGCGAGAAGTGGCTCGCGCCGGAGGAGACGAGGGCGCTGCTGGCGGAGGCCCGCACAGCCCTGGCGGCGATCGAGGGCCCGTGGGCCGTCGAGGACGTCGAATCGGCGCTGACCGGCGTCGTGGAGCGGGCGGAGGTCAAGCCCGGCAAGCTCTTCCAGCCTCTCCGGGTCGCGTTGGCGGGTTCGACCGTCTCGCCCGGTATCTTCGAGACGGTTGCGGTGCTCGGGCGGGACGAGACGCTCGCGCGGTTGAACGGAGGGATGTCGGGGCTCAACCGTCCGTCCACTGATGCCGATAGGGGCTGAAGGCCGACTCGATGACTGGCCAGAACCCTCCAGATCCGCTGTACCCGACCGATGAAAGGCTCATGACCCCGCCTCGCGCGACCGCCATGCCCGTGCCCTCAGCAGGCACGCGCACGCCTGCGCCCGTCGCAGCACCGGGGCCGAGCCCGTTCGCCTCCGTCGGCCGCTCCCGCAACGAGGGTCACGGCAAGCGGCTCACCGCCGCCTTCGAGGCGCTCGAGGTCTTCCCGGCGCTCGCCGAGTCACGCAACCGGCTGCTCGCGCTCGTCTCCGAGGAGCGCCCCTCGATCGGCGACATGGTCCGCGCGATCGAGTCGGACGTCGCGCTGGTGATCGCGATCATGCGGCTCGCCAACGGCTTCGACTCGCCGCGTCGCGGCCAGGTCGACTCCGTCGTCGGCGCCGTCGAGGTGATCTCGCCCGAGGCGGTGCACCAGCTCGCCACCAACGCGGAGACCTTCGAGTTCTTCGAGCGCGGCAAGAAGTGGGACGCCGCCCCCGAGCGCTTCCGCCTGCACGCCGTCGCGGTCCAGCGCGCGGCCGACCGCCTGGCCGCCTCCGCCGGCTACCAGCACCGCGACCGGCTGCTGATCACCGCGCTGCTGCACGACATCGGCAAGCTCGTGCTCATGCACGCCTACCCGGGTTACCCGAAGCAGGTCCACGGGCCGGCCCGCACGCCCGAGGAGCGCCTGCACTACGAGCGCCGCGAGCTCGGCGTCGACCACGCGCTGGTCGGCGGCGTTCTCGCCCGCCGCTGGAACCTCCCGAAGGCCGTCGCTTCCGCGATCGAGCGCCACCACGCCGACGACGCCACCGGCGATGCCGCGTTCGTCCGCCTCGCGGACATGCTCGCGCACTACTCGCAGGGCTCGCCGGTCTCCTCGCAGGAGCTGCTCAAGGCCGCCCGCAACGTCGGCTTCGGGCCGAGCGAGCTGCGCGCCGTCCTCTACGACCTTCCCTACCCGTCGCAGGAGCGCCCGCGGGCGGTCGAGCCGTGCCCGCTCTCGGGTCGCGAGCTCGAGGTCCTCAAGCGCCTCGCCAAGGGCATGGTCTACAAGCAGATCGCCCACGAGCTCTCGCTCTCGACGAGCACGGTGCGCACGCACCTGCACAACATCTACGGCAAGCTGGGCGCCGTCGATCGCGCGCAGGCCGTGCTGCACGCGACCGAGCGCGGCTGGCTCTAGGCGTCAGGCGTCGCCGGGCTTCGCGTCCTTGGGCGTGTAGCGGTGGTGCAGCATCAGGACGTTGCCGTCCGGATCCCGGAAGTGGGCCATGTGGCACACGCCCGAGTCGATCGTGTCGCCGCCGAACTGCACGTGCTTGGCCTCGAGCGCCTCGCGGGCGGCGTGCACGTCGTCGACCTGCAGGGCGATCGGCACGGGCAGCGGAGCGAACTCCAGGCCGAACGCGTCGGTCTGCATGAGCGCGATCGTCAGCGAGCCCGTCTCGAACTCGCTCGCCGGCATGTTGCCCCAGCGCTTGGAGCGCTCCAGGCCGAGCGTGTCGCCGTAGAACTCCTTCGCCTCCTCCCAGTTGCGCGTGGGGACGGTGACGAAGTCGACTCCGGTGATGGTCATGGGGCCACGCTACCCGAGCGCCGGCGTGGCCGCCGCGCGCGGGCGCGGGTCGCGAAGTAGGCGAGCGCCACCCCGGTGGAGTCGATCAGCACGTCGACGGGCGTGCCGTGGCGGCCCTCAACCGTGGTCTGGTGGAGCTCGTCGGTGATCGAGTAGCCGATCGCGATCGCGGCCGCCGCAACCTCGACGTTGTCACGGCCCAGCGCCCGCCACCACAGGAGCCACAGCAGCCCGTACTCGGCCATGTGGGCGAGCTTGCGCAGGATCAGGTCCCACGTACCGAGGCCGGTGCTGAGGTCCGGCTGGGCGGACAGGAAGAAGATCAGCCCCATCAGGAGCAGGGGCGGGGCGAAGCGGCTGACGAAGCGCATGGCGCCGATGATGCTGCCAGGATGGGCGTCCTCCGTGCTGTCGATCACGACCAAGTCGCCCTACGCGATCCGCGCCCTGACCGAGCTCGCCCGCACCGGCGGCGCCGGTCCGGTCCCGATCGGCGAGCTCGCCCGCCGCCGCGACATCCCGGTCCAGTTCCTCGAGCAGCTCTTCGCCGTCCTGCGCCGGGCGGGCATCCTGCGCTCCCAGCGCGGCGTCAAGGGCGGCTACTCGTTCGCGCGCGACCCCGGCGACATCACGGTCCTCGAGGTCGTCGAGCTGCTCGACGGCCCGCTCGGCGGAGGCGCCGAGTCGATCTTCGCCGAGGCCGCGGCCGCCGCCCGCGCCGTGCTCGCCAAGGCGACGATCAACGACGTCGTCGAGCGCGAGAACCGCGCCGCCGGCGCCTCGATGTACTACATCTAGAGGCATCGGGCACTCAGCGCCTGGTCTCGTACCTGGTCAGGAGCACGCCGTCGGGAAACGTCCGGGTCTCCACCAGGCTCAGGCTCACCCAGTTGTCCAGGGCCGTGAAGAACGGCTTGCCGCCGCCCAACAGGACCGGATGGGTGACGATCGCGTACTCGTCGATCAGCCCGGCCCGCATGGCCGCCGCGGCGAGTGTGGCACCCGCGATGTCCATGGGCCCGCCGTCGTCGGCCTTGAGCCTGGTGATCTCGGTGACCGCGTCGCCGGTGACCAGGCGGGTGTTCCAGTCGACCGTGCTGATCGTCGAGGAGAACACCATCTTCGGCATGTCCCGCCAGCGGCTGGCGAACTCGATCTGCGCGGGTGTGGCGCCCGGCTGCTTGTCGGCGGTCGGCCAGTGGGAGCTCATTCCCTCCCACAGCCTGCGCCCGTACAGCGCCAGGCCTGTCGCCCCCACCCGGTCGGACCACCACTGGAACAGCTCGTCGCTCGGCACGCTCCAGCCGAGGTCGTCGCCCGGCGCGGCGATGTAGCCGTCCAGGCTCAGGTTCATGGCGAAGGTCAGTTTTCGCATGGCGTCAGCCTCCCGTGAGTCGGTGTTCGGCGTACAGACCAGCACAGCGCGCAAGAATCATCGGTCAGCTCGCACGATGCTGATCCTCGATCGCCAGACGAGCGTGATCACGACGCTGGCCACGGGGACAGGGGCGCCGGCCGGGCCTGCCTTCGCCCAGCGCGCCACCCGGACCGCGGTCTGGGGCGTGCGGCCAGGCTGCTGCGTCGTGAAGTTCCAGGCGTTCTCGGCGGACAACACGATCGCCGGCTCGACCGGGTTCAGCTTCGCCTTCCCGGTGCCGCCCAGCGGCCAGGTGCTCGACGTGCCCCACGTCGACATGAGCGACAACCCGACCAACTTGGGCCTGTCGTGGGTCACCTCCGACGTCAACACGGGCGGGATGATCAACGCCGGGACGGCCCTGATCGGCCTGCGGGAGGGCGCCGACCCGCGCGCGGACTTCGGCGACGCCACCACGCCCGCCAGCCACCCGGTGGCCCGGCGCGGGGACGGATACGTCGCCCTCGACCGGACGAGCGGATCCGACGCCGACATCCAGACGATCTCGTTCCCGTCCGAGACGGCGCTCACCCCGGCGCCCGCGCCGATCACCAGCACCCAGCCCGAGCGGATGCCGGCCTGGGCGCCCGGGGGCCTGCAGCTGGCCTTCGTCCGGACCACAGCCGGCGGCCGCCGCACGCTGCCGATCTTCGACCTCACGCCCGGCCTGCAGACGATCGTCAACCCGGCGATCGACATCGGGCCGGACGCCCCGACGCCGCAGACGCGGGCGTTCCAGTCGAGCTGGGGCGGCCTGTCGATCGCGGACGCGAGCGCGCTCGACATCCCGACGGTGACCTGCACGAGCAACTGCCTCAGCTCGCTGCAGACCACGATCACAAAGGTGCCGCTCAAGCCCGTGGTGTCCACGACGACGAGGATCCAGACGATCGGGATCTTCGTCGTCCGCGTGACCGGCAAGCGCAAGCTGCTCGGCCGCACCGTCCCGCGGATCAAGCAGATCGGGAGGGTGCCGCTCGGCAGGACGCGCACGGGGCGCAACTCGTTCCGCTGGAACGGGAAGGTCAACAGCAGCGCCTCGAGCGCGGGACGTACCTGCTCACCTACCGCGCGCTGCGGGGCGAGCGCGTGGTGAGCACCTCGGGCTCGATCCGCTTCAAGATCAACCGGCAGGGCCGGATCCGAGGGGTGAGACGGGTCAAGTAGCCGAAGGTCTGGTCGTTCTCCAGTCCGCGGGTCTCACCGGGTCGGGATGGTGGGGAGGTACCTACCGCGACCCTGGGAATCAATGCCCCTCTCCGCCCGCCTCTGCACGCTCACGACCGCTGCCGTCCTGCTGGCCGCGCCGGCCCCGGCGCTCGCCGCCGACCCGGGCTGCGGAACCGTCGTCACCGAGGACGTCGTCCTCGAGGGCGACCTCACGGGGTGCACCGGCGACGGCCTGGTGGTCGCCGCGGCGGGCGTCACGGTCGATCTGAACGACCACCGGGTCTCGGGCACGGGGCTCGGCGCCGGCATCCGCGTGCAGGCGCCGGACGTGACCGTGCGCCGCGGGGCGACCACCGGATTCGACCGCGGGGTGAGCGTCGTCGTGGACGACCTCGGCAGCGCACGGCTGCGCGGGCTCGAGATCGCCTCGAACGGCCGCGGCGTGGTGCTCGGCACCGGCTTCAACGCGACCGGCACCGGCTCGCTGGCGCTGGTGAATGCCCGTGTCCATGACAACGTCGGCGCGGGCGTCGCCGCGAGCGGCTGGCGCTTCGAGACCGTCATCCGCGACACGACGGTCCGGCGCAACGGCGGCGCGGGGATCATCTTCAGCAACTCGTCCGGCGGCGCGATCGTCGGGAGCCGGGTGGTCGGCAACCGGTCCGGCGTCGTCTACGACTTCGCCCAGGGCGGTCGCGTGGTGGGCAACCTGATCAGTGGCAACGACATCTGGGGCCTGTTCGGGTTCCGCTCGGGTGCGATGACGGTCACGGACAACGCGATCGCGCTCAACGGGACGCCCGGGGAGCTCTCCCGGCGGCGCGTTCACCTCCGAGGGCGGGACGCGCTTCGAGCGCAACCTGCTCGCCTTCAACACCGGCGACGGCCTGCTGGTCGAGGAGGACGAGGAGCACCGCGCGCTGTGGCCGATCCGCGACAACGTCGCGATCGCCAACACCGGCTGGGGCATCTCCGCGCAGCCCGGCTTCCCGAGCTCAGGCAACGTCGCCCGCCGCAACGGCCAGAGAGCGCAGTGCCTGAACGTCGTCTGCCGCCGCGGCTAGCGCGTCGCGGTGATCAGGTGCGAGGTGCCGTCCGGCGCGGACTCGACCTCCGGGCTGCCGAAGCCTGCTGAGCCGAGCGCGGCGGCGATCTCGTCCGGCGGGCGCAGGGTGAAGACCGCCGGGTCGACGCGCTCCATCACGGAGCCGTCGCGGATGCCGATCACGAGGCGGCCGCCGGGCGCGAGCACGCGGTGGATCTCGCGCAGCCCGGGCGCGAGGTCGGGCCAGAAGTAGACGGTGTTGACGGTCAGCACGCGGTCGACGGCGGCGTCGTCGAGCGGCAGCGCCTGCACCTCGCCGGCGTGCAGCGACAGGCGGCGGGCGTCGACGTCCGCGCGGTGACGTGCCGCGGCGGCGGCCACCATGTCCTGCGCGCGGTCGACGCCGACGACCGAGGCGCCGCGCTCGAGCAGCGGCTCGAACGTGAGCCCGCCGCCGAAGCCGAGGTCGAGCACGCGCGTGCCCGCGTGGACCTCGAGCCGCTCGATCGCGCGGTCGTTGAAGGCCCGGTTGCCGCGGTTCATGCCCGCGGCCACGATCCGGCCGGGCACCCCGGAAGGCCGTGAGAGCTGGTCGGAGATGAGGCGGCGAAGGCGGGCGATCACGGGCGGGTCATGGTGTCAGAGGTGCGGCGCGTGCGCGGTCGATGCCGCAGGGGGCGAAACTTCACCCTGATCGGATGAGGCGAAGCTGAATGGCGCCGCGCAACGTGACACGCATGCAGCGCCGGTGGGTTTCGGTGGCCGTGCTGGCCGTCATCGCCACGGGATGGGCCCCGGCCGCCGGGGCGGCGCCGCTGACGCCGACCGACGACCCGCTCCCCGGGAGCAGCTTCCAGGGCGCGGACGGCGACCAGCTCGACGAGAACGGCCTGCTGGACTGGGACGGGGTGCACGCGCGGGTCGTGCACAACGCGGACCCGAACGACCAGGACACGGCCTTCGCCGGCGGCACCAAGGAGGGCGAACCGGCGCACTGGATCCTCACCACCGAGGCCGGGGGCGTCACCCCGGGCAAGGCGAACATCCGCCACGCCTGGTCGGTCGTCGACCAGCCCGGCGGGCGCACGTTCCTGTACCTCGCGTTCAACCGCGCCGCCGCGGACGGGGACACGTTCGTGACGTTCGAGCTCAACCAGTCCGGACGGACCTGGGTCAACGACAAGCACTCCAGGATCCCGTGCCGGCGCGACGGCGACGTCCTCGTGTCCTACGAGATCTCCGGGAACACGAGGGAGGTGTTCCTGCGGCGCTGGCGCACCGGCGTGACCGACCCGCAGGCCGGCTGCGACCGCACCGGCACGATCCAGCCGCTCACGAGCGTCCGGGCCGACATCGAGGCGCAGGGCGCGCTCAACGCCGCGGTGATCGCCAACCGCCTCCCCGGGGCCGGCGCTGTCATCCCGGCCCTGCGCTTCGGCGAGGCGGCCCTGGACCTCGACGCCCTGCTCGGCCCCGTGTTCGCGCACGGCTGCTACGCGTTCGGCTCGGTCTGGATGCACTCACGCTCGTCGAACTCGCCGACCTCGCAGATGCAGGACTACGTCGCGCCCGCGCCGATCGACCTGCGCACGTGCGCGGCGGAGGGCACGAAGTTCTTCGACCTCGACGCCGACGGCGTGCGCGCCGCGGACGAGCCCGGGATCCCCGGCTTCCTGATCTTCGCCGACTACGACGACGACCGCGAGCTCGATCCCGGCGAGCCCTCGACGGTCAGCGACGTGCACGGGCGCTACGTGCTCAACGACATCCGCCGCCCGTACCGGCTGCGCGAGCAACCGGCGCTCGGCCGCCGGCGGGCGACCGGCGACTGGCGCTGCTCGTTCCCGAACGCGGACACCCCGGGCGGGTTCGGAACACCGCGGCCGCGCCTGTCCTGCGGCTGGGGGCCGATCGACCCCGAGAAGGAGCCGAACGCGACCGGCCGGGACTTCGGCAACTGGTACCCGGGGCAGCTCACCGTGACCAAGACGCTCCAGCCGGCCGGCGACCCGGGGCGCTTCGACATCTTCGTCAGAGGCTTCCCCGCCCTGCGGAACGCCCCAGCGGACGGATCGACGCAGACGCGGACGCTCCTGGTGCCGCCGGGGACCTACCCGGTCTCCGAGGTCGCCGTCCCGCCGACCGACCCCGCCCAGTACACGACGTCCTCGACGTGCGGGCCGGACAACCGCTCGCGGCCGCTGGGGCGCGGCGCCGGCGCCCTGACCGCCGTGGTGGTGGCCGGCGGCCGCGTGAGCTGCCGGTTCCTCAACGTGCGCGTGGGCAGCCCGGGCATCGCGATCGACAAGAGCGGCCCGGTGGTAGCGAAGGCGGGCGCCACGCTCGAGTACACGATGAGGGTCACCAACGTGGGCAGCCTCCCGTTCGCCGCCGGCGACGTGCGGGTGAGCGATCCGGCCTGCGACGACGCGCCCGAGCGCACCGCCACGGGCCCCGACGACTCGCCGGGCAGCCTTGACCCCGGCGACGTGTGGACGTACGCGTGCACGCGCGAGACCGCCGCTCCCGGCGACGACTGCGTGCTGCGGGTCGTGAGCAACACTGCGACCGCGAGTGGGACCGCCGGCGGCACCACCGTCGAGTACAGCGACACGATCGAGACGGCCCTGATCTGTCCGGACATCCCGCCGCCGGATCCGCCCGATCCGCCCGACCCGCCGGTCCCGCCCGACCCCGCCCCGCCCGTGCCGCCGCAGCCGCCCGGTCCGGACCCGCTCGCGCCGGCAGTGCCCGACCAGCCCGCCGAGCCGGGCGCGGTGATACCGCCGGGCCCGCTGCCGCCGCGCGCGGGCACGGCCGGGGTGGCGGGCATCTCGAGCTCCCGGCTCGCCCGCTGCGTGACCCGCCCGCCGCGCCTGGCGCTGCTGGTGCGGCACGTCAGCCGGGTCGCGGTCGCCGTCGACGGCCGGCGCGTGGCCGTGCGCCACGGCCGCCTGCTGCAGCGCCGGCTGGTGCTCGCGCGCCTGCGGGGCCTGTCACCGGGGCCGCACCGGATCGCGGCGCGCGTGCGCTTCCGGCTCGGCTCGGGCACGCGGCCGGTGCGGCTGGTCCTGCGCGTGCGGATCTGCCGCGCGCTGCTGCCGCGCTTCACCGGGTAGCCGGCCGTGGGATTGCGGCACGTCGCGACCCCGACGCTCGTGATCGTGCTCGGCGTGCTCGCGCCGCCCGCCGGCGCCACGAAGGTGCGCCCCGCCGGCGCCACCAGGCCGCTGGGCAGCGAGCGGCTCTCGAACGAGCGGACCCTGACGCGCTGGGCGCACCCGGTCCGCCTGGTGCCGATCCGGGCACGGCCGAAGTGGCGGTCGAGCCGGCGCGCGGAGCTGCGCGCGCTGACCGAGGACGGCGTGCCGGAGGTCTACCTGGCGCTCCGCAGCCGCCGCGCGGCGAAGGGGCGCGTCTGGATCCGCGTGCGCATCCCGGGGCGCCCGAACGGCCGCGCGGGCTGGGTCCGGCGCGACGCGCTCGGCCGCCTGCACGTCGTCAGGACGGCGCTGCGCATCGACCGCTCCCGCTCGCGCGCGACGCTGCTCCGCCACGGCCGGACGGTCTGGAGGTCCCCGATCGGACACGGCGCCCCGGGCACCCCGACGCCGTCCGGGCGCTTCTGGATCCGCGAGCGGCTCGACAACCGCGGCGGCGACCCCGTCTACGGCCCGCTCGCGTTCGGGACGAGCGCCTACTCGGCGCTCTCGGAATGGCCCGGCGGAGGCGTGATCGGCATCCACGGCACCAACCAGCCGTGGCTGATCCCGGGGCGCCCGTCGCACGGGTGCATCCGGCTCCCCAACGCCGCGATCCGGCGGCTCGCGCGCCTGATGCCGGTGGGGACGCCCGTCCGGATCCGCTAGCGCGTCTTCCCGAACGGCTGTCCGGGCGCCGGGTGACACGGCGCGGTCCCGCTGGGATACTCGCGCCGGATGAAGGAGCGCACCGGCGAGCTCGAGGAGGAGCAGGAGCGGGAGGGCGAGGAGCTCGCGCCCGTCGACGGTGACCTCGGGGCGATCCTGATGGGCGTGCAGGACTCCGCCGGCAACGCCGCGCTCGCCGGCCTGGTCGCGCAGGTGGAGGCGGGCCAGGTACCGCCGGAGGCGCTGCTCGAGGGCGGCGGGAAGCCCGACAAGGACGCCAAGCGCGAGCGCAAGGGCATCGCCGAGCGGGGCATGCACCTCGCGCTCTCGCAGCGGCTGGCCAAGGCGATGGCGCATCCCCGCGCCGAGCGGATCGAGGGCGAGCTGAACGCGTTCGAGCGCCGCCTGCGCGACGCCCGCGAGTACGGCTGGATCGGCATCGACCAGTCGGTGCTCTCCTCCGAGCTGACCGAGCTCGAGGACAAGCTCGACCGCGCCGAGGCCGAGGAGCAGGCGCTGACCGCGCTGACGTCGCTCGACCTGCGCCGGCAGCCGCTGAGCGAGCGCACGAAGAAGGCGATCATGGAGCGCACCGCGGTCGCCAAGCCGGGCATGGCGCTCTACGCGCCGGAGGACCTCGAGAACCTGCTGACGATCGGCGAGGAGCTCACCGAGGTCCAGAAGCAGCTGGGCGAGAACACCGCGCTCGTCGTCACCGCCCGCCAGACGCTCGGCGCGCTGTCCGCCGTCACGACCGAGTTCGCCCGCGTCGCGGCCGCGAACCTGCTCTCGGCGGTCGAGAAGATCGCGGTCAAGCTGACCGAGATCGAGCTGAAGTTGAGCGAGATCACCGACCGCCATGCGCGCGCCAACGCCGAGGATCGCGAGAAGCTCAACCAGCTCATGGAGGGCCTCGAGCCGCGCCTGCGCCGCGAGCCGCGGCTCGCCATGGCGTCGGGCGCGAGCGCCA
>DATFQI010000138.1:0-6177 GCA_035264365.1 Solirubrobacteraceae bacterium
CGCCTGACGCCCGAGCACCGGCAGGTGATCCGGCTCGCGCACTTCCAGGGGCTGAGCATGCGCGAGATCGCCGAGCGCTGCGAGCTGCCGGTCGGGACGGTCAAGAGCCGCACCTGGTACGCGCTGCGCTCGCTGCGGCTCGTACTCGAGGAGATGGGGATCAGATGACGGGCTGCGACCACGTCCGGCCGGAGCTCGGCGGCTATGTCCTCGGGGGGCTGCAGCCGGAGGAGGCGGCGGCGGTGCGCGAGCACCTGGCGACCTGCGCCGAGTGCGCGGCCGAGCACGCGAGCCTGGCCGGGCTGCCGCGGCTGCTGGCGCTCGCAGCGCCGATGGCGGAGGCCGGGCCGCCCGCGCCGGCGCTCGAGGAGCGCGTGCTCGACGCGATCGCCGGCGAGCGGCCGCACCGCGCTCCACGCCGCCGCAGGTTCCTGCGCCCGCGCGTGCTGCTGCCGACCGCCGCCGCGCTGGCCGTGATCGCGGTCGCGCTGGTGATCGCGCTCGGCGGCGGCGAGGAGGGCGCGCCCGGCGGCTTCGAGGTGGCGCTGAAGCCGGTGGCGGGCGCGACGGCCAAGGGCCGCGCGGTGCTCGCCAGCGGCGACGCCGGCATCAAGATGAAGCTGTGGGTGCGCGGGCTCCCGCGCGATCCCGGCATCGTCTACGAGGTCCACTGCGACGCGCCCGGCTGGAGCGCCAGCGCCGGCACGTTCCGCGCAGACTCACACGGACGCGCTTATGTCGTCCTGAACACCGCTGCCCGCCGGGGCGAGTACGACGCGATCCGCGTCGTGCGCCGCAGCCGCTCCAGCGAGACCGACGTCCTCCAGGCCAAGCTCTGAAAGGAGTCCCCATGATCCGATCACTCGCAACCCTCGCCGCGGTCCTCGTGCTCGCCCTCGCCGGTTGTGGCGGCGACGACGAGTCCTCGAGCTCGGGCGGCGGCGCGGCCACCTCGACGCCCGCGTCCGGGAGCGGAGGCGGCGGTGGTGGGGGAGGCGAGCAGCTCGCGCTCTCGGCACCCGCCGACGGCTCGCTGAAGTTCGACAAGTCCAAGCTGGAAGCCAAGGCCGGCACGGTCACGATCGACTTCGACAACCTGTCGGACAGCACGCCGCACGCCGTCGAGATCGAGGGCAACGGGGTCGAGGAGAAGTCCGACACCGTGACGGGCGCCAAGACGTCGGTCACCGCCGACCTCGACGCCGGCACGTACACCTTCTACTGCCCGGTCGGCGACCACCGGGCGGAAGGCATGGAGGGCACGCTCACGGTCAAGTGAGCCGCGCCGCCACGCTGCGCTCGCGGTGGTCGAAGATCGCCTCGAGGTCGCGCGCCACGAACAGCCGGCGCGCGACCTCGCCGAGCGGCCCGAACGGCAGCGCGTAGCGGACGGTGTCGCTCATGACGGTGCCGCCGAGGCCGTCGGGCTCGAACTCGTGCGTGTGGTGCCACAGCCGGTAGGGACCGGTCAGCTGGGCGTCGACGAAGCGGGGCCGGACGGGATCGGCGTCCCACTCCTCGATCCGCGTCAGCCACGAGACCGGCACGCCGTGCAGGCGCAGGCGGTACTCGATCAGCGCGCCCGCGCGCATCTCGATCGGGCGCGGCGTGACGATCCGGAAGGCCAGCCAGGCGGGCGTGATCGCCTCGAGGTTGCCGGCGTCGGCGAAGAAGGGGAAGACCGCCGCGGGCGGCCCGGGGAGCCGCTGCTCGCGGCGCAGCACGTGATGGCCGAACATGTGCACCGGGTACGGAGTAGCGTCCTCGCATGACCACCGTGGCGGTGCTGGGCGGAGGCGTGGCCGGGCTGAGCGCGGCCCACGAGCTCGTGGAGCGCGGGTTCGACGTCACGGTGTACGAGCAGCGCGACGCGCCGGGCGGCAAGGCGCGCAGCATTCCGTACGCCGGCTCCGGTACCGGCGGCCGCGCGGACCTTCCTGGCGAGCACGGCTTCCGCTTCTTTCCCGGCTTCTACCGTCATCTCCCGGACACGATGGGGCGCATCCCGTTGGCAGGGCGCACGGTCCGCGACCACCTCGTCGGCGCGACCCGGATCCTGTTCGCCCAAGCCGGCGGGCCGAACGAGATCATCGCCCCGGCGCACCTGCCCGAGTCGGCCGAGGACTTCGCGGTGCTGGCGCGCTTCCTGCGCGAGGCGGCCACCCAGGTCGGCGTGCCGCCGCAGGAGTACGCCGTGCTGATCGAGCGGCTGCTCACGCTGCTCACGAGCTGCGACGAGCGCCGCGAGCAGCAGTGGGACCTGCAGAGCTGGTGGGACTACACCGGCGCGGAGCGGCGCAGCGCGGCGTTCCAGCGCTTCCTCGCGGACGGCCTCACGCGCACGCTCGTGGCCGCGCGCGGGCGCGAGATGAGCGCGCGCACCGGCGGGCTCGTGCTCATCCAGCTGCTGCAGGACCTCTCGCGCGCCGGCGGGCGCGCCGACCGCGTGCTCGACGCGCCGACCAGCGAGGTGTGGATCGACCCGTGGGTCGAGCACCTGACCGCACGCGGCGTCGAGCTGCGGCTCTCAGAGCCCGTCGAGGCGCTGCACCTCGGCGGCGGCCGGGTGAGCGGTGCGACGGTCGCAGGGCGGACGGTACGCGCCGACCACTACGTCGCGGCGCTGCCGGTCGAGGTGATGCGCCAGCTCGCCTCACCGGCGCTGCGCGCCGCCGAGCCGCGGCTGAAGGGCCTGGACCGGCTCGTGACCCGCTGGATGAACGGGGTGCTGTTCTACCTCGACCGCGACATCCCGCTCGTCAACGGCCACGCGATCTACGTCGACTCCGAGTGGGCGCTGACCTCGATCTCGCAGAAGCAGTTCTGGCCCCGCGTGGACCTCTCGCAGCGCGGCGACGGGCGCACGCGCGGGATCCTCTCGATCGACGTCTCCGAGTGGCAGCGGCCGGGCCGGCGCACGGGCAAGGTCGCCCAGCTGTGCAGCCGCGAGGAGATCTTCGAGGAGGTCTGGGCCCAGCTCGAGGACCACCTCGACGGCGCGCTGGGCGCCGCCACCGTCGTCGACCGCTTCCTGGACCCGGCGATCGTCTTCCCGAACCCGACCGGCGCCGCCAACCTCGAGCCGCTGCTGGTCAACACGGCGGGCTCGTGGGCCGACCGGCCCGACGCCGCGACGCGGATCCCGAACCTGTTCCTGGCCTCGGACTACGTGCGCACCCACACCGATCTGGCGACGATGGAGGCCGCCAACGAGGCGGCCCGGCGGGCCGTCAACGGCATCCTCGACGCAACCGGCTCGCGCGAGCGCTGCGAGGTCTGGCCGCTGCGCGAGCCGCAGGTGTTCGCCGCCGCGCGGGCGCTCGACAAGGCGCGCTGGAAGCTCTTCCACCGGCCGCCCAAGCCGCCGCTCGAGCTCACCGCGGACGGCGAGCTCCGCCCGACGGGGGTTGTCGCCCGCGGGCTGCTCGGCGTGGGTGGCTTGCTCCGGCGGCTAGGGCGCTGAGCCCGCGCAGGGCTCACGGCCAACGGCGCTGGGTAGGGAGGTGAGGGAGCCGCCCGTCCTGGGTGGGGACCGTTTGCACGCTATAGCGGGGTCAAAGGTCCCCACTCGCGCCGGGACGACCTCACCAGCCCTACCCAGCCGCCTTTGACGTTCGCCGGCGCTCAGGCAGCGGCGGCCGCGTCGCCGTCGCGCAGCCGCGTGAGCCCGGCGGCGGCGCAGCCCTGCTCGAGCGCGTCGAGCCCGAACGCCTCGACCGGCCCGACCGCGCCGACGACCTTCGGGCGGTTGCCGCCGGCGGCGCGCTGCGCCGCCCACGCCAGGAACGAGGCGGTGAAGTCGTAGCCGTCGGTGCCGGTCAGGTGGACCTCGGCCAAGGGCTCGCCGGCCGCGTTGCAGGCGATGGCCGCGATCCAGGACAGCGTGTCCGGGGTGGTGCCCGCCTCCGGGGCGCCCGCGAGCGAGACCAGCCGCTCGCCCGCGGCCTGCAGGACGCTGCGGACCCCGGGCAGCTTCAGCGCGACGGTCCCGGCCAGCGTGCCCGCCTGCAGCGGCTTGGCCAGCGCGCCGAACCAGCCGAGGTAGACGTTGACCTCGAGCAGCCCGGGGAACGCCGCCGGCAGCGTGTAATGCTCGGCGCCGCCGACCGAGATCGCGGTGCGCTGCTTGCCCTTGACCTCGAACGAACGCACGCGCTCGGCAGGGCGGACCGTGCGCACCCTGCCGCCGCGGAAGGCGTGGTTGTCGTTGAGCGTCGCGCCGACCAGCGACTCGCGCGTGCCCGCGCTCGCCCCGTCGCGGCCCGCGCCGAGCGAGAAGTAGCCCACGTCGACCCGCACCGCGGCAGCGCCCGCCTCGCGCAGCGCGAGGGCGCCGGCCAGCGCGCCCGGGACGAAGTCGAACCCCATCGCCGGCATGAGCGTGGTTCCGGCACGGCCCGCCGGGCCGCCGAGCTCCTCGAACACACGCCTGATGAACACGGGCTCGCCCGTCGAGTCCAGGTACACGGAGCCGGGCGCGGCGATCGCCGCGCGCACGGCGGCATCGCCCCATTTGGCGAACGGCCCGACGGTGGAGACGAGCACGTCGCCCGGCTGCACGGCCTCGAAGACCGAGTTGCGCCGCATGGCGTCGGCGCGCACGATGTCGAGTCCACCGAGGCGCCCGGCGAGCTCGCCGAGCCGGGTCTCGTCGCGGCCCGCCAGCACCGGCTTCGCACCCTGCGCCGCCAGCCGCTCGGCGACGAGGCGGCCCGTGTAGCCGGTGGCGCCGAAGACGACGATGCGCGAGCTCATGGCGGCGGGCGTACCCAGGGCAGCTATTCTGGATGCAACGACTACCGAAGCGTCAAATGATGCAGAGGGCCCGCTCACGAGGAGCGGGCAAGGAAAGGAATACATGCCTGAAGCGACTCGGGTGTCCGTCGAGATCGGCGGAACTGAGATCTCCTTCGAGACCGGCAAGCTGGCCAAGCAGGCCTCCGGTTCTGTCGTCGTCTCCGCCGGCGACACGCGCGTGCTGTCCACCGCCACGGCGGGCAACCTGCGCGACGTCGACTTCCTCCCGCTGACGGTGGATGTCGAGGAGCGGATGTACGCCGCGGGCAAGATCCCCGGCTCCTTCTTCAAGCGCGAGGGTCGTGCCGGCGAGAAGGGCACGCTCGTGGCCCGGATGATCGACCGTCCGCTGCGCCCCCTGTTCCCCAAGGGCTGGCGCCGTGAGACCCAGCTGGTGAACATGCCGCTGTCGGTCGACCACGACGCGTCGTACGACATCCTCGCGATGAACGGCGCCTCCGCCGCCCTGATGGTCTCCGACATCCCGTTCCCGCAGCCCGTCGGCGCGGTCCGGATCGGCAAGATCGAGGGCAACTTCGTCATCAACCCGGGCGAGGAGGCGATGCAGGAGGCCGAGATGGACCTCGTCGTCTCCGGCACGGAAGAGGCGATCCTGATGGTCGAGTGCGGTGCCAGCGAGGTGCCCGAGGCCGAGATCCTCGACGCGCTCGACATCGCCCACGGCGCGATCAAGCAGCTCGTCGCCCTGCAGCACGAGCTGCGCGAGAAGGCCGGCAAGCCCAAGGCCGAGGTCGAGGTCCCGCAGGTCGACACGGACCTGCTGGCCCAGATCAAGAACTCGCACGGCGACGCGCTCGATCAGGCGACCCAGGTCGAGGACAAGCTCGCCCGCCAGGACGCCACCAAGGCCGTCGAGGAGGCCGTGCTCGAGCAGTACTCGGGCGAGCCGAGCTCCGAGACCTACGCGGACTACCGCCAGAAGGCGCAGCTCGCGTTCGACAAGCTCGAGAAGTCGATCATCCGCGAGCGCATCGCCGTCCAGAAGAAGCGCCCGGACGGCCGCGGCACCGACGAGATCCGCGACATCTGGATCGAGGCCGGCGTGCTGCCGCGCGCCCACGGCTCCGCCGTCTTCACGCGCGGTCAGACGCAGGCCCTCTCGGTCGCCTCCCTGGGCACCACCCGCGAGGAGATGCGCGTCGACGGCCTCGGCCTCGAGACGTCCAAGCGGTACTGGCACCACTACAACTTCCCGCCGTTCTCGGTCGGCGAGGCCGGCTTCATGCGCGGCCCCAAGCGCCGTGACATCGGCCACGGCGCGCTCGCCGAGCGCGCGCTGGTCCCGATGATCCCGTCGGCGGAGGAGTTCCCGTACACGATCCGCGTCGTGTCGGACATCCTCGAGTCCAACGGCTCCTC
>DATFQI010000139.1:0-17656 GCA_035264365.1 Solirubrobacteraceae bacterium
GGTCGACCTTGGTGCGCCCCACTAACCTCCGCCCGCAATGACCGACGTCGCGACCATGGACAAGATCGTCTCCCTGTGCAAGCGGCGGGGGCTGATCTTCCCCGCCTCGGAGATCTACGGCGGGATCGCCAACACCTACGACTACGGACACTACGGTGTGCTGCTCAAGAACAACGTCGTCGCCCAGTGGTGGAAGGCGATGATCCAGGAGCGCGACGACATCGTCGCCCTGGACTCGGCGATCATCCAGCACCCGCGCACGTGGGAGGCCTCGGGCCACCTCGCCGGCTTCACCGACCCGCTCGTGGACTGCCGGACGTGCAAGCTCCGCTTCCGCGCAGATCACCTCGAAGAGGCGCGGGCGGGCTCGACCGCCCACGACCTGCACTGCGGCCGCGCCCCGTCGAAGCTGCCGGGCGAGCACCCCGACTGCGACCTGACGCCGGCGCGCGAGTTCAACCTGATGTTCGAGACCACGGTCGGCCCGGTGGCCGAGTCGGGCTCGACGGTCTACCTGCGCCCGGAGACCGCCCAGGGCATCTTCCTCGACTACAAGACCACGCTGCAGTACTCGCGCAGGCGCCCGCCGTTCGGGATCGCGCAGGTCGGCAAGTCCTTCCGCAACGAGATCACGCCGGGCAACTTCGTCTTCCGCACGCTCGAGTTCGAGCAGATGGAGATGGAGTTCTTCGTGCCTCCCGACGAGGCCCAGAAGTGGCACGAGCACTGGCTCGAGCAGCGCATGGAGTGGTACGCCGGGCTCGGCATCGACCGCGAGAAGCTGCGCCTGCGCCCGCACGGCGCCGAGGAGCTCAGCCACTACTCGAGCGCGACGAGCGACATCGAGTACCTGTATCCGATCGGCTGGTCCGAGCTCGAGGGCATCGCCAACCGCGGCGACTTCGACCTGCGCCAGCACCAGGAGTTCTCGGGCGAGAAGCTCGAGTACGTCGATCCGCAGACCAAGGAGCGCTACCTCCCGCACGTGATCGAGCCGGCCGCCGGGCTCGGGCGCACGATCCTCGCCCTGCTCTGCGACGCCTATGACGAGGACGAGCAGGGCGGCGAGCAGCGCACGGTGCTGCGCCTGCACCCGAAGGTCGCGCCGATCAAGGTCGCGGTGCTGCCGCTGCTGCGCAAGGACGGCCACCCGGAGCTCGCGCGCGAGATCTACGAGGACCTGCGCACGCGCATGAGCGCCGAGTACGATTCGGGCGGCCACATCGGCAAGCGCTACCGGCGCCAGGACGAGATCGGCACCCCGTTCGCCGTCACGATCGACCACCAATCGGTCGAAGATCACACAGTGACACTGCGTCAGCGGGATAGCCTCCAGCAGGATCGCATCGCGATCGCCGACCTTGCGGGCGAGCTGGGGGAGCGCATCAGGTGAGCAGCGCGATGGACAAGATCTCCTACGCGGACCTGTACGCGCGCTGGGAGTGCGGCAACTGGCGGGCCACGGAGATCGACCTGAGCGCGGACCGCCGGCAGTGGCGCGAGGACTTTTCCGAGCTCGAGCGCCGCGCAGCCCTCTGGAACTACTCGATGTTCTTCCACGGCGAGGACGCGGTCGCCGACGACCTCGTGCCGTTCATCGACGCCGCGCCGCGCGAGGAGCAGAAGTACTTCCTGGCCACCCAGCAGGTCGACGAGGCGCGCCACTCGGTCTTCTTCCATCGCTTCATGGAGGAGGTCGTCGAGCGCGGCGACGGCACGATCGCCGGCGCGCTGGCCGCCACCGAGCCCGAGCTCACCTGGGGCTTCCGCAAGACGTTCGAGATGCTCGACGAGATCACCGGCGTGCTGCGCAAGGACCGCTCGCGCACCGCCCTCGCGCGCGCCGTGACGATGTATCACTTCATCGTCGAGGCGACGCTGGCGCAGCCGGGTCAGCACTTCATCGGCGACTACCTCGAGCGCCGCGATCTGCTGCCCGGCTTCCGCGAGGGCATGCACCACGTCGCGCAGGACGAGCAGCGCCACATCGGGTTCGGCGTCAAGCTGCTGCACGACCTCGTCAGGGAGGACCCGGACGAGGTCCCGGCCGCGGTCGCGGACCTGCTGCGCGAGGTGTTCCCCATCTCCGTCGCCGTATTCGTCCCGCCGGGCTTCAACCGCGAGTACACCGAGTGCTTCGGCTTCACGCTCGAGGAGATCTTCACCGAGGGCGCGCGCTCGTTCGAGTCCAAGCTGCGGATGGCCGGCCTGCCGCTGGAGACGCTGCCGGGCCCGCAGGTCTATCCCCACGACCTGCCGGTGCAGGAGCGCGCCGAGCGCGCGCTGGCCCTGCTGCGCGCCGGCTACCTGGGCGAGAAGAACGGCGGCGCCGCCCGCGACCCGCGGTCGATGGCGCTGCTGTTCGACTCCGTGCGCCGCGCCGTCGACCCGCGCACCGCGCCGGACGTCCCGATGACGCTGCAGTGGGAGTTCCCCGACGCCGAGCCCTGGTACTTGCGCCTGGACAACGGCTCGACGGCCGCCGCGCCAGGCCGCGCGCGCGACCCTGACGTCGAGCTGCGGGTCGCCTTCGACGACTGGGTGGACCTGACGGCCGGGCGGCTCGACCCGAGGAAGGCGGTCGCCACGCGGCGGCTGCGGTTGAAGGGCTCACCGCGCGCCCTGTGGAGGGCGCGCGGCTTGTTCAACGCTTGACCGTGAGGGTCATGCCCATGTCGCTGTGCTGCGTGCAGTACAGGACGTACTTGCCGGGCTTGGTGAACTTCCGTGTCCACGTACCCGACGCCTGGAGCGGTGACTTGAACCTCTGCGGGCCCGACTTCACGTTGACGTCGTGCAGGTCGAAGCTCGCGTGCCAGGTGAAGCGGACCTTGTCGCCCTTCTTGACGGTCAGCTTCGCCGGGCCGTAGTAGCTCGTCCCGAGGTCGACCTTCGCGAGCTTGCCGGCCTGGGCCGGGGCCGCCGCCGCGGCGAGCGCGGCGACGGCGATCAGGAGCAGCAACTGGCGCATCGGCTACTCGACGACGATCTCGCCGGCCATGTCGTTGCCGTGCACGGCGCAGTAGTACGCGTACGTGCCGGGCTTGGTGAACGTGACCCGCTCCGACTTCGGGAAGTCGGTGACCGGGTTGGTGTCGAGCACGCCCGTGTTGGCGTACCCGTTGCCGTGGTTGGCGCCGTCGAAGGAGATCGGCGTGCCCGGGGCCTCCGAGCGGAAGGTCACGAACGGCTCGAACACGGGGCCGAAGAAGTTCTTCGCGTGCTCGTCGAGGTACGCCTTCGGGCCGAACGCGACGTTGTGCGTCTCGATCGACCGCCGGGACATCGAGAACGTGACGGTGTCGCCGACCTTGACGGTCTTCCTGGCCGGGAAGAACGCGATCGTCGCCACGCCCTTGGCGTCGTTGCCGGCGCGGACCACGTTGCCCTCCGGGCCCTTGTACTTCAGGAGCCGATTGGCGAGCTTGGTGTTGGCGCGCAACTGGCGCTTGACGCGGGCGGCGTCGGAATTCTCGGAGGAGCGCTCGCCCTTCTTGACCTTCACGGTCAGCGTTACGCCGGGCTGCAGCGCCGAGCGCAGCACGAACTTGCCGGCCTTGGGGAACTTGACGACCCAGGGCTTCGGCGGGCCGTCGAGCGCGAGGCCGCTGCCGACCGCCTTGGTGCCGTCGATGACCTTGCCGCCCTGCGGCATGATCGCGGCAGGGTTGGGCGCGAACGCCGGCCGGCCGTTGAACCACATGTCGGCGCCGGCGGCGTCCTTGGCGCCGGAGACGGGCGCGCCGGCGTTGGGCACCGCGAACGCAGGCGCCTTCTGACCCTTGGGCACGAAGATCGTGTCTCCGAAGCCGAGCGTCGTCAGCTTGATCTTGTCGCCGCGGGCGATCGTCACGCGGTCGGGGTAGAAGCTCGAGTCGAACGCGGGGCCCTTGACGCCCTTCAGCTCGCCCTTGGGCGGCGGGCCGCGGAAGACGGGCTTGGTGGCCGCATCGGCGGCGGCGGGGAGCAGCAGCGCGGCGAACAGGCCTGCCGCGGTCAGGTTGCGAATCCTCATGGCGAGCGAATCTACGGTCGCCCGGTGCATCGGGCCGCGGAGCTATCCCGCGGAGAGAAGTGTGGATATCCGGCGTGCGGGCGGAGGGCTTAAATGAGAAGGGCGCCTTGCCAGGCGCCCTCCCGCAAGGCCGTGCTGCCGGCCTGGGTCAGGTCGTGGTGCCCGCCGTTGCGGCCGGCGACGGAGGCGAGGTCGTGGTCGAGGTGTACTCGAACTCCTCCTCGGCGCCGAACAGCGCGTCGAGCACCTTCTTGCGCAGCCCCTCGGAGAGGGCGAGCGCCAGCCCGGTGCCGACCAGGCCGACCAGCAGCAGTCTCCCGAGGCCGCCGCCGCTCTTCTGCTTCTTGGGCGCCTCGCGCAGCGTCACCGCGGCGTCGCGGAAGGACTCGGCCGCCTGCTTGAGGTCCTTCTGGAGCTTCTTGTCATCGAACAAGGCCTTCGACGGCGACTTGCCGTTGCTCAACCGCCCGAACGCATCACGGCTCGCTTCATAGGCCTGCACGATGTCCGCACGCAGGTCCTCGTCATCGACGACCTTCTGCACGTACGGGTTGTACCTGGCCTTCACGGCCGCTCTCTGGGCCTTGGCGGCCTTCTTCTTGGCTGAAGCCATACCACCCTCTCTCGCTGTCAAGTTCCGGGCCTACGGGCGAGCATACCCAGGATTACCGCCCGTCGAGCGCGGCCGCGAAGACCTCGGAGATCTCGCCGACCCAGACGAACTCCATGCCGTCGCGCAGGTGCGCGGGGAAGTCCTCGAGATCCGCCTCGTTGCGGCGCGGGGCGAGCACGCGCTTGACCCCGGCGCGCTGGGCCGCCAGCGCCTTCTCCTTCAGGCCGCCGATCGGCAGCACCAGCCCGGTCAGCGTCAGCTCGCCCGTCATCGCCGTGTCGTCGCGCACCCGGCGGTCCGACACGAGCGACATCAGGGCGGTCGCCATCGTGATGCCGGCGCTCGGGCCATCCTTGGGGATCGCGCCCGCCGGCACGTGCAGGTGGATGTCGTGGGTCTTGAAGAAGTCCTCGGGCAGCCCGCCGGAGTGCGAGCGCACGTACGAGAGCGCGGCCTGCGCGGACTCCTTCATGACCTCGCCGAGCTGGCCGGTGATCGTGAGCTTGCCGGAGCCGGGCATCGCGCTCGCCTCGACGAACAGCACGTCGCCGCCGACGGGCGTCCAGGCCAGGCCGGTGGCGACCCCGGGCTCGCGCGTGCGGCGCTTGACGTCGGCGGGGAAGCGCGGGCGGCCGAGCAGCTCGCGCACCTTCGGGCCTGTGGCCGTGACCTTCTTCTCGAAGCTGCCCTCCGCAACCTGGCGCGCGACCTTGCGGCAGACCGAGCCGATCTCGCGCTCGAGCCCGCGCACGCCGGCCTCGCGCGTGTACAAGCCGATGATCGCCTTCAGCCCGGCCTCGGAGAACGCGATCTGCGAGCCCTTGAGCCCGTTGCGCTCGATCTGGCGCGGCACCAGGTAGCGCGTGGCGATCTGGAGCTTCTCCTCCTCGGTGTAGCCCGCGAGCTGGATGATCTCCATCCGGTCGCGCAGCGGGCCGGGGATCGTGTCGAGCGTGTTCGCGGTGGTGATGAACATCACGCGCGAGAGGTCGTACGGGACGTCGAGGTAGTGGTCGCGGAAGGTCGAGTTCTGCTCGGGGTCGAGGACCTCGAGCATCGCGCTCGCCGGATCCCCGCGGTAGTCCGAGCCCATCTTGTCGATCTCGTCGATCATGAACACGGGGTTCTCGGAGCCGGCGTCGCGCAGCGCGCGCACGATCACGCCGGGCATCGCGCCGATGTAGGTGCGCCGGTGGCCGCGGATCTCGGCCTCGTCGCGCACGCCGCCCGCACTGATGCGCTCGAACTGGCGGCCCATGGCGCGCGCGATCGAGCGGCCGAGCGAGGTCTTGCCGACGCCGGGCGGGCCGACGAAGCAGAGGATCGACGTGCCCCCGCCCTCGTGCGTGAGCTTGCGCACGGCCAGGAACTCGAGGATCCGGTCCTTGATCTTCTCGATGTCGTAGTGGTCGGCGTCGAGGACCTCGCGCGCGTGCGCGAGGTCGAGGTTGTCGTCGGTGGACCGGTTCCAGGGCAGCGCGGCGATCCACTCCAGCCAGGTGCGGATCACCCCGTGCTCGGCGGAGGCGGGCGGGAGCTTCTCCAGCCGCGAGAGCTCGCGGTCGGCCTGCTTGCGCACCAGCTCCGGCAGCTCGAGCTCTGAGAGCTGCTCGCGCAGCTCCTCGACCTCCGCCTCGGCCGGGTCGCGCTCCCCAAGCTCCTCCTGGATCGCCTTCAGCTGCTGGCGCAGGTAGTACTCGCGCTGGGTCTTGTCCATCTCGGACTGGACCTGCGAGTGGATGCGCGTGCCGATCTCGGCCACCTCGAGCTCGCGCGCGAGCAGCTCCGTGAGCCGGTGCAGGCGCTTGGCGACGTCATTCTCCTCGAGCAGCGCCTGGCGCAACTCGGTCGGGATCCGCAGCGCGCCGGCGATCAGGTGCGAGAGCGCGGACGGGTCCTCGAGGTTGGCGACCGCCATCTGCAGCTCCTCGGGCAGGTACGGCGCGTGCTCGATGATCTGCGTGAACATCTGGCGCACGTTGCGCACGAGCGCCTCGAGCTCGGGCCCGTCGTCGACCACGTCGGGAAGCTCCACGACGCGCGCGGCGATGTACGGCGCGGTCGAGGTCCAGTCCTCGATGCGGACGCGCTGGCCGCCCTGCACGAGCACGCGCAGCGTGCCGTCGGGCACCTTGAGCATGCGCGCGACGACGCCCGCCACGCCGACGTCGTAGAGCACCTCGGGCCCCGGCTCCTCGGCCTCCGGGTCGCGGCTGGCGACCATCACGAGCCGGCGGTCGGCGGCCAGGACGTCGTTGATCAGCGTGATCGAGCGCGGCTGGCCGACCGCCAGCGGCGTCAGCGTGTCCGGGAACGTGACCGTGTCGCGCAGCGGCAGGATCGGCAGCGTCGCGGGCAGCGCGGGCGGCTCGGGCACGGCCAGGTCGCCCTGGCCGACGGCGATCACGGCTCGTCCCTGCGCTCGGGCTCGATACGGACCGTCGTCGGCCGCGACGGCGGCGCCAGCGGCAGCTCCACGATCAGCATCCCGTCCTCGTAGGCCGCGCTCGCCGCATTCGCGTCGACGTCGGCGCCGAGCGGCACCACGCGCCGGAACGGCCCGTGCTCGATCTCGAGCTGCTGGTAGACGCGGTCGTCGCCGGGCTCGGGCTCGCGGCGACCGCTCAGCACCAGCTCGCGGCCCCGTATCTCGAGCGCGATCGCAGCCGGGTCGACGCCCGCCAGGTCCGCCCGCACGATCGCCCGCGGCGGGTCGCCGGTGTAGTACACGTCGACCGTGGGCGAGAACCCGCCCCGGCGCACCGGAGCCATCGTGCGGTCGAACACGTCGCCGAACAGCTCGTCCATCTCGCGCCGCATGCGCTCGAAGTTCGCGAACAGATCCCGGTCGGGGGCCATCGCCCGCAGATTAGGCCACGGCTGGAATGATGTGCCGCTCGCGCCGGTCACGGATAGGAGGTGCTCGATGACGTCCAAGGCTGACTTCACCGACGAGGAGTGGGTGCGGCTCAAGCGCGCCCCGTTCGTGGCCGGGATGGCGATCTCCCTCGCGGACCCCGGCGGCCCGATCGAGGCGGTCAAGGAGACCGCGGCGACGCTCAAGACGGTGCGCTCTGCCGAGGGCGGAGGGAGCGGGGAGCTGGCGGGCGCGATCGCCCGAGAGGTCGTCGCGGAGGCAGGGCAGCGCAAGAACCCGCTCGGAGGCTTCAAGCCGACCTCCGGAGCGAACGCCGGCGTCGAGATCCTCGACGAGCTCGGCGCGGTCAACCGCATCCTCTCGGAGAAGGCCTCGCCACAGGACGCCGCAGCGGTGCGCGAGTGGTTGCTGGCGGCGGCCCAGGAGGCCGCGAACGCAGCCAAGGAGGGCGGCTTCATGGGCTTCCACGCCGAGCGCGTCAGCGAAGGCGAGCAGCGGATGCTCGACCGCCTCGACGAGGTGCTCGCAGCGCCCCCGCTCTGATCAGACGAGCTCGGCGCGCGGGCGGACCAGCCGCGTGTCGACCGCCATCGGCTTGGCGGTCGGCTGCCCGAAGTAGAAGCCCTGCCCGAGGTCGACCCCGAGGTCGGCCATCGCCCGGAACTCGTCGACGCGCTCGACGCCCTCGGCGACGACCTTGCAGCCGTGCTCGTGGGCGCAGTCGACGAGCGCGGCCACGAGCCGGCGGCGGGCCGCCGAGTGCTGGATGCCGGCCGTCAGGGCGTTGTCGATCTTGACCACGTCGGGGCGGAGATGCTCGAGGAACAGCAGCGACTCCGCGCCGCCGGACATGTCGTCCAGGGCGACGAGCGCGCCGCGCTTGCGGTGCGCCGCGACCAGCTCGCCGAGCATGTCGCGGTCCGCGCAGCGCTCCGGCTTGACCAGCTCGAGGCAGATCCGGGACGGGTCGGCGCCGAGGCGGCCGACGGCGGGCCAGGTCGTGCGCAGGGAGCCCTCGACGTCGAGCACGGCGCGCGGGTCGAGGTTGACGAACAGGACCTCGCCCTCGGGCAGCAGCGGCAGACCGACCTCGAGCGCCGCGGTGCGGGCCCGGTAGTCGAACGAGAACAACGCGTCGTGCGCCTCGGCGGCGGCCAGCAGCTCGCCCCCGCGCAGCTCGACGGCGCCGAGCTTGCCGCGCATCAGCGCCTCGCGGCCGTACACCTCGCCGCTGGTGAGGTCCACGATCGGCTGGAAGTGCGGCTTCATCTGGCCGTGCGAGAGGAAGTCGGGGAACCAGTCCGTGCGGCTGCGGTCGAGCAGCGTGTCGGCCGGCAGCGGCAGCGCCTGGTCGTCGGCGAGGCGCACGGCGAACAGGCAGGCGCGCTCGGACTGGGACAGCGCGCTGAGCAGGTCCTTGAGGCGGTCCGCCCACGCCGGGCCGGCGAGCACGAGCCCCTCGACGGCGATGTCGCCGTCGACCGGCTCGGTCGCCAGGTGCTCGACCTTGTAGAGCACGGACGGACGGTGCGACAGCAGTCGCACGCCGTCTGAGGCGCTCTGGGAGTCGAGCATGGTCATGTGGTCAGCATCGGCCGGGGGTCCTGGGCTCTTTATCGGCAGCTGGCGCCGATTGCTGTGCACGAATGGCTACAGCTCGTACACCGCGTCCTCGCGGGCCACCTCGACCGGCCCGCCGAAGCTGCGCTCGGCCTCCCGGCGCGCCCACTCGGCGTCGAGCTCGTCGGAGAAGTGAGAGAGCACGAGCCGGCGCGCGCCCGCCCGGCGGCCGTGCTCGCCGGCCTCCTCCGGGGTCAGGTGGCCGCGCACGCCGGTGCGCTCCGGGCGCGGCAGCGTCGCCTCGATCAGCAGCAGCGACGTGTCGCGCGCGAACTCGGTCAGCTCGTCGTTTGGCGCGCAGTCGGCGCTGAACGTCAGCCGCGCCGCGCCCTCGCGCAGCTCGACCGCGTTGGTGGGCAGGAAGTGCGGCACGGGCCGGAAGCAGACGGCGAGCGCTCCGAGCGAGAAGCTCTCCTCGGGCCCGTACTCGACCAGCTCGAACGCCCGCTCGATGTGCTCCGGCCGCATCCCGGAGCCCGAGCAGACCTGGCGGAACGCCTCGGCCGCGCCCCGAGGGGCGATCAGCCCCGGGCGCGCGGGCGTGTCGGTGCCGGGATGCCCGCCGACCGGCACGGGCTGCTGGCGCGGGGCGTACGTGAGCGCGGACGCGTACGGCACGAGGTCGAGGATGTGGTCGGCGTGGAGGTGCGAGACGACGACCGCGTCGACCTCCCAGTACTCGCGGTGGCGGCGCAGCTTGCCGAAGACGCCGCTGCCGCAGTCGAGCAGCACGCAGGTCCCGTCCGCCTCGACGAGGTAGCCGCTGCACGCCCCTCCTGCGTCCTGCCACGCCGGGGACTTGCCCAGCACCGTGATACGCACGCGTGCGACTCTATATCTGTGACCGTCCTCGCCGCGACAGGGGCCGGCGGGTTCGACACGGTCGTGCTGGTACTCGGCGGGCTGCTGATGACCGGCGCGCTTCTGTCAGGGCTCGCGCGCCGCTCGTTCCTCTCGCTCACCGCCTTGTTCGTGCTCGCGGGCTTCCTGCTCGGTCATGGCGGGCTCGAGGTGCTCGAGCTCGACCCGGGCTCAGGCTTCGTGGCCGACCTCGCGCTGGTCGCGCTGATCGTGATCCTGTTCCGCGACGGGCTCGAGGTCGAGGAAGAGATGTTGCAGAAAGCCTGGCACCTGCCCTTTCGCAAGCTCGTACTGGCGATGCCGCTGACGGCGGGGATCGTGGCGCTCGCGGCGCGCGCGCTCACCGACCTCGGCTGGACGGAGTGCTTCTTGCTCGGCGCGCTGCTGGCGCCGACCGACCCAGTGCTGTCCTCCTCGGTAGTGACGAATCCACGCGTGCCGCGGGTGGTGCGCCACTCACTCAACCTCGAGTCGGGCATGAACGACGGCCTGGCGCTGCCGGCCGTGCTGGCGTTCACAGCCGCGCTCGTCGGTGCCGGGCCGGACGGGGAGGAGTTCGTGTGGTGGCAGTTCGTGCTCCAGGACGTCACGCTCGGCTTCGTCTTCGGGATCGCCATGGGGCTGGTGGCGTCGGTCGCGATGCCGCGCGGTCGCAGCGTCGACCGCGGGATCCCGGACCATCAGAAGTCGCTCTACGTGCTCGGAGCCGCGTTCGGAACCTACGGCGTCGCGGTCGGGCTGCCGCTGGACGGCAACGGGCTGATCGCAGTGTTCGTGTGCGCGATCGTCCTCGGGATCCGCCGGCCGGACCTGCGCGAGACGTTCGAGCACCGCGCCGACGACATCGTCGAGATCGTCAAGCTCGGCGTGTTCGTCGTCTTCGGGTCGCTGCTCACGCTCGACGGCCTGTTCGGAGACGGCTGGGCGGCCGTCGCGCTCGTCGCGGTCACGCTGCTGCTCGCGCGGCCCGTGGCCATCTGGATCGCGCTGGCGGGGACCCGCGTCTCGACGCCGCTGAAGGCGTTCATGGCCTGGTTCGGCCCGAAGGGCGTGGCGACGATGACGTTCTCGCTGCTCGTGCTCGCCTCGGGCTTCGAGGGCGACGCGCGGATATTCAACCTGGCCGCGCTGTGCGTGTTCGTCTCGATCCTCGCGCACGGGGTCACCGACTCGCCGGGCGTCGAGTGGGTCGCTAAGCGTGCAGCGCGGCCTGCTCCTGTGCCGTAGGGAACGCCCAGGCCGCCTGGCGGCGGCGCTCCTGGCGGAACACGAAGCGCAGCTGGCTCGGCGGCCGCAGGCCCTCGGGATGGTCGGGGCGGTAGGTCGCGCACGGCTCGTCGAGTGCGAGAGCGCACAGCCCGTTGCGACCGAAGAAGCAATCGTCGCAACTCACCTTCCGTGCTCCAGCGTTCCGTGCTGCCAACTTCCCCGACCTCTCCCCCACGACTCGACCCACCGGACGAGCGCAAGCAAAGCGCGCCGGCGTCGGGCATGCAACGCCGGAACCCGCAAACCGCACGGTTTTCGGGGCTTCCCCGCAAATACCCCCGAACGGGGCGAAAACCATGCTCCCTGCGGGAAGGCGACCCCGCATCCTCGGCGGTTTTCGCGGTCATCCCGTAGGGCAGGGTGTGCGGATGCGCATCCTCGTCACCGGCGTCTCGGGCTACGTCGGCTCCGTCCTCGCGCCCGCGCTCGCGGCGGCCGGCCACGACGTGCGCGGCTTCGCCCGCTCGCGCGAGCGGGTGGCGGCGGCCGGCGTGCTGCTCGACGAGGTCGTGACCGGCGACGCGCTGACCGGCGCAGGTCTGGAGGAGGCCACGGACGGGATCGAGGTGGCCTACTACCTGATCCACTCGATGGAGGGCCCGGCGGGCGGCGCGTTCCCCGAGCAGGAGCTGCGCGCGGCCGAGCGCTTCGCCGCCGCCGCGCAGACGGCCGGCGTGCGCCGGATCGTCTACCTCGGCGGGCTCGTGCCGAGCGACGGCGCCGCGTCCCGCCACCTGGCGTCGCGGCTCGCCGTCGAGGAGGCGCTGCTGGCCGCCGCGCCGGAGTCGATCGCGCTGCGCGCGTCGATCGTGATCGGCGCCCGCTCGCGCTCGTTCCGCTTCCTGGTGCGGCTGATCGAGCGGCTGCCCGTGATGGCGCTCCCGGCCTGGCGGCAGAACCGGACGCGGCCGATCGACGGACGCGACGTGCTGGGGTTCCTCACCACGGCCGCAACGGCGCCGGCCGCGCTGGCCGGTCGCTCGTGGGACATCGCGGGCCCCGACACCGTCACCTACGAGCAGCTGATCGACCGGATCGCCGAGTCGATGATGGTCGGCCGGCCCAAGCTCGGACTCGGCTTCAACCTGACCCCGGTCGCCTCGCAGGTCGCCGCCGCGGTCGCGGGCGAGGACCCGGCGCTGATCGCGCCGCTGATGGAGGGCCTCGAGCACGACCTGCTGCCGCGCGACGACGCCGCGGCCGGTGCGTTCGGAATACGGTTGCACCCGTTCGACGCCGCGGTGGAGCGCGCGCTGCGCGACTGGGAGATGATCGAGGAGGTTGCCGCCAGATGACGCTCGTCACCGCATCGATCGACATCGACGCGCCGCGCGAGAAGGTCTTCGAGACGATGCTCGACCCGGCGCGCCTGAAGGAGTGGGTGACGATCCACCGCAAGGTCAACGACGCCGACGGCGGCCGCCCGCACGAGGGCTATGGGATGGAGCAGACGCTGTGCCTGCGCGGCGTGAACTTCAAGGTGAAGTGGACGCTCACCGAGTGCGAGCCCGGCCGCTCGGCGACCTGGGAGGGCCGCGGGCCCGCCCACTCCTACGCGCGCACCGCCTACAAGCTCTCCGACAAGGGCGAGGGCACCCACTTCGAGTACGAGAACGAGTTCAAGGCGCCGGGAGGCCTGCTCGGCAAGGCGGCCTCGCGCGTGCTGGTCGGCGGCCAGCCCAAGAAGGAGGCCACCCAGTCGCTCAAGCAGCTCAAGAAGCTGCTGGAGGACTGACGCAAGAAGGGGGTCAGACCCCTTTCTTGCAGCGGCCGGCCAGGAACACGGGCCGGCGCGTCCACTGCTCCACCGAAGGGTGCAGCGCGACGTGCTCGGCGTCCGGCACCGGCTCGCGCAGCGCCTCCACGAGGAGCCCGGCGCCCTCGAACGCGCGCGAGAAGGCGCCCAGCGGCCGATGGCGGTCGGCGAACGTCATCTCCAGCCCATCGCGAGTGCGGGTCTCGGCGTAGGTGTGCTCGGCGAAGTAGTCCTCGCCCGCCTTCAGCGAGTTCCACGGGTGCACCGTGGTGAAGCACAGGCGCCCGCCCGGCTCGAGCACCCTGGCCGCCTCGCGCACGGCCGCGTCCACGTCGTCGAAGTTCAGCAGCGCCATCGAGCACACCACGAGGTCGACGGCGCCGTCGGGCAGCGGCAGCGCGGCGGCGTCCCCGTCGAGCACCTCGATCTCCGGGTCCGCCTCGCGGGCGGCGGAGGCCAGCGCCGGCGAGCCCTCGACGCCGACCACGTCGTGGCCGCGCGCGGCCAGCACGCGCGAGACGCGGCCCTCGCCGCACGCCAGGTCGAGCGTCCGGCGGCCGGGCGGCGGCAGCAGCTCGAGCAGCGCCGGCAGGCCGAGCCGCCAGAAGAAGTGATCGTGCTCGGGCGCCCGCGCCCAGGCGATCCAGTTCTCCGCCTGTGAGTCCCAGGCGCTGCGCATATGGATAGCGTCACCGTCCATGCCACACGCACGCTACGAGACCGATGGCGACGTCGGGGAGATCGTCCTCTCCAACCCGCCGCTGAACCTGTTCGACGCCGCGCTGATGGCCGAGCTGCGCGAGGCGGTCGACGCGGCCGCCGCCGCGGCCCCGCGCGCGCTGCTGGTGCGCGCCGAGGGAAAGGTGTTCACCGCCGGCGTCGACGTGCACGTGTTCGAGGGCCTGGACATCCCGGCCGCGGACGCGCTCACCGCCTCGCTGCTGGAGCTCACCCACAAGGTTGAGGACATGCCGTTCCCCACGATCGCGGCGGTGCACGGCCTCTGCCTCACCGCCGGGCTCGAGCTGTCACTCGCGTGCGACCTGCTGTGGGCGACCGAGAGCGCCCGCTTCGGGCTGGTGGAGAAGGTGGTGGGGATCACCCCGCTGATGGGCGGTACGCAGCGGATGGCCGAGCGCGCCGGCACCGCCCGTGCGCGCGAGTTCGTGTTCTCGGGTGAGTTATTTGACTCAGCCACGCTGCACGGTTGGGGAGTGATTAACCGGGTGCTCGCCGACGACGCCATGCTCGACGACGCACGGGGCTTCGCCCGCACCCTGGCCGCCGGCCCGACGCGCGCGCACGCCGCCACTAAGGCCGTCGTGCGGGCTCAGGCCGACCACGGAACGCGCGGCGCCGACGAGCGAACGGCAGCGTTCACCTCACACTTGTTCGAGACTCACGATTCGCGCGAGGCGGTGCAGAGTTTCCTGCAGCACGGGCCCGGCAAGGCCACTTTCACCGGTAAGTGAGTACAGTCAGCCGCACCAACGAGCCGAAAGGGCCCCTGCAGATGGCAGACTTCCTCGACGAGAAGCGCAAAGAGATCCAAGCGCGTTTGAAGGAACTGAAGCCGCTGGTCGAGGAGTACACGCGACTGGAGGCGGCAGAGCGCGCACTCTCGGGTGTGGGGAGCAACGGCGCCTCCGCCGCCACCACCACCGCTTCCCGCACCACCCGGCGCCGCCGCAGCAGTGGCTCCTCGGGCACCGGCCGGCGCGGCCGCCCGCGCGGCAGCGGCACGCGCGCCGTGCAGGCGTTCGAGCTGGTCAAGGCGCGCCCCGGCATCACGATCCCCGAGCTCGCCGAGGCGATGGGGATCAAGCAGAACTACCTGTATCGCGTCATGCCCACCCTCGCCGAAGAGGGAAAGGTCACGAAGTCAGGTCGTGGCTGGCACGCTCGTGGTGAGTGAGACTTACCACTAAGGCGAACCTGAGCGGGGCGGCTGTGAAGCCGCCCCGTTTTCGGTTAAACCAGGTCCAGCTTCTCGACCGCCGCGCGCTCCTCCTTGAGCTCGTTGACGGTGTTGTCGATGCGCTGCTGGGCGAAGTCGTTCACCTCGAGGCCCTGGACGATCGTGTACTCACCGCCGGAGCAGGTGCACGCGAACGACGAGATGATCCCCTCCTCGACGCCGTAGGCGCCGGTGCTGGGGACGGCCATCGAGACCCAGTCGCCCTCCGGCGTGCCGAGCACCCAGTCGTGGACGTGGTCGATCGCGGCGTTGGCCGCGGAGGCGGCGGAGGAGGCGCCGCGCGCTTCGATGATCGCCGCCCCGCGCTTGCCCACGGTGGGGATGTAGGTGTCGGCGTACCACGCCTCGTCGTCCACCTTCTCCGCCGCGTTCTCACCCGCGATCTTGGCGTTGAACAGGTCGGGGAACATCGAGGGGGAGTGATTGCCCCACACGGTCATGTTGGTGATGTCCGACACGGCCGCACCGGTCTTCGAGGCGAGTTGGGCGATCGCCCGGTTGTGGTCCAGGCGGGTCATCGCGGTGAAGCGCTCCCGCGGGACGTCCGGCGCCGCGCTCATCGCGATCAGCGCGTTGGTGTTGGCGGGGTTGCCGACGACCAGCACCTTCACGTCGTCCGCCGCGCCGGCGTTGATCGCCTCGCCCTGCGGCTTGAAGATGCCGCCGTTGGCCTCCAGCAGGTCTGCACGCTCCATGCCCTTCGTGCGCGGGCGCGCGCCGACGAGCAGCGCGACGTTGACACCGTCGAAGGCCTGCTCGGGGTCGTCGCTGATGTCGATCCCCGCGAGCAGCGGGAACGCGCAGTCCTCGAGCTCCATCGCGGTGCCCTCGGCCGCCTTGACTGCCTGCGGGATCTCCAGCAGGCGCAGCCGCACGGGCTGGTCGGGGCCGAGCATCTGCCCCGAGGCGATCCGGAACAGCAGCGCGTAGCCGATCTGGCCCGCCGCGCCGGTGACGGTCACGATCTTCGGTTCAGCCATCAGGCGATCATCTCCTCGGTCATGAGCAGCCGTTTACCCGAACCGCTCAAAGTTCGGCGGGCGATGCTATGCGAGGATCACCACTAGGTGCTGGGCGGAAGCTCATTCCAGCTGGGCCGGATCTTCGGAATCAGGATCGGCGTCAACGCCTCCTGGTTCTTCATCCTGTTCCTGTTCCTGTTCTGGCTGTCGTCGCGCTTCGGCGACGACCTGGACGATCCGACCCTGGGCTTCATCGCCGCCGTCATCGCGGCGGTGCTGTTCTTCGGCTCGATCGTGCTGCACGAGCTGGGGCACGCGCTCGCGGCGCGGCGCTCGGGCATCGACGTCGCGGGCATCGACCTCTTCTTCTTCGGCGGCGTGATGAAGATGAGCCGGGAGACCGACACCCCGGGCCGGGAGTTCTTCGTGGCCGTCGCCGGGCCGCTCGTGACGCTCGGGATCGTGATCGTCGGCACGGTCGTCGGGGTCGCGATCGCGGGCGGCCAGGATGCCTTCCTCGACGCGGCGCTGCTCGACTCGCGGGTGCCCCCGCTGGCCGTCCAGCTCGTCTCCTTCCTGGTGACGATGAACGTGATCCTGCTCGTGTTCAACCTCGTGCCGGCGTTCCCGCTCGACGGCGGGCGGATCGCCCGCGCGGCGATCTGGAAGCTCACCGGCGACCGCGCGCGCTCCACCCGCATCTCGGGCTACATCGGCCAGGGCTTCGCGGCGCTGCTCGTGGGCTACGGCATCTACCTGCTCGCCGGCGGCGACGCGACGAGCGGTCTCTGGCTGGCGGTCCTCGGCTACCTGCTGTGGCAGTCCGCTCGCGGCGCCGTGGTGCAGTCGGCGGTCACCTCGCGCCTGGAGGGCGTGACGGTCGCCGACATCATGGACGCGGACCCAGTCACGCTGCCGGCGGACCTGCCCGTCCAGCAGGCCTACGAGGACTTCTTCCTGCGCTATCAGGGCTGGCCGTGGTTCGCGGTCGTCGAGGCCGACGGCCGCTACGCGGGCATCGCCCACCGCGCCGCGGTCGCGTCCGCCGCACGAGGATCCGAGGCGACCCCGGTCCGCGAGCTCGCCGCCGACTCGGGCGAGGTCCGCGACGACGCGCCGCTGGAGGCGCTGCTCGGCTCGGAGCCGCTGCGCCGGCTCGGCGCGCTGATGGCCGTCGACGCCGACGGGCGCCTGCGCGGCGTGGTCACGCTCGAGCAGGTGTCACGAGCGCTGCAGGCGAGGTTGACGCCCCGGGCAGGATGAGCGTCGAACCCGAGATCGTTCCTCCTCACGGGGAACGATCTCTCTCTCGATTCGAGAGGGCGTCGCGGCGGCGATCTCGCTCGAACGCAGCACGCGTCCCGTGGAATGCGTAGCCGTCGACCTCGACGACCAGCCTGTGCTCCGGCCAGACCGCGTCGACCTCCACACCGGCGATGCGCCAGCCAACCTCCGTCGGCCCGCCGGCTGATCGCGTTCGGCCCGAAGCCGGCCGCGCGAAGCTGCTCCACCGTCACCATCCCCTGCTGACCGGCCGCGATCCGGGCGACCGCCCGCTCCTCCGCCGCGCCCACCATCACCGAGCCGGAGATCGGTCCCGCTCGGCGGGATGGAGATCGGTCTCGGCGGTCTGCACGCCCTTCGTAGGAGCGCAGGGCGGAATCTCGCCCCTAGGTGACGAGCTCGAGGATCACCCGCGGGATC
>DATFQI010000140.1:0-3888 GCA_035264365.1 Solirubrobacteraceae bacterium
TTCCAGGGGATCCAGTTCAAGCTCGCCGACATGGAGACGCGCACGGCCGCCGCGCGCGAGCTGCTCTACCGCGCGTGCGCGAAGATCGACCGCCACGAGCCCGACCGCGGCAAGTACTCCGCGATGGCCAAGCTGTTCGCCTCCGACACGGCGATGGCGGTCACGGTCGAGGCGGTCCAGGTGCTCGGCGGCTACGGCTACGTGACCGAGTACCCGGTCGAGCGCTACATGCGCGATGCCAAGATCACGCAGATCTACGAGGGCACGAACGAGATCCAGCGGCTCGTGATCGCGCGCACGCTCCGCTAGCGTCTGAGCCATGCTCTCCGACTGGTCGATCGCTCGCAGGATCGCGATCTCGGCCGTCGTCGCCCTGTCGGTCGGGGTGCTGGTCGCCACGCTCGCGGGCGGGCTGTCGCCGAGCTACCCCGTGAAGGTCATGCAGCTGATCGCGACGACGCTCGCCGCGATCATCGTGATCGGGGTCGTCATGAACTTCGTCACCAGCCGGCTGGCCGACTACACCGACCCCGCTGACGAGGAGGAGTTCGAGCGGCTCGTCCAGCGCTCGGAGCAGCTCGCGCGCGACAACCTCGCGGCCGACCCCGACGAGGACGAGTTCATGGCGCTCGACCCGCGCAACCCGCACGACTTCGAGGAGCTCGTGCGCGAGGCGCTCGACGACCTGCCGGACCTGCTGCTGCGCGCGCTCGACCACGTCCCGGTCGTCATCTCCGACAAGGGCCGGCGCCACCGCGCCTACGGGCTCTACATGGGCGACACCGTCGCGCGCGACAACTACCCGGACCGGATCGTCATCTTCCGCGACACGCTGCTGCGCGACTTCGGCCACGATCCGGACGAGCTGCGCGCGCAGGTCACGCGCACCGTGCGCCACGAGCTGGCGCACCATCTCGGCGCCGACGAGCTGGGCGTCCGCGAGCTGGGGCTGTGAGCGCGCCGTGATGATCGTGATGACACCGGAGGCCGGCGAGGCCGAGATCGAGGCGGTCAAGGCCAAGCTGAAGACCACGGGCGTGCACGTGCTCGTGCTGCCGGGCGAGCTGACGACGGCGATCGGGGCGATCGGCGACCCCGAGGGCGTGCGCGAGCTGGGGCTGGAGGGGATGGCCGGCGTCGACCGCGTCGTGCCGATCTCGCGCCCCTACAAGCTCGCGTCGTCCGAGCTCGCGCACCACGAGCCGACCGAGTTCGCCGTCGACGGCCGCCGCGTGGGCGGCAACGAGACGTTCTGCCTGATCGCCGGCCCGTGCACGGTCGAGTCGCGCGAGCAGACGCTGGGCGTCGCGCGCACCGTCCGCGACGGCGGCGCCTCGATGCTGCGCGGGGGCGCGTTCAAGCCGCGCACCTCGCCGTTCGCCTTCAAGGGCCTCGGCGTCGAGGCGCTGGAGATCCTCGCCGCGGCGCGCGCGGAGACCGGCCTGCCGATCGTCACCGAGTTCCTCGACACCCAGCACGCCGACGCGATCGCCGCGCACGCCGACGTCGTCCAGATCGGCGCGCGCAACATGCAGAACTACGCGCTGCTGGAGGTGGCGGGCAAGCTCGGCAAGCCGGTCCTGCTCAAGCGCGGCCTGTCCTCCTCGCTCGACGAGCTGCTGATGGCCGCCGACTACATCCTCAAGGAGGGCAACGAGCGCGTGATGCTGTGCGAGCGCGGCATCCGCACGTTCGAGACGGCGACGCGCTTCACGCTGGACCTCAGCGCGGTGCCGTGGCTGAAGCTGCACTCGCACCTGCCGGTGATCGTCGACCCCAGCCACGCCTCCGGCGACCGGCGGCTGGTCGAGCCGCTGGCCCGCGCGGCGGCTGCGGTCGGCGCCGACGGGATCATCGTCGAGGTCCACGAGGACCCCGAGGAGGCGCTCTGCGACGGCCCGCAGGCGCTCTACGCGCGCGACTTCGCGGACTTCGCGCGGCACGTCGCCGCGCACGCGTCGCTCGTGGGCCGCAGCGTCTCCTGAGCGGACTCGAACCCGAGCGGGCGGTAAGGGGGTGCTGCCCGCACCGATGAGTTGCAGGCTTCGTGGCAGTCTGAGCCGGAGATGAGTACCGCTCCCGCCATCGAGGCCGAGGGCCTCGCCAAGTCCTTCGGCGAGACGCGCGCGGTCGACGGCGTCGACCTGCACGTCTCCCAAGGCGCCGTCTACGGGGTGCTCGGGCCCAACGGCGCCGGCAAGACCACCACGATCCGGATGCTCGCCACGCTGCTGGCGCCGGACGGCGGCCGCGCCTCCGTGCTCGGTCACGACGTCGTCGCCGAGGCCGACGCCGTGCGCTCGCTCGTCAGCCTCACGGGCCAGCTCGCGTCCGTCGACGAGGAGCTGACCGGGCGCGAGAACCTGGTGCTGATGGCGCGGCTGCTCGGGCACTCGCGGGCCGGCGCGAAGGCGCGCGCGACGGAGCTCCTGGAGGCGTTCGGGCTCGCCGAGGCGGCGACCAAGCAGGTCAAGAACTACTCGGGCGGCATGCGCCGCCGGCTGGACATCGCCGCGAGCATCGTGGTGACGCCGCGGCTGATGTTCCTCGACGAGCCCACGACGGGCCTGGACCCGCGCTCGCGCAACCAGGTCTGGGACATCGTGCGCGCGCTCGTCGGCCAGGGCACGACGGTCCTGCTCTGCACGCAGTACCTCGAGGAGGCCGACCAGCTCGCGGACCGGATCGCCGTCATCGACCACGGCCGCGTGATCGCCGAGGGCACGCCGGCGCAGCTGAAGGCGTCGGTCGGGCGCGGCGCGCTGCACGTGCGCCTGCTCGAGCCCGACCAGCGCGCCCGAGCGGCCGACCTGCTCGGCGACGGCGTGCACCTGCTGCCCGATCCGGCCGCGCTCTCGCTGCCCGGCGCGGGCGCCGAGCAGGCCTCGGAGGCGGTCGCCGCGCTGGTCGCGGCGGGCATCGGCGTGGCAGGCTTCGCGCTCGGCCAGCCGAGCCTCGACGAGGTCTTCCTGGCGCTCACGGGCCACACCGCCGAGGAGCCTGAGCAGGAGGTCGCGGCGGTATGAGCTCCACGGAGACCACCGGCGGCCGCACGCCGGAGCTCGCGCAGGTGCACGCCGCGCTCGTCTCGGGCGAGCGCCCCGCGCGCCCGAACCTGCTCGCGCAGTGCCTGACCTTCGGCTGGCGCGGCATGCTCAAGATCAAGCACGTCCCCGAGCAGCTGATCGACGTGACGCTCACGCCGGTGCTGTTCCTGCTGATGTTCACCTACCTGTTCGGCGGCGCCGTCGCCGGCTCGACGGGCGACTACCTGCAGTTCCTGCTGCCGGGCATGCTCGTGCAGTCGGTGCTGTTCGTCTCCGTCTACTCGGGCGTGGCGCTCAACACGGACGTGACCAAGGGCGTCGTCGACCGCTTCCGCTCGCTGCCGATCTGGCGCCCGGCGCCGCTCGTCGGCGCCGTGATCGGCGACAGCGTGCGCTACGTCGTCGCGTCGGTGATCGTCGTCGTGCTCGGCTTCATCATGGGCTTCCACGCGGAGGGCGGTGCGCCCGGGGTGCTCGCCGCGATCGCGATCGTCGTGCTGTTTTCGTTCGGGCTCTCGTGGGCGTTCACGACGATCGGCCTGCTGATGCGCGCGCCGAGCGCGGTCATGAACACCGGCTTCATGCTGCTGTTCCCGCTCGTGTTCCTGTCGAACATCTTCGTCGCCCCGGAGACGCTGCCGGGCTGGCTGGAGGCGTTCGTGGACATCAACCCGATCAGCCACCTCACGACGTCGGCCCGCGGCCTGATGGGCGGCGACGCCGAGGCGGACTCGATCCTCGTCTCGCTGCTGTCCGCGGCTGCCCTGACGGGGATCTTCGCCCCGCTGACCGTTCGCCTGTACCGCCGCGCGTGAGCGCGGCGGGGCGGGAGGACTCCATC
>DATFQI010000141.1:0-4399 GCA_035264365.1 Solirubrobacteraceae bacterium
AAGACCGAGAAGTGGATGTGCGCCGGGCGCCAGGCGTTGTGGTGGTTGCCCCAGGGATAGGCGCCGGGCTTGACGGTCACGAAGCAGAACGAGCCGTCCTTGCCGGTCAGGCAGCGTCCGAGCCCGGTGAAGTTGCGGTCCAGCGGCGCCGGGTGCTGGTCGCCCTGGTGGCGGTAGCGGCCGGCCGCGTTGCACTGCCAGACCTCGACCAGCGTCTCCGGCACCGGCCGCCCGCCGGCTTCGAACACGCGGCCGTGCACGATGATCCGCTCGCCGAGCGGCTCGCCGTCGTGCTGGCGCGTGAGGTCATGGTCGTTGGGCGCCACGCGCCCGTCCCACAGCGCCGGGCCGGTCAGCTCTGTGCTCGCGCGTGGGAGCTGGATACGCTCGCGCCGCGGCGCCCGCAGGCGCGTCGACTTGTAGTCGGGGTAGAGCAGCTCCATCGCTCAGGCCTCCAGCACCACGGCCAGCCCCTGGCCGACGCCGATGCAGATCGAGGCGACGCCGTAGCCGCCGCCGCGCCGGCGCAGCTCGTGCGCGAGCGTGGCCAGGATGCGCACGCCGCTCGCGCCGAGCGGGTGGCCGATCGCGATCGCGCCGCCGTTGACGTTGAGCTTGTCCGGGTCGAGCTCCGGCCAGCCGCGCAGGCAGGCGAGCGTCTGCGAGGCGAACGCCTCGTTGAGCTCGGCGACCACCACGTCGCCCCAGCCGACCCCGGCTCGCTTGAGCGCCCGGTTGGCGGCCTCCACGGGCGCGATCCCGAACACGTCGGGGTCGACGCCGGCGGTCCCCCGGCCGGCGATCCGCGCCAGCGGCTCGCGCCCGATCGCCGCGCCCGCCGCCTCGTCGCCGAGCAGCAGCGCGCCCGCGCCGTCGTTGAGCGGCGAGGCGTTGCCGGCGGTGACCGTGCCGTCCTTCGCGAACGCGGGCTTCAGCGTGGCGAGCTTCTCGGCGCTCGAGTCCGGCCGGATGCCCTCGTCGCGCTCGAGCTCCACGTCCGGCACCGGCACGACCCAGTCGTAGCGGCCCTCGTCCCAGGCGGCCGCCGTCAGCCGGTGCGAGCGGACCGCCCACTCGTCCTGGTCCTCGCGCGGGATGTCGTAGAGGCCGGCCAGCTTCTCCGCGCTCGCGCCGAGCGAGATCGTCCACTGCTCCGGCATGTCCGGGTTGACCATCCGCCAGCCGAGCGTCGTCGAGTACAGCTCCTGGTCGGTGCGCGCGTAGCCGCGCTCGGGCTTGAGCAACACCCACGGCGCGCGGCTCATCGACTCGACGCCGCCGACCAGCACGACCGACGCGTCGCCGGCCTCGATCGCGCGCGACGCCTGCATCGCCGCGTCCAGCGAGGACCCGCACAGGCGGTTGATGGTGGCGCCCGGCACCGAGGTCGGCAGCCCGGCCAGCAGGATCGCCATGCGAGCGACGTTGCGGTTGTCCTCGCCCGCCCCGTTGGCGGCGCCGAACAGCACGTCGCCGATCCGCCCGGGGTCGAGCTCCGGCGAACGTGCCAGCAGCTCGCGCACGACGTGCGCGGCCAGGTCGTCCGGCCGCACGCCCGCCAGCGCGCCGCCGTGGCGCCCGAACGGCGTGCGGATCCCGTCGTAGAGGTAGGCCGCGCTCACGCGACCCCGAGCACGCGGCGGGCGTTGCCTGCGTAGATCTTCTCGCGGTCGGTCTCCGACAGGTCCAGCGACTCGAGGTTCTCGATCGTCGAGCGGATGTAGCCCGGTCCCTTCTCCGGGTCGAACGGGGTGTCGGACGCGAACAGGATCCGGTCGACGCCGAAGAACTCGATGCAGCACCGGATGGCGTGGGCGGCTCCGAACATGGCGGTGTCGGCGTAGAACATCTTGAAGTAGTCGAGCGGTCGCTTGGACAGCGGCGGATGCTCGATCTCATACGCGCGGTCCGGTGGCGTGCGCGCGCCGAGCTGGTCCCAGCCGGGTCCGACGCGGCCGGCGAAGTGCGGGACCATGCTGCCGCCGTGGTGGATCAGGATCTTCAGGTCCGGGTGGCGCTCGAGCACTCCGGAGAAGACGATCCGCGCCATGAACGCGGCGGTGTCGTACTCCCAGCCGAAGACCCACCAGATCTCGTACTTCGAGACGTCCTCGGTGGGGTAGTCCGACCAGCTCGCGTTGCGGCTCGGGTGCACCCACACCGGCTTGCCGAGCTCGGCCATCCGCGCCCAGAACGGCTCGAAGCGCTGCTCGTCGAGCGGGTGCCCGTTGACGTGCGTGTAGATCTGCACGCCGAGCGCGCCGAGCTCGCCGCAGGCGTGGTCGATCGCCTCCAGCGTGCCATCGGGGTCGTTCATCGGCAGCTGCGCGACGAAGCCGGCGAAGCGGTCCGGATGGTCGGCGCACAGGCGCGCGAGCCCCTCGTTGCCGAGCTTCGCGAACTCGCGGCCGCGCGGCGGCGGGCCGAGGTCCTCGATCGGCGGCGCCGGCAGGCTGACCACCTGCCGGTAGTCGTCGCCGAACTCGTCCATCTGCGAGAAGCGCAGGTCGAGGTCGACCATCGACGGGATGCCGCCGATCCGGTTGCGGATGTTGGCGGCGGCCGGGGCGTCGTCCACCGCCTCCAGCCGCTGCGCGTACTCGCGCGGCATCACGTGACAGAACGCGTCGATCTTCATGCTCAGCCTCCCTGCAGGAGCTTCGAGGTGTCGATCTCGCCGTTCACGACGCCGTACTTCTGCATCAGCTTCGCGGTGTTGGCGAGCGAGCCGGCGTCGACCTCGCCCGTCCACTTCGGCAGCACGATCTTCTTCGCGAGCGCCGGCGGCATCTTCGCGTTCTCCGACAGGAACGTCCGGAACTCGTCCTCGTGGCCGGCCACGTAGTCGGCGGTCTCCTTGACCGCGGCCTGGAACGCCTTCACCGCGTCCGGGTCGGACTCGGCGAACTCGTCGGTCACCGCGTAGGCGCCGACCTGCATGTCGGACTCGGTGTCGACGTAGGAGTAGCCGAGCACCTCGTCGCCCTTCTGCACGCTCTGCGTGACGAACGGCTCGATGCTGAACGCGGCATCGACCGAGCCCTTGGCGAGCGCCGGCTCCATCTCCGGGAACGGCACCTCCGAGAGCTTGAGCGAGTCGGGATCGACGCCCTGCTTCTCCAGCGCCGCCTTGACGACGACCTCGGCGATGTTGTTGAGCGTGTTGACCGCGACCGTCTTGCCCTCGAGGTCCTCGGGCCCGGAGATCCCCTTGCCCTTGGCCGCGAGCAGCGCGCCGAAGTCCTTCTCCCCCGACGCCTGCGCGGTCGTGCCGCCCGCGATCGCCTGGATCGGCAGGTCCTTGGAGCTCGCGAGCAGCAGCGAGACGACGTTGGAGCCGCCGACCTGGATGTCGCCGCTGACGAGCGCCGGGATCGTGGCCGCGCCGCCCTGCGTCGGCTGCAGGTCGATCTCGAGCTTCTGCTTCTCGAAGAGGCCCTTCTCGATCCCGAAGGCGACGAACGCCGACGGGACGCCGGCCGTCTCCTGGACGGCCAGCTTGGTGGTGCCTCCCTCGCCGGAGGGAGCGGCGGACTCCCCGCCGCTCCCGCAGCCGGCGATCAGCAGGGCGACGAGCAGCGCGATCCCTCCCGTGATCGCGCGCATCTAGCCCCACACCTCCTCGGCGGTCTCGACGATCAGCCGCAGCTTGGCGGCCTGCTGGTCGGCGCTGAGGTTGTTGCCCTCCACGGTGGAGGAGAAGCCGCATTGCGGCGACAGGCACAGCTGGTCGATGTCCACGAACCGGGTCGCCTCCTCGATGCGGCGCTTGAGCTGGTCCTTGGACTCCAGCTCGCCGCGCTTGGTGGTGACGAGGCCGAGCACGACGACCTTGCCGTCCGGGACGAAGCGCAGCGGCTCGAAGCCGCCCGAGCGCGCGTCGTCCCACTCCATGAAGAAGCCGTCGACGTCGAGCTCGCCGAACAGCGCCTCCGCGACGAAGTCGTAACCGCCCTCGGCGACCCATGACGAGCGGAAGTTGCCCTTGCACATGTGCGTGGTGACCGCCATGCCGTCGGGCCGGTGCTCGAGCGCCTCGTTGATGTGGCGGATGTAGGTCTCGTGCTGGTGCTCCGCGTCGCCCCCGATCGAGCGCACGTGCTCGCGCTGCTCGGGGTCGTTGAGGTACGCCAGGCTGGTGTCGTCGAACTGCAGATAGGTGCAGCCGAGCTCGCCGATCGCCCGCACCTGGTCGGCGTAGGCGTCGGTGAGGTCGCTCCAGAACTGGTCGAGGTCCGGGTAGACGTCCTCGTCGATCGCGGCCCGCCCGCCGCGGTAGTGGACCATGCTCGGCGACGGGATCGTGAGCTTCGGCGTCTGGCGCGGGGAGGCCGTCTGCTTCAGGAAGCGGAACGCTTCGGCGAAGATCGGCTCCGGCAGCGAGATCCGCTCCGCGACC
>DATFQI010000142.1:0-12910 GCA_035264365.1 Solirubrobacteraceae bacterium
CCGGCGCCGGTGACGATGCAGGCCTTGCCCTCGATGCGTCCCATGCCGTACATTCACGCGCGAAAAGGGCGGCAACGCAAACCTTTTGTCCCTGAGGGGGGATCGGATGGCGGCCACGCAGCGCGACCACAGCGACGACGAGCGGCGGCTCGCCGAGCTCGGCTACAAGCAGGAGCTCGATCGCAAGATGAGCGGGTTCGCGAATTTCGCGATGTCGTTCACGATCATCTCGATCCTCTCGGGCGCGCTCACGCTGTACGGGACCGGTATCAACTACGGCGGCCCGGCGCAGCAGGCGTGGGGTTGGCCGATCGTCTCGCTGTTCGTGATCATCGTCGCGCTCTCGATGGCCGAGCTCGCGTCCGCCTATCCGACCGCGGGCGGCCTGTACTGGTGGGCCTCACGGCTCGGCGGCCCGATCTGGGGCTGGTTCACCGGCTGGTTCAACCTGATCGGCCAGGTCGCGATCACGGCCGGCATCGACTACGGCGCCGCGACGTTCACGACCGCGCTGCTGAACCTCGTTCTCAACTACAACAACGACAACCACCACATCATGTACGTGTACGTCGCGATCCTCGCGCTGCACGCACTCCTGAACATCCGCAGCGTGAGGCTCGTCGCGCGGCTGAACGATGTCTCCGCGTACTGGCACGTGATCGGCGTGGCGGCTATCGCGCTCGTGCTGATCTTCATCCCCGACCAGCACCAGAGCGTGTCATTCGTGTTTACCGAGACGCTCAACAACTCCGGGCTCAGCGGCGTCGCCTTCCTCTTCATCTTCCTGCTCGGGTTCCTGCAAGCGCAGTACACCTACACGGGCTATGACGCCTCGGCCCACCTGTCCGAGGAGACGCACGACGCCTCGCGCGCCGCAGCGAAGGGCGTCGTGAACTCCGTGCTGGTGTCGGCGATCGCCGGCTACGTGCTGATCCTCGCCTTCACGTTCGCGATCGTCGACCTGGACGGGGTCGCGGGCGCGGGCTCGTTCGCCGCGGTCGAGGTACTCAACCAGTCGCTCAGCGAGACCTGGGCGGAGATCCTGCTCGCGATCGCGGTCGGCGGCCAGCTGTTCTGCGGCATGTCGGCGGTGACGTCCGCGTCGCGGATGCTGTTCGCGTTCTCACGTGACCGTGCGGTCCCCGGGTGGAAGTACTGGTCGAAGCTCAACCATCACTTCGTGCCGGCGAACGCCGTGATCCTGATCTGCGTGCTGGCGTTCTTGCTGGCGGCGCCGGCCTGGAGCGGGGATGCGTTCTTCGTCTACGCGGCGGTCACCTCGGTGGCGACGATCGGCCTCTACGTGGCGTACATCATCCCCGTGTTCCTGCGACTCCGCGCGGGCGAGAGCTTCGACCCGGGCCCGTGGTCGCTCGGGAGCTGGCACAAGCCGATCAACGTCATCGCGATCATCTGGGTCGTCTTCATCTGCGTGCTGTTCGTCATGCCCGTGACCGATGCCGGCGTCTGGTGGGGCGACGACTTCGACTACAAGTCGGCGAACTACGCGCCGGTCGTATTCCTGATCGTCCTCACCGCCGTCACGATCTGGTGGCACACCTCGGCGAAGAAGTGGTTCAAGGGCCCGATCCGCACCATCGACGAGGAGATCGAGGAGGCGGTCGAGGAGGTCGACGAGCCGCCGATGGACGCGCCGGAGGGGCCGGCACCCGCCCCGGCGTGACGCGGCCGGTCATCGGCATCTGCGTGTCCGTCGAGCGGGCGCGCTGGACGTATTGGGACGAGGAGGCCGCGGTCCTCTCGATGAACTACGTGCGCCAGGTCCAGGAGGCGGGCGGGATCGCGGTCCTGCTCGCCCCCGATCCCGAGCCCGAGGAGCTGCTGCGGCTGCTCGACGGGCTGCTGCTCACGGGCGGGGCCGACATCGGCGACGTGCCGGAGCGCGACTCGTTCGAGCTCGCGCTCGCGGCGGCCGCGCTCGGGGCCGACGTGCCCGTGCTGGGGGTCTGCCGCGGCATGCAGGTCATGAACGTCGCGCGCGGGGGAACGCTGATCGCCCACCTGCCCGACGCCGTCGGCCACGAGGACCACCGGCTGATCCCGGGCTCCTTCGGCGACCACGACGTGCGCCTGGCCGACGGCTCGCTCGCGGCGCGGGTCGCGCGCGAGGCGCTGCACCCGACCAAGTCGCACCACCACCAGGGCGTCGACGCGGTCGGCGACGGCCTGGAGGTCACGGGCTGGGCCACCGTCGACGACCTGCCGGAGGCGATCGAGGATCCGTCGAAGCGGTTCGCGCTCGGCGTCCAGTGGCACCCGGAGGCGGACGAGGCCTCGCCGGTGATCGCGGCGCTCGTGGAGGCCGCGCGGTGACGCTGACCGTGGTGGAGCCGGCCACGGAGCAGGTGCTCGCGGAGATCCCGCGCGCGGGCGCGGAGGAGGCCGACGCGGCGGTCGCGCGCGCGAAGGCGGCGCTGCCCGCATGGCGAGCGGTGGCCCCGGCGGACCGGGCCCGGCTGCTCTACCGGCTGGCCGACGCGCTCGAGGCAGCGCACGAGGAGCTCTCGCAGCTGGAGGCCCGCAACGCGGGCAAGCCGATCGGCGACGCCCGCGGCGAGATGGGCATGGTCGCCGACACGTTCCGCTACTACGCGGGCGCCCCGGAGCGCGTCCTCGGGGACACGATCCCGGTCGCCGGCGGCGTGGCGATGACGTTCCGCGAGCCGCTCGGGGTGGTCGCGCTGATCACGCCGTGGAACTTCCCGCTGACGATCGCGGCCTGGAAGCTCGCTCCCGCGCTGGCCGGCGGGAACACGGTCGTCCTGAAGCCCGCCGAGCTGACGCCGCTCAGCTCGCTGCGGTTCGAGCAGATCGCGCTGGAGGCCGGCATCCCCGAGGGCGTCGTCAACGTCGTCGCCGGGCCGGGCTCGACCTGCGGCGCGCGCCTGTGCGAGCACCCCGACGTCGCGAAGGTCGCCTTCACGGGCTCGACCGAGGTCGGGCGCTCGATCGCCGCGACGGCCGCGCAGACGATCAAGCGCGTCACGCTCGAGCTGGGCGGCAAGTCGGCCAACGTCGTCTTCGCCGACGCCGACCTCGCCGCCGCGGCGGCGGCGGCCGCCCCGGCCGTGTTCGGCAACGCCGGCCAGGACTGCTGCGCGCGCTCGCGCATCCTCGTCGAGCGGCCGGCGCTCGACGCGTTCATGGAGGCGCTCGAGGAGCACGTCGAGGCGATCCGCGTCGGCGACCCGCTCGACGAGGCCACCGAGATGGGGCCGCTGATCTCAGCGGGCCAGCGCGACGCCGTCGCCTCCTTCGTCCCCGGCGACGCGCCGGTGGCGATCCAGGGCACGGCGCCCGACGGGCCGGGCTTCTGGTTCCCCCCGACGGTGCTGTGCCCGGTCGACCCAGGGGATCGCGCGGTGCGCGAGGAGATCTTCGGGCCGGTCGCCGTCGTCGTCCCGTTCCGGACCGAGGCGGAGGCGATCGAGTTGGCCAACGACACGATCTACGGCCTCTCCGGCTCGATCTGGACGCGCGACGGCGGCAAGGCGCTGCGCGTCGCGCGCGCGGTCGAGACCGGCGTGCTGTCGATCAACTCGAACACCTCGGTACGGGTGTCGACGCCGTTCGGCGGCTTCAAGCAGTCCGGCTACGGCCGCGAGCTCGGCCCGCACGCGCTCGACGCGTACACCGAGCCCAAGACGGTCTACTACGCGACGGGAGGGTAAGTGGCTGGGCGCCTGGATGGGAAGGTCTGCGTCGTCACGGGGTCGGCGAGCGGGATCGGCGCCGAGACCGTGCGGCGGTTCAAGGAGGAGGGCGCGACGGTGGTCGGCGTCGACCTCCACGACGGCTCCCCCGGGGTCGACCTGGCGCTCGCCTGCGACGTCTCGGACGAGGCGTCGGTGATCGGCATGTTCGAGAGCGTCCGCTCGCAGTTCGGCTCGATCGACGTGCTGTTCAACAACGCGGGCATCTCGCCGCCCGAGGACGCCTCGGTGCTGGAGACGGAGAACGAGGTCTGGGACCGCGTGCAGGACGTCAACGTCAAGTCGGTCTTCTACTGCTGCAAGCACGGCATCCCCCACCTGCTGGCGACCGGCGGCGGCTCGGTCATCAACACCGCGTCGTTCGTGGCGGTGATGGGGGCGGCCACGTCGCAGATCGCCTACACGGCGTCCAAGGGCGCGGTGCTGGCGCTCTCGCGCGAGCTCGGCGTCGAGTTCGCCCGCCAGGGCGTGCGCGTGAACGCGCTCTGCCCCGGCCCCGTCTCGACGCCGCTGCTCAACGAGCTGTTCGCGAGCGACCCGGCGAAGGCGGCGCGGCGGCTCGTGCACCTGCCGATGGGGCGCTTCGCCGAGGCGGTCGAGATCGCCAACGCGGCGCTGTTCCTCGCCTCCGACGAGTCGTCCTACATCACCGCCTCGACGTTCCTCGTCGACGGCGGGCTCTCGAGCGCCTACACGACGCCGGTCACGACCGGGTAGCGCCGGCCAGCTCGGCGGTGCGGCGGAGGTGGTAGCGCATCGCCGCGGCGGCGCGGTCGGCGTCGCCGGCTTCCAGCGCCGCCAGGATCGCGCGATGCTCGGCCGCGGCCTCCTCCGGGTCCCGATCGGTCGGCCCGCCGAGCGCCTCGCGCAGGCCGGCGACGATGGCGGCCAAGCGCCGGTTGCCCGCGGCGAGCACGATCAGCTCGTGGAAGCGCTCGCCGTCGCCTTGGCCCAGCGCCGCCTCCAGCGCGTCCGTGTTGGCGACGCCGCACGCCTTCGCCGTCGCCGGCACCTCGAGCAGCAGCCGCAGCTCGAACACCTCGGCGACGTCGGCGGCCGTGGTCTCGAGCACGCGCACTCCCTTGTTGCGCTCGAAGCGCACGCGGCCCTCGCGCTCGAGCACCAGCAGCGCCTCGCGCACGGGGGTGCGCGAGATGCCGAGCTGCTCTGCGAGCTGGGCGACGGAGTAGCGGCCGCTCGGCTCCAGCCGCCCGTCGGCGATCGCCGCGAGCACCGCGCGGCGGGTGTGTGCCGCGAGCGTCTGCGGGGCGGCCAGCGGCTCGAGCGGCGAGCTCACAGGGAGGCCCGCAGGATCGCGGCGAGGTCCTCCTCGGTGGCCTCGCGCGGCGCGACCACCAGCAGGCGCTGCTGCTTCATCGCGCCCTCCGCGAGCGCCTCGACGTCGTCCTCGCCGTAGCTGAACTCGCGGATCGAGGTGGGCGCGCCGACGTCGCGCATCAGCGTGAGCAGGATCTCCGGCAGCGTGTCGGGCCCGGGGTCGGCGATCGGCTCGCCGTGCAGCAGCTCCGCCACGCGGTGGTGGCGCTCCGGGTCGGCCTCGTAGGTGAAGCGGAAGGCAGCCGGCGCGGTGACGATGACCGAGTGCCCGTGCGGGACGAACGGGTGGTCGTCGGGGTAGCCCGGCGGCAGGTACTCGTGCTTGAGGCCGGCGATCGGATAGGCACACGCGTGCGGGATGTGCACGCCCGCCGAGCCGAAGCCGACCCCGGCCATCGAGGCGGCAAGCATCATGCGGCCACGGGCCTCGACGTCCTCCGGGTCCTCGACCGCCCGCCGCAGGTACTCGCCGCCGTACTCGAGCGCCTTCGCCGACCACACGTCGGCGACCGGATTCGAGCCCTGGTAGGGCGGGCGGTCGTCGGGGGTCTCGGGCCGCGGGCGCGCGTCGAACGGCTTGGAGATGTAGGACTCGGCGGCGTGGCAGACCACGTCGAGGCCGGCGCTGGCCGTGACCTCGAGCGGAAGCGTGCGGGCCAGCTCGGGGTCCACGATCGCCTGCTGCGGGCGCATGTAGCGGTGGCTGATCCCGGTCTTGACCTTCATGTCGGGGATGTCGAGCACGGCGACGGTCGTCGCCTCGCTGCCGGTGCCGGAGGTCGTCGGGATCGCGAGGTGGGGCTTCAGCGGCGCCGGCGGCTTGCGGCCCTCGCCGATTGGCGGGTTGACGTAGTCCATGACCGGCGCGGGGTGCGTGACGATCAGGTCGGCGACCTTGGCGGTGTCCATCGCCGAGCCCCCGCCGACCGAGACGAACCCGTCGACGCCGGCGTCGAGCGCGGCGTCGGCGGCGTGCTGGAGCGACTCGATCGTCGGCTCGACCCGCGCGCGGTCGTAGACGACGACCTCGATGCCCTCTGCCTCGATCGCCTCGCGAACCCGGTCGGGGTGGCCGGTGGCGGCGACGCCCGGATCCGTCACGAGCAGCGCACGGGTGACGCCGAGCCGCTTGAGCTCCCAGCCGGCGTCCGCGGCCGCACCGGGCCCGAACTTGATCGGCGTGGCCTCCAGCGTGAACACCGTCTCCTGGCTCATGGCGGGTAGCGTGCCACATGTGATCGCCGCCCTCCCCCAGCTCGCGCGGGCGCTGCGCGCGGTGGTCGGCGAGGCGCACGTGCTGGTCGACGACGACCTGCGGGCGCCGTACGAGACCGACTGGATCCGGCGCTGGTCCGGACAAGCCGCTGCCGTCGTGCGGCCGGGGACGACCGAGGAGGTGAGCGCCGTCGTGGCCGCGTGCGACGCGGCGGGCGTTGCCGTGGTGCCGCAGGGCGGCAACACCGGCATGGTCGGCGCGGGCGTCCCTCGCGGAGCGGCAGGCGCCGCCGGCCCGCCCGGTGCTGCGAGCCCGGTGTGCGAGGCCGCCATCGGCGAGCCGCGCGAGCAGATCGTGCTGTCGCTGGCGCGGCTCAACGAGCTCGGCGAGGTGGACGGCGCGTCGATGCAGGTCTCCGCGGGCGCCGGCGTGACGCTGGCGGCGCTGCAGGCGCACGCGCGCGCCGCGGGGCTGGACGCGGGAGTGGACTTCGGGGCGCGCGACTCCGCGATGCTCGGCGGCCTCGCGGCCTGCGATGCCGGCGGGATCCGCGCCCTGCGGCACGGCACGGTGCGGGCGCGCGTGGCGGGCCTGGAGGCGGTGCTCGCCGACGGGACGGTGGTGCGCCGGATGAGCGGGCTGCTCAAGGACAACGCGGGCTACGACCTGCCGGCACTGCTGGTCGGCTCCGAAGGCACGCTGGGCGTCATCACGCGCGTGCGCTGGCAGCTCGTGCCGCGCCACGACGCCCGCGCGCTGGCGCTCGTCCCGCTGCCGTCGCTCGCGCAGGCGGCGCCGCTGCTGCGCGCCGTGCGCCCGCGGTTGCCGTCGCTCGACGCCTGCGAGTTCCTCACCGACGAGGGCCTCGGCCTCGTGCTCGACCACCTGCGGCTGCCGGCGCCGCTGGAGCCGCGCTCTCCCGCCTACGTGCTGCTGGAGGCCGCCGCGGACGCCGACCCGCTGCCGGCGCTGGCCGCGGCGCTCGAGGCGGCGGGCGTCGAGGACGCGCTGATCGCCGACGACAGCGCGAGCCGCGAGCGCCTGTGGCGTCTGCGCGAGGCCCACACCGAGGCGATCTCGGCCGCCGGGGTCCCGCACAAGCTCGACGTCGGCGTCCCGCTCGACGCGCTCGCGCCGTTCTGCGACGCCGTGCGCAAGGCGATCCCCGCCGGCGCCCGCACGATCCTGTTCGGCCACCTCGGCGACGGCAACGTCCACGTCAACGTGCTCGGCCCCGACCCGGCCGACGAGACCGTCGACGAGCTCGTCCTGGGGCTCCTCGCCGAGCACGGCGGCACGATCAGCGCCGAGCACGGCGTGGGGGTCGCGAAGGCCCGCTTCCTCCACCTCACCCGCCCGCCCGCGGAGATCGCCGCGATGCGCGCGATCAAGGCCGCGCTCGACCCACGGGGCACGCTGAACCCCGGCGCCGTGCTCGACGAGCGAACGTCAACGGCGGCTGGGTAGGGAGCCGAGGGCGCCGCCCGCGCCGCATCGAAGAGACACGCGAGGGGTCGATAGCTGATGCCAGGCATGAACTATCGACCCGTCGATGGAGATCGGGGCGGCTCGGGCACTCCCCCCAGAGCCGTTGACGTCCGTCCGGGCAACGCCCCCGGCCGGAGTCGCGGAGCCGTCAGATCTTGTGCCGCTGGAGGAGCTTGCGGCCGATGACCATGCGCTGGATCTCCGAGGTTCCCTCGCCGATCAGCAGCAGCGGCGCGTCGCGGTAGAGCCGCTCGATCTCGTACTCCTTCGAGTAGCCGTAGCCGCCGTGGATGCGGAAGGCGTCCTCGACGACCTCCTTGCCGGTCTCGGAGGCGAACAGCTTCGCCATGCCGGCCTCGAGGTCCGAGCGCTCGCCGGCGTCCTTCATGCGGGCGGCCTTGAGCGTGAGCAGGCGCGCCGCCTCGACCTTCGTGGCCATGTCGGCGAGCTTGAACTGGATCGCCTGGTGCTGGGCGATCGGCTTGCCGAACGTCTTGCGCTCCTGCGAGTAGCGCAGGCCCAGCTCGAGCGCGCGCTGGGCGATCCCGACGCCGCGGGCGGCGACGTTGACCCGGCCGACCTCGAGCGCGTCCATCATCTGGGTGAAGCCCTTGCCGAGGCCGGCGTCCTCGCCGCCGAGGATCATCCCGGCGGGGCACTTGTAGCCGTCGAAGATCAACTCTGTCGACTCGACGCCCTTGTAGCCCATCTTCTTGATCTTGGGCGGCACGTCGAGGCCCGCGTAGTCGCCGGAGTTCTTGCTCTCCCCCGGCTCCTTCTCGCAGACGAAGCAGGTCATGCCCTTGTAGGGCGGGTCGGCCTCGCGGTCGGTCTTGGCGAGCACGAACACGACGCCGGACATCAGGCCGTTGGTGACCCACATCTTCTGGCCGTTGATCTCGTAGTGCTCGCCGCTCTTGACGGCGGAGGTCTTGATCGCCTGCACGTCGGAGCCCAGCTCGGGCTCGGAGAGGCTGAAGGCGGCCCGGATCTCGCCCGTGGCCATGCGCGGCAGCAGGCGCTCCTTCTGCTCGTCGGTGCCGAACTTCATCAGCAGGTAGGAGCCGATGAAGTGCGTGTTGACGACGCCCGAGATCGAGATCCAGCCGCGCGAGAGCTCCTCGACGATCATCGTGTAGGTCGTCAGGTCGAGCCCCATCCCGCCGTACTCCTCGGGGATCGTGACCCCGAACAGGCCGAGCTCCTTCATCTGGTCGACGATCGGGCCGGGGAACTCGTCGGCCGAGTCGTAGTGCTCGGCCTTCGGGATGATCTGCTCGTCGACGAACTGCCGGACCATCTCGATGATGGCCTTCTGCTCGTCGGTCTTCTCGTAGAACGGCTGGGCTACGGCCATGGGTTCTCGGTACCTCGGGCGTTCGGAGAGGGGAGGGCCGAGGATATCGGCGCGGGCCGGCTAGTCGCCGTGCTTGTCGTGCCCCTTGCCCTGCCCGTTGCCATGGCCGTTCCCGTGACCATTGCCATTGCCGTTCCCGTGGCCGTTGCCGTTGCCAGGACCGGACGGCGCGGGGGCGGGAGCGGGAGGCGGCTCCGGCGCGGGAGCGGGCGCCGCCGGGGCGCTCGGGGCCTGGGACCGGCCCTTGGCCTTGCCGTGTCCCTTCGCCTTGCCGTTGCCGTTGCCGTGGCCCTTGGCCTTGCCGTTGCCGTTGCCGTTGCCAGGGGCGCTGCCGCCGCCGGAGGAGCCGCCGCCGGGGGCCGCGACCTTGTCGTGGCCCTTCGCCTTGCCGCCGCCGTTCCCCTTGGACTTGGCGTTGCCGTTGCCATTGGACTTGCCGTGGCCCTTCGCCTTGCCGTTGCCGTTGCCCTTGCCGTTCCCGTTGCCGTTCCCGCCGCCGCGGCTGTTGCCCGTGCCGCCCGGTTCGGCGGTCGGCACGAGGCCGGCGGTCTCGGTGGCGTTGCCGGGGTTGGAGGCCGGAGGTGAGCTGACCGGCGTCGGGGTGCCGAGCCCGGAGCGCCCGCGGCCCGAGCTGCCCCGGCGCGTGGCGCCGCGGCGCGTGCCCCGCTGCGAGCCGCGCCGCGAGGCGCCACGGCGGGAGGCGCCGCGGCGGCCGGCCCGGTTCACGCCGCGCTGACCGCCGGCATCGCGCCCGTTGGCCCGCGCCGCCCGGGCGCGACGCGTCGCGTCGCGGGCCCGGCGCTGCGCTCCGGCAGCGATCTGGGTCGCGCGGCGGCGCTCGGCCTCGGAGGTCGCCTGACGGCCCTTGACCGCGCCGCGCGCCTCGCTGAGGCGCATGATCGCGTTGGACTCCGGCGGAGATTCGTACTGCCCGGGCGCGCTGCCACCCGAGTCGAGTGCGAGCAGCGCAAACAGCGCAGCGACGACCACCACTGCGGACAGGGCAAGCCCGGGTAGGGAGACACGGCTCATGGGTTGTGTTGGAGGATCCACCGGCCGCTCAGGGGCGGCCGATCCGCATCATGCGGAGTTGACGGCAATCGTACGGCGCCGGGCGGCGGATTTCGCCGCTACGTATGTCCGGTTTTCCGCTCGATGCGGCCTCCGGGCGGGCTCGATGCGGGCTCCGGGCGGGCTCGAGGGCCCGTAGGCTGCTGGGGCGTGGCCCCCAGGACTCAGTACGTGCGCGCCCACGACGGCGTTTCGATCGCCTACCAGGTCGTCGGCGAGGGCGAGCGCGACATCGTCTTCGTCCCGCAGACGTTCTCCGCCGTCGAGGCGCTCTGGGAGCACCCCACCGTGGCGCGCTTCTTCGACCGCCTGGGCGGCCTTGGCCGGGTGATCCTCTACGACCGCCGCGGCACCGGGATGTCCGACCGCACGAGCGGCACCGCGACGCTCGAGGAGCAGGTCGACGACGTGCGCGCCGTGATGGACGCCGCGGGCGCCACCCGCGCCGACCTGATCGCGATCATGGAGGGCGCGCCGATGGCGATGCTGTTCGCCGCCTCGGCGCCCGAGCGGGTGCGCTCGCTGACGCTCTACGCCGCCTTCGCCCGCAGCACCTGGGCTCCCGACTACCCCGCCGCCTGGAGCGCCGAGGAGCGCGCGGCGGCCATGCAGGCGATGGCCGAGCACTGGGGCGAGGGCGACTTCGTCGCGCGGTTCGCGCCCTCCCACCTCGACGACGCGCGCCTCCGCGACTGGCTCGGCCGCCTCCAGCGGATGGCGCTGGGTCCGGGCGAGGCTGCGCTCGCGATGGAGCTCAACGGTCGCCTCGACGTCCGCCACGTGCTCGCCACGATCCGCGTGCCGACGCTGCTGCTGCACCGCACCGACGACGCGGGGATCGGCGTCGCCCACTCGCGCTACCTCGCCGACCACATCCCGGGCGCCCGCCTGGTCGAGCTCGAGGGCCGCGACACGCTGCCGTTCCTGGGCGACTCGGCCGCCGTCGTCGGCGAGATCGACGAGTTCCTGACCGGCGACCGGCGCCCGCCCGAGCACGACCGCGTGCTCGCGACCGTCCTCTTCACCGACATCGTCGACTCGACGGTGAAGGCGGCGGCGCTCGGCGACGAGCCCTGGCGCGACCTGCTCGCCGAGCACGACCGGCTGGTGCGGGTGAGCCTGCGCCGCCACCGCGGCCGCGAGATCAAGACGGTCGGCGACGGTTTCCTCGCGCTCTTCGACGGCCCGGCGCGCGCCGTGCGCGCCGCCCGCTCGATCGTCTCCGACGTCACCTCCCTCGGGGTCGAGGTCCGGGCGGGCCTGCACACGGGCGAGGTCGAGCTCGTCGGCGACGACGTCGCCGGCCTCGCGGTCCACATCGCCGCGCGCGTCATGGGCGAGGCGCCCGCAGGCCGCGTGCTCGCCTCCAGCACCGTGCACGACCTCGTCGTCGGCTCCGGCCTGCGCTTCGAGGACCGCGGCCGCAAGGCGCTGCGCGGTGTCCCCGGCGAGTGGGGCCTGTGGGAGGTGACGGGGTGAACTTCGCGGCCGACGTCGTCGGCGCGGCCCCGCCCGGGAGGCGCGCGATCGTCGAGCTCGCGCGCGACGGCGCCCGCCGCGAGTGGAGCTTCGGCGAGGTGGGCGAGCAGGCCGCGCTGCTGCACGCCCACTTGGACGAGCAGGGCGTGCGCCGCGGCGACGTCGTGCTGACGCTGCTCGGCAACCGCCCCGAGTGGGTGCTGGCGATGGTCGCCTGCTTCCGCGCCGGCTACGCGGTCCTGCCGTGCACGGAGCAGCTGCGCCCGAAGGACCTGCGGCTGCGGCTCGACGTGGCGGGCGCCGCGCTCGTGATCGCCGACGAGCGCAACCGCGAGGTGCTCGAGGCGGCCGGCTGGAGCGGTCCGACCGTGTGGGCGCCGTGGGACCGGCTGCCGGCCCGTGACACGCCGCCGCCCGCCGATCTCGGTCCGGGCGACCCGTGCCTGGTCGCCTTCACCTCGGGCACCTCGGGGGAGCCGAAGGCGGTGCTGCACGGCCAGGGCTACCTGCCGGGCCAGCGCCTGCAGGCCGAGCACTGGCTCGCCGCGCGGCAGGGCGACCTCGTCTGGTGCACAGCGGCCTCGGGCTGGTCGAAGTCGGCCCGCAATGCGTTCATCGCCCCGTGGCTGCGCGGCGCGGCGGCGCTGCTGCACGACGCGCGCTTCGACCCCGCGCAGCGGCTCGACATCGCCGCGCGCGAGGGCGTGAACGTGCTCTGCATGGCGCCGACCGAGTACCGCGTGATCGCCAACCGCACGCAGCCGCGGCGGATCGCCTCGCTGCGCGGCCTGGTCGCCGCCGGCGAGGCGCTCGACCCGGACGTGCTCGGCACCTGGCACGACGCGACCGGCCTGTGGATCCGCGACGGCTACGGGCAGACGGAGACCGGCCAGCTCACCGGCCACCCGCCCGGAGAGGCGCCGCGGCCAGGCTCGATGGGCCGCCCACTGCCCGGCGTGGCGCTGAGCGTGCGCGACGGCGAGCTCACGCTCGATCCCGCGACCGATCCGACGTTCTTCCTGCACTACCTCGGCCAGCCGCCGCACACCGGCCCGTGGCACACGGGCGACCTCGTGCGCCAGGACGAGGACGGCTTCCTCTACTTCGAGTCGCGCGCCGACGACGTCATCGTCTCCGCCGGCTACCGGATCGGCCCGTTCGAGGTCGAGTCCGCGCTGGTCGCGCACCCCGCGGTCGCCGACGCCGCGGCCGTCTCCTGCCCCGACC
>DATFQI010000143.1:0-10265 GCA_035264365.1 Solirubrobacteraceae bacterium
CCTCGACACCGAGCTGCCCGGCGCCGCGGACCGGATCCGCTTCTTCGACATGCCCCGCATCGACGTCTCATCGACCCTGATCCGCCGCCGCGTCGCGGCCGGCGAGCCCGTGCGCTACCTCGTCCCCGACGCGGTCGCCGCGCAGATCGAGCGCGAGGCCCTGTACCGATGAGCGAGCAGCCGCAGACCGCGCTGGAGGGCGCCGAGCTGGCCTCGGTCATCGAGGGCTACGCGTCCGACGTCAAGGCGATCGACGTCGTCGAGCTCGACCTCCGCGGCGTGCTCGGCTACACGGACTACTTCGTCATCTGCTCCGGCAACACCGACCGGCAGACGAAGGCGATCCACGACCGCATCCACCAGGGCCTCAAGAAGGAGCACGGCCTGCTGCCCCGGCGCGTCGAAGGGCTCGGCGAGGCACGCTGGATCCTCCTGGACTACCTCGACGTCGTCGTGCACGTCTTCACGCCGGAGGCGCGCGACTTCTACCGCCTCGAGCAGCTCTGGGGCGAGGCGCCGAAGCGCGCCCTCGTCGACGACGGCGCTTGAACGCAGCGAGGCCGCCCATCAGGACGGCCTCGCGAGAGTGGAGCTAGCCGGGCTCGAACCGGCGACCTCGTGACTGCCAGTCACGCGCTCTCCCAACTGAGCTATAGCCCCAGGGGTCCCAATATTAGCTAGCCGTCCCTTCGTTGCGAAGGCTTGTGCCGCGACGCGCGCCGGAGCGCCACTCCCGGTAGTGATCTCGGGTGCAGAACACATGCGTGGTGGTCAGTTGCGACGGCATCCGCTCGACCGCGGCACCGCACAGCGCGCATCGCCGCCGTCGTACCGCCGCCTTGGCACGGGTAACACGACTCTCGTAGGTGCTCGCGACTTCGAGCCTCTCGCGCTTGGGCTCGAGGCTCGGAGCGTGAGACGCTAGGAGTGCCCGTGCCACCTCGCGTGCGGTGTGCCCGGACGCACGGACAATCCAGAGCACGCCCCCGGAACTGTGTCGATGCACGCTCGGTTGTCGATCAGGAACGACGGAGGCGATGAAGGCCGACGCATCCTCCATCACCGCGCGCGTTCCAACGAGGTGGATCGTCGGTACTCCGTTCCTCCTGGAGATGCAGACACACCCGTCCCCGTCGAGGTATCCAAGCCAGAACGCAGGCTGTGCCGCTGCCACTCGGCTGATCGTCAGCGACAGGGTCTTCGCCGGCAGCACGCCGTGCTGGGCCAGGTCCCGGGCGATCTGTGCGGAGCTGACCTCCGCCGCCAACTGATTGCCGGCAGCCGTGATTCTGAGGGGACGCTCCGGTGAGCCGACGAACTCCATGAATCGCCGCAGAGAGGGAGCGCTCGATGGCTTGAGACCAAGAGAGACGCGGCTGCGGCGCACGTAACCATCTGCGGCGAGGAAGCCGATCCAATACCACGCTTCGGTGGTCAGCGGAGGCGAGAACGCGTCATGTCGGACAGGCCACCTCCGAACGCGCTCTGCGCCGCTCACGACATGGATCCCCGCCTCGGTCAGTGCGTTGCTGATGGTCGCGGGGTAGCGACCCGACTCACGCGCAAGGTCCGCGACTGTCGATCCGTTCTCGTACGCGGCGCGCCACGCTGCCTTCTCTCCCGCGGACACTCGTGGGCTACGGGGTTCGAGTCCCAGCGCTTTTGCGCGTACCGAGACCCATCCCGGATTGCGACCCACTGCCGCGCCGATGTCGCGGACCGAAACACCATCGGACCACATGCTGATCACGGTCGCGTCTCGATCCATGATCGAACACTAGTTCGTGTCGCGGACGGATCCGGCTGCACACGCCCCCCGCGCTAACCTCCGCGCTCGCATGAGCGAGCACCGCTACGACCCGCGCGCGATCGAGCCCAAGTGGCAGGAGATCTGGGAGCGGGAGCGCATCTGGGAGGTCTCCAACGACGAGGTCGAGGGGGCCCCGAAGTCCTACGTGCTCGAGATGCTGCCGTACCCCTCCGGCGAGCCGCACATGGGGCACCTGAAGAACTACTCCGTCGGCGACGCGGTCGCGCACTTCCACCGCCGCAACGGCCGCCGCGTGCTGCACCCGATGGGCTACGACGCCTTCGGGCTGCCGGCCGAGAACCACGCGATCCGCACGGGCGAGCACCCGCGCGACTCGACCGCGAAGTCGATCGCCCAGTTCCAGACGCAGCTCCGCCGCTGGGGGCTCTCGATCGACTGGTCGCGCGAGTTCGGCACCCACGAGCCGCGCTACTACCGCTGGACCCAGTGGCTCTTCCTGAAGCTGTTCGAGCGCGGGCTGGCCTACCGCAAGGAGGCCGCCGTCAACTGGTGCCCGGTCGACGCGACCGTGCTCGCCAACGAGCAGGTCATCGACGGCCGCTGCGAGCGCTGCGGCAACCTCGTCGAGGCACGCCAGCTCGAGCAGTGGTTCTTCCGCATCACCGACTACGCGGACCGCCTGCTGGACGACCTCGAGGACATCCGCTGGCCCTCGCACGTCAAGACGATGCAGCGCAACTGGATCGGTCGCTCCGAAGGCGCCGAGGTCACGTTCGCCGATCCCGAGACCGGCTCCGAGTACCCCGTCTTCACCACCCGCCCGGACACGCTCTTCGGCGCGACGTTCTTCGTCATGGCCCCGGAGCACCCGGACGTGCTCCGGCTGACCGCCGGCACCGAGCACGAGCAGGCCGTGCGCGACTACGTCAACAAGGCGCTCACGGAGTCCAGCGACGAGCGCAGCGACACGGACCGCACGAAGACCGGGGTGCCGCTCGGCCGCAGCGTCATCAACCCCGTCAATGGCGAGCGGATCCCGATGTGGGTCGCCGACTACGTCCTGATGGAGTACGGCACGGGCGCGATCATGGCCGTCCCTGGCCACGACGAGCGCGACTTCGACTTCGCGACGACGTTCGGCCTGCCGATCCGCCGCGTGATCGATTGCGAGGGCGAGCTGCCCTGCTCCGAGGACGGCCGGATCGTCAACTCCCACCCCGACTTCGACGGGCTGCACAATCGCGACGCGCTCGAGAAGATCGTCGACTGGCTCGACGAGCAGGGCAAGGGCCACCGTTCGATCAACTACCGCCTGCGCGACTGGCTGCTCTCCCGGCAGCGCTACTGGGGCTGCCCGATCCCGATCGTCTACTGCGACGCCTGCGGGATGGTCCCGGTGCCGGAGGAGGACCTGCCGGTCCTGCTCCCCGACGTCGAGGACTACGCGCCGAAGGGCCGCTCCCCGCTGGCCGCCGCGGAGGACTGGGTCAACACGACGTGCCCGTCCTGCGGCGCCGCCGCCCGCCGCGAGACGGACACGATGGACACGTTCGTCGACTCCTCGTGGTACTTCCTGCGCTACACCGACGCGGCCAACGACGAGGCGCCCTGGGATCCCGAGGTCACCAACCGCTGGGCGCCGGTCGACCAGTACATCGGCGGCGTCGAGCACGCGATCCTGCACCTGATGTACGCGCGCTTCTTCGTGAAGGCGTTCGCGGACATGGGGCTGCTGGACACCCAGGAGCCCTTCAACGCGCTCTTCACGCAGGGCATGATCACCCGCGACGGGGCGAAGATGTCCAAGTCCAAGGGCAACATGATCAGTCCCGTCCCGTACGTGGAGCGCTACGGCGCGGACACCGCCCGCTGCTACATCCTCTTCATCGGGCCGCCCGAGCACGGCGCGGACTGGACCGACAAGGGCGTCGAGGGCGTGCACCGCTTCCTGGGTCGGCTCTGGCGCCTGGGGGCCGACGTGGCCGCCTCGACCGGCAAGCAGGAGCCGCTGGGCCCGCTCGACAGCCCCGAGGGCGACGACCTGGAGCTGATGCGCAAGGCGCACTGGGCGATCGACAAGGTCACCGAGGACATGGCGGGCCGCTTCGCGTTCAACACCGCGATCGCGGCGGTGATGGAACTGGTCAACGACGCCTACCGCTACCGCGGAACCGTGCACCCGCAGACGCTGCACTTCGCCACCGCGACGGCCGCGTCATTGATCTTCCCGTTCGCCCCGCACACGGGCGCGGACGTCTACGACATGCTCACCGGCGACCGCGTCTGGGAGGAGCCCTGGCCGGCCGCGGACCTGGCGATGCTCGAGCGCGACACCGTCGAGGTCGTGCTGCAGGTCAATGGCAAGCTGCGGGCGCGGATCCAGGTGCCCGCGGACGCCTCGCGCGAGGCGCTGGAGGCGATGGCGCGCGATCAGGAGCGGATCCAGGCGCACATCGACGGCCACGAGGTCGTCAAGGTGATCGTGGTGCCGGCGAAGCTCGTGAACTTCGTCGTGCGATAAGTCGCACTTCCGGCACTGCGCGCGACAGACACGTGACGGGAGGCCGCCTAGCTTGGCGGCATGCCCGAGCTCACCCCGCGACAGCTGTTGCTCTGCGGCCTCGCGCTGCTCGCGCTGGCGGTGTTCGCGGTCGTCTACGCGGGGCGCGACGATGGCGTGGCGGCCGCGCCGCGCGCGCCGTCCCTTGAGGTGCGGGGAGCGGACGAAGGCGGGAGCGCGCTGGTCGTGCACGTCGCGGGGGCCGTGCGGCAGCCGGGCGTCTACCGGCTGCGCGCGGGCGCTCGCGTGTCCGACGCGGTGGAGCGCGCGGGTGGGGCCCGCCGGCGGGCCGACCTGGGCGCCGTCAATCTGGCCGCGGAGCTGCAGGACGGCCGCCAGGTGCTGGTGCCGCTGCGGCCGAAGGGCGGCGGGGCCGCCGTCGCGGCGGCCGGCAGTGTCGCGCCCGGCGTCCCGCTGGACCTGAACACCGCGACGGTCGAGCAGCTCGACGAGCTCGACGGCATCGGACCCGCGACCGCGCAGCAGATCGTCGCCTACCGCGAGGCGCACGGTGGCTTCGGGTCGGTCGAGGAGCTCGACCAGGTGCCCGGGATCGGTGAGACGCGGCTCGCCGCCCTCCGCGACAAGGTTCGCGTGTGACCCGCGCCGCGCGGGCGGTCGAGGCGGCCGCGGCCGCGCTGCTCGGCCACCCGCGGCACGCGGCGCTGTTCGCGCTCGTCGGCGGGCTGCTGCTCGCGCGGGCGCCGCTGTGGGCGGCCGGGGTGCTCGCGGCGGGTTGCGCCGTGCTCGTGCTGGGCGCCGGGCGTGCCCTCGTCCGTGTTGCCGACGGCGGGTTGGCGCCGGCGATGCTCGCCGGCCTCGTTCCGGGCGCGGGAGTGGCGATCGCGTGCGCGGTCGCGGCACTGGCCGGCGGCGCGATCGGCAAGGAACGGCTGCGGGTGGTCGACTCGGGGCGCCTCGCGGCGGCGGCCGGCAGCTCGTTCGCCGGCACGGTCGTGCTCTTGGAGCCGCTGCGCCGGCGCGGGTCGGGCCCGGCCGTCGCGCGCGTGCGGCTGGCCGGCGGGCCGCTCCGCGGCGAGGGCGCGGTGCTGCGCGTGCGCGGGGAGGTCTCCGGCGAGCCGAAGGCGGGTGGCGAGCCCGGCAAGGCGCCGGAGGGCGGCGACCCCGGCAAGGCGCCGGACGGTGGCGAGCCCGGCGAGGCGCCGGAGGGTGGCGAGCCCGGCGTGGGCGAGATCCTCGAGGTCGAGGGGAGCGTCGCGCCGCTCGGGTTCTTCGACGCCTACCAGCGCCCGCGCGGGGCCGGTGCGGCGATCGACGCGCGCGCTGCCCGCCGCACGGGCCGCCGGCGCAGCGGGGTCGCGGGCGCACTGGACGCGGTGCGCCGGCGCGCCGAGCGCGGGCTCGACCGCGGCCTGCGCGAGGAGGATGCCGCGCTCTTGCGCGGGATGGTGCTCGGGCAGGACGAGCGCCTCTCCGACCACGTGCGCGACGAGTTCCAGGTCTCCGGCCTCGCCCACCTGCTCGCGGTGTCCGGCCAGAACGTGATGCTGCTGGCGATCCTCGTGCTGTTCGCGGCGGGCCTGGCCGGCGTGCCGCTGCGGGCACGGCTGGCGCTCGCGCTTCTGCTGGTGGCGGCGTACGTTCCGCTGGCCGGGGGCGGGCCTTCGATCCAGCGAGCGGGCGTGATGGGCGCGGCCGGGCTCGTGGCGGCGCTCGCGGGGCGGCCCGCCTCGCGCTGGTACGCGCTCGGGCTCGCGGCGGCCGGCACCCTGACGCTGAACCCGCTCGCCACGATGGAGCCCGGCTGGCAGCTGTCGTTCGCGGCCGTCGTCGCGCTGATGGCGATGGCGCCCGCGCTGCGCGAGCTGCTCGCGCGCCGGCTCCCCGGCCCGGTCGCCGACGCCGCCGCGATCACGATCGCCGCCACCGCCGGCACCGCGCCGCTGATGGCGCTGCACTTCGAGTCGTTCTCGCTCGTCTCGCTGCCCGCGAACCTTGCCGCCGCGCCCGCCGTGGCGCCGATCATGTGGCTGGGGATGCTGTCGGCCGCGGCGGCGCAGGTCTCGCCGGCGCTGGCGGCGCCGCTGAACGCGCTCGACGGGCCGCTGCTCGCCTACCTGACCTCGGTAGCCCGCGTCGCCGCGGGCCTGCCGCACGCGGCGCTGCCCGTCCGGCTCGCATCGCCGGTTTCCCTGGCCGCCGCGTTCGCGCTGCCGCTCGCCCTGGCAGCGGCGGTGCGCGCAGCCGAGCGGCGCCTGCCGCCGGCCGGACTCGCCCTCGGCGGGCTGCTCACGCGCGGGGGCAGACCGCTGGGCCGCGGCGGCGGGCCGCTCGGTCGCGGCGCCGGATCGCCCGGCCGCGCGCGCCCGCTCCCCGTCGCGGCCGCCGTCGGATGCGTCGTGCTCGTGGCCGTGCTCGCGTGGCGCCACGCGCACCCGCCGTTCCGCGCCGGGCCGGGCGAGGTGGTGGTGTCCTTCCTGGACGTCGGGCAGGGCGACGCGACGCTGATCCAGGACGGCGACGGGACGAGCGTGCTGTTCGACGGCGGGCCGCCCGAGGCGGCCGTGCACCGGCTGCTGCGCGCCGCCGGGGTGCGGCGGCTGGATCTCGTCGTCGCGACGCATCAGTCGCGCGACCACCAGGGCGGGCTGCACGGCGTGCTGGCGCGGATCCCGGTGCGCCTGCTGCTCGAGAACGGCGACGGCACCGCCGACCCCGACTTCCGGCGCCTGCTCGCGGAGGCCGACGCGCGTGGGGTCCGGCACGTCGTCGCGCGCACCGGGCAGGTGCTGCGCGCGGGGTCGCTGACGGTCCGGCTGCTGGCGCCGGCGCCGCGGCCGCCGGGCGCGCCGCCGGCCGAGGATCCCAATCCCCGCGGCGTGGCCGCGATCGTGTCCTCCGGCAGCTTCGACCTGTGGCTGTCGGCCGACGCCGAGAGCGGCGCGATCCTGCCGCTGCCGCTGCGCCCGGTTGAGGCGATGAAGGTCTCCCACCACGGCAGCGCCGACCCCGGCCTGCCGCACGTGCTGGAGCGGCTGCGGCCGCAGGTGGCGGCGATCGAGGTCGGCGCCGGCAACGACTACGGCCACCCGGCGCGCAGCACGCTCGACGCCCTGCGCGCCGTGCCGCGCGTGTACCGCACGGACCGCGACGGCACGGTGGTGCTCCGCGTGGCCGACGGCCGCATGACGGTGGAGACGGGCGCGTGAGCGTACGGTCCGTGCGCGCTTCTAGACTCGGCCGCAGTGCCCTCGTTCAAGGCCGCCTATCTGATCCACGGCGACGACCACGGCCGCATCTCCGAGCGCCGCACGCGCCTGCGCGCGATGGCGGAGGCCGAGAGCGGCACGGCCGGGGTGGAGGTCTTCGAGAACGACGCCTGCACGCCCGAGGCGGTCACCAACGCGCTGTCGGCGATGACCTTCGCGATCGGCCGCCGGTTCGTGATCGCCGACGGGGTCGAGCGCTGGAAGGACGCGGATGCCGAGCAGGTCGCGGCGGCGCTGGCGGGCGTGGACCCCGAGTCGCTCACCGTGGCGTTCTTCGCGCGCGAGGAGGGCCGCTTCAAGGTCCCCGAGAGCCTCGTCAAGGCGGTCAAGGCCGCGGACGGCGCGATCGCCGAGGAGAGCCAGGTCAAGCCGCGCGAGCTGCCGCGCTGGCTCAGCGCGCGCGCCAAGGAGCTCGAGCTCGACCTCGACAACCAGGCCGCCCGCGCGCTGATCGCGCAGGTCGGCGACCGCCAGCAGCGCCTGCTGCGCGAGCTCGAGAAGCTCGCGCTCGAGCACGGGCCCGGCACGTCGATCGGGGTCGAGGAGGTCCAGGAGTCCTGCGCGAGCTCGGCCGAGCGCAAGGTCTGGACGTTCGCGGACGCCGTGGTGGCCGGCGATCGCAAGACGGCGATGCGCCTCCTGATGGAGCTGCGCGGCCAAGGCGAGCGCCTCCCGGGCCTGCTCTACAACATGGTCCGCCGGCTGCGCGACGCGCTCGCCATCGCCGAGGCGCTCGCCGCCGGCCAGCCGCCCGCCCAGATCAAGAAGGGCCTGCGGATGCCCGGCTTCGCCGCCGACCGGCTGATCGCCGACGCGCAGCGCCGCGACGTCGACGCCTACCGGCGCGCGCTCGTGCTGATGGCCGACCTCGAGGCGGAGAGCCGCGGCCACGGGGGCGGCGGGCTCGAGGAGAGCACCGCCGCGGTGCGGACGGTCATCGCGGCCGCGAGCTGAGCACCGCCGCGGTGCGGACGGTCATCGCTGCCGCGAGCTGAGCGGGAAGCGCGCTAGGCGCCGCGGCGCACGCGGGCGGCGCGGGACTTCTTGCGCGCGCCGGTGTTGCGGTGCAGCGCGCCGCGCTTGACGGCCTTGTCGATCAGCTGGACCAGGTGGCGGTGATCCGCATCGGCCTGCTCGTCGTTGCCGGCCTCGACGGAGGCGGTCAGGCGACGGAAGTACGTCTTGATCGACGACGTGTAGTGCCGGTTCTCCTGGCGCTCGCGGAGCGACCGGGCGTTGCGCTTGATCTGTGAGGGGATGTTGGCCATGACGCAAAGAGGCCGCGGAAGGGCCGCGGCGGCCGCGTACTATAGCGCGCCGCTTGTCCGTCGATCCTCCATCCGAGCGCCAGCGGTCCGATGCGCCCGACCCGCCTGCCGAAGGCCCGCCGCGGCGCCGGATGGCGCTCAACACGGCGATCTTCTCGGTCGCGACGGGATTGTCGCGCGTCGCGGGACTGATCCGCGAGATCGTGGCCGCCAGCTACTTCGGCACGACCGGCGCCGCCTCGGCGTTCACGCTCGCCTTCCAGATCCCGAACCTGATCCGCGCGCTCGTGGCCGACGCGGCGCTGTCCTCGGCCTTCGTGCCCGTCTTCAGCGACCTGCTCGAGCACAAGCGACGCAAGGAGGCGCTCCAGCTCGCGTCCGCGCTCGCGGGTCTGCTGCTCGTCGTCCTGGGCGCGATCTCGCTGCTGTTCATCTGGCTCGCCCCCGTGGTGATCCCGGTCTTCACCGGCGACGAGTTCACCGACGAGCTCGACGCGCTCACCGTGGGCCTCTCGAAGGTGCTGTTCCCGATCATCGTGCTGCTCGGCATCAACGGGCTCACGGTCGGGATCCTCAACGCCCACGACCAGTTCACGATCCCGGCGATCGCGCCGCTCGTCTGGAACGTCGTGATCATCGCCGGGCTCGTCACCCTGACCCCGCTGTTCGAGGGCGACGACCGGATCTACGCGTACGCGATCGGCGTCGTCGCCGGCACGCTCGTGCAGCTGTTGATGACGCTGCCGCAGCTGCGCAAGCTCGGCTTCCCGATCTGGCGCTTCCGCTGGCCGCGCCGCGACGACCCGCTCGTCCGCCGCGTGCTCGTGCTGATGCTCCCGGTCTCCGTCGGGCTCGGGCTGATCAATATCGACCTGGTGCTGAACTCGATGATCGGCTCGCTCGTCTCCGACCAGGCGCCGGCCGCGATCGACAAGGCCTTCCGCGTCTACATGCTGCCCCAGGGGATGTTCTCCGTGGCGGTGGCGACGGTCGTGTTCCCGCAGCTGAGCCGGCTCGCCTCCCGGCGCGAGCACGACCAGATGCGCGTCGTGCTCGGGATCGGGATGCGCCAGATCGCGCTGCTGCTCGTGCCCGCGGCCGCGGCGACGATCGTGCTCGCGCGGCCGATCGTCGAGGTCCTCTACCAGCGCGGCGAGTTCGACGCACAGTCGACCGACCTCGTGACGACCGCGCTCGCGGTGTTCGCGATCTCGCTGCCGCTGTCGGGCTGGAACCTGCTCCTCACGCGCACGTTCTTCTCGCTGCAGAGGCCGTGGCTGCCGACGACGCTCGCGCTCGGCTCGCTGGTGGTCAACGTCGCCGTCTCGCTGGCGCTGTACCCGATCGGGATCGAGGGCGTGGTGCTCGGCACGGTGGTCTCCAACGGCGCGCTCACGGCGCTGCTCGCGTTCCGCCTGCGCCACGAGCTGCACGGC
>DATFQI010000144.1:0-10692 GCA_035264365.1 Solirubrobacteraceae bacterium
CGAGGGCTCGCTGGAGGAGGAGCGCCGGCTCGCCTACGTCGGCATCACCCGTGCGATGCGCGACCTGACGCTCACCTACGCCCGCCGGCGCAACTCGTTCGGCGGCGCGCAGTCCTTCGGCACGCGCTCGCGCTTCCTCGAGGAGATCCCGCGCGAGCTGACCGACCAGCCCGAGCGCGAGCGCGCGGGCCTGCCGACGGGCCGGATCGCCTCGTGGGCCGGCGCCGCCGCGGCCTCCGCCGAGGCGACCCGCTCCGACCCCGCGGGCGCGGTCTTCCACACGGGCGACGACGTCGTGCACGCCTCGCTCGGCGAGGGCGTCGTGATCGGCACCGAGCCCGGCGGGATCGTCGTCATCCGTTTCGCCGAGGACGGCCGCGAGCGCAAGCTGATGGCCGACTTCGCGCCGATCCGCAAGCGCTGAGTCCGCAGTTGTTCGGCCTCAGCCCGAACAACTGCAGGTTCGGCTCACGAACGGGGGCTCGGGCGCGTTGAACGCGTACATGGACCTGCCCGCCGCGCTCCCCCTGCACGTCCCCTCTCTGCTGGCGTTCTTCGCCGCCCGCGCGGTGCCCGGGGTGGAGGAGGTCGACGGGACGACCTACCGCCGCAGCGTCCGGCTGCCGCACGGGCCGGGCGTGATCGCGCTCGAGCTCGGCGCCGAGCGGCCGCGCTGGCGGCTCGTGCGCGGCGACCCGCGCGACGCGGACGCGGCCGGCGAGCTGTGCCGCACGCTGCTGGATGCCGACGCCGACCCCGCGACCGTCGACGCCGCGCTCGGCGCCGACCCGCTGCTGGCGGAGCTCGTCGCGGCGGCGCCCGGCCGCCGCGTCCCCGGCTGCGTCGACCCGGCCGAGATCGCGGTCCGGGCCGTGCTCGGCCAGCAGGTCAGCGTCGCCGCGGCGCGCACGCAGGCGGGGCGGCTCACCCGGACGTGCGGGGGGCCGCTGCCCGAGCCGTCCGGCGCCGTCACCCACCTGTTCCCCGAGCCGCACGCGCTCGCGGCGCTCGACCCCGACGCGCTGCCGATGCCGCGCTCCCGCGGCCGCGCGCTCACCGCGATGGGCGCCGCCTTCGCCGGCGGCCTGGACCCCCGCGACCGCGCGGCGTTCCTCGCGCTGAAGGGGATCGGCCCGTGGACCGCCGACTACGTCGCGATGCGCTGCGGCGACGCCGACGTGCTGCTCGAGACCGACCTCGGCGTCCGGCGCGGCTTCGCCCGGATCGCCGACCCCGCGCAGCTGATCCGCCGCGCCGAGGCCTGGCGGCCCTGGCGCTCCTACGCCGTCCAGCACCTCTGGAGCCTCGCATGAGCACGACCGCCTACGACATCGTCGAGAGCCCGATCGGGCCACTGCTGATCACCGCCGAGGACGGCGCGCTGACCCGGCTCTACATGTCGCCGTTCCACCTCGACTCGGCGTGGGTGCGCGATCCGGGCGTGCTCGCCGAGCCCGCCCGCCAGCTGGCCGAGTACTTCGCCGGCGAGCGCACGCAGTTCGAGCTCCTGCTGCGCCCGGCCGGGACCGACTTCCAGCGCGCCGTCTGGGACCTGCTGCTCGGCATCCCGTACGGGGAGACCTCCACCTACGGCGCGCTCGCGCTCGAGCTCGGCGACCCGCGCAAGGTGCGCGCCGTCGGCCTCGCCAACGGCCGCAATCCGATCTCGATCGTCGTTCCGTGTCACCGCGTGATCGGCGCCGACGGGTCGCTCACCGGGTACGGCGGCGGGCTCGAGCGCAAGCGGCACCTGCTCGAGCTCGAGGCGGAGGTCGCTGCAGGCTTCCGTGCAACGCTCTGGTGAAGGGCAGGACGGGCGGCCGCCGCGCAGAAGGAAGCGCCGTGCGCAGGCTCGCAGGCATCGTCTTCTTCCTCTACTGCGGCTTCGTGCTCTGGTTCGTGATCGCCTGGGGGATCGGCGCCACGGAGTTCGACCTGCCGGTCGGACCGCCGATCTTCGCGGTCGCCACGGTGGTGCTCGCCTGGGCCGCCGTGATCCGCCTCGCGCGGCGCTCGTAGCCCTAGCATCCAGCGGCCGTGCGCCGCCTGCTGCTGCTCGCCTCCGCCGTCGTCTTCGTCGACACGGCGTTCTACGCCGCGATCACGCCGCTGCTGCCGCACTACGTCGACGACCTCGGGATCTCCAAGTCGGCCGCGGGCATCCTCTCGGCCGCCTATCCGGCCGGGACGTTCCTCGGCTCGCTGCCCGGCGGCTGGCTGGCCGCGCGCGCGGGCGTGCGCCCGACGACGCTGCTCGGGCTCTCGATCATGGGCGTCTCGAGCGTGGCGTTCGCGTTCGGCACGAGCGTGGTCGTGCTCGACGTCGCGCGCTTCGTGCAGGGCGTCGGCGGCGCGATGACGTGGGCGGGCGCCTTCGGCTGGCTGATCGGCGAGTCCCCGCGCGAACGCCGCGGTGAGCTGATCGGATCGGCGATGGGGGCCGCGATCGTGGGCTCGCTGTTCGGGCCGGTGCTCGGGGCGCTCGCCGACGCGGTCGGCCCCGAGCCGGTGTTCTCCGGGGTCGGCGTGGTCGCGGTCGGGCTGATCGTGTGGACGCTGCGGACGCCGGCACGCCGGCCCGCGCCGCCGCCGCGGCTCGCGATGCTGCTGGAGGCCCTGCGCGACCGCAGCGTGCAGCTCGGGATCTGGCTGATGTGCGTGCCGGGCCTGCTGTTCGGCACGCTCAACGTGCTCGCGCCGCTGCGGATGGACGCGCTCGGGGCGAGCGCCGCGGTGATCGCGGGCTGCTTCCTCGTCGCCGCCGGCCTGGAGGCGATCGTCGCGCCGGTCGTCGGGCGCATCTCCGACCGCCGCGGGCGCCGCGCACCTGTCCGCGCGGGGCTCGCCGCCGGGGCCGTGATGATGGCGCTGCTGCCGTGGCCGTCGGCCGCCTGGCAGCTCGCCGTGCTGATCGTGCTGGCGGCACCCGCTATCGGGATCATCTGGTCGCCCGCGATCGCGACGCTGTCCGACGGCGCCGAGCGTCACGGGATCGAGCAGGCGATCGCCTTCGCGTTCGTCAACGTCGCCTGGGCGCTCGGGCAGACCACCGGATCGGCGGGGAGCGCGCGGCTGGCGGAGGCGACCACCGACCGCGTGCCGTACCTGCTGCTCGCCGCAGCGTGCGCGGTGACCTTCACCGCCCTCCGTCCCGCTCGATAGCCTGCTCGCCCGCAATGACGGCCCAGGTCATCGACGGCAAGGCGATCTCGCAGGCGGTCCGCGCGGAGGTGCGCGCGGACGTCGCGGCGTGGGTGGCGCAGGGCCACCCGGCGCCGGGGCTCGCGACCGTCCTGGTCGGCGACGACCCCGCCTCGGCCGTCTACATCAACGGCAAGCAGAAGGCCTCGGCCGAGGCCGGCATCGAGGGCTTCGACCATCGCCTGGCGCACGACACGAGCCACGAGGAGGTCTCGCGGCTGCTGCAACGCCTCAACGACGACCCGGCCGTGTCGGGCATCCTGCTGCAGCTCCCGACCCCGCCGCAGGTCGACGGCTCCGCGCTGACCGAGCTGATCGACCCCGCCAAGGACGTGGACGGCCTCACGCCGATCTCCGCCGGGCTGCTCGCGAAGGGCCGCCCGGGCCTGCGCCCGTGCACGCCCGCGGGCGTGATGGAGATGCTGCGCCGCCACGAGGTCGCGCTCGAGGGCGCCGAGGCCGTCGTCGTCGGCCGGTCCGACCTCGTCGGCAAGCCGATCTCCGCGCTGCTGCTGGCCGCCAACGCCACCGTCACGACCTGCCACTCGCGCACCCGTGACCTTCCCGCGGTCTGCCGCCGCGCCGACGTGCTCGTCGCCGCCGTGGGCCGCGCCGAGTTCGTGCGCGGCGACTGGGTCAAGGAGGGCGCGACCGTCATCGACGTCGGCATCAACCGCACCGACGCCGGCCTCGTCGGCGATGTCGCCTACGCCGAGGCGGCCGAGCGGGCGGCGCTGATCACGCCGGTGCCGGGCGGGGTCGGCCCGATGACGATCGCGATGCTGCTGCGCAACACGCTGCTGGCGGCCAAGGCGCAGGCGGCATGAGGCGCGTCCGGGCCGGCGAGCTCGTCGCGGGCGGCGCGGGCGTCGTCCTGCTCGCCGCGATGTTCCTGAACTGGTACTCGGTCACCAACGAGATCCTGTTCGGCGCCGCGGACGGGCAGACGCGCGGCGTCGACGCGTGGGGCGCGTTCTCGGTCGTCGACGTCCTGCTCGCGGTCGTCGCGCTGCTCGGGATCGCGCTCGCGCTCAGCGAGGTGCTCGGCCGCGGACCCGCGCTGCCGGTCGCGCTCGGCGTGATCACGACGACGCTCGCGCTGGCCGGGACGCTCCTGCTCGCCTACCGGATCATCAACCAGCCGGGGCCGAACGAGCTGATCAGCGTCGAGGCCGGTGCGTACGTCGGGCTGCTGGCGAGCCTCGGCGTCTTCCTCGGGTCCTGGCTGTCGCTCAGCGACGAGCGCCCGCGCCCGGCCGACCCGCTGCCGCCCGAGCCGCAGCGGCGCCCGACCCCGGCGCGCTCCTAAGATCCACCGCATGTCCCTGAGCCGCGACCAGGTGCTGCACGTCGCCCGCCTCGCCCGCCTCGAGCTGAGCGAGGACGAGGTCGAGCGCTTCTCCGACGAGCTCTCGAAGGTCTTCGACTGGGTCGAGACGATCAACGAGCTCGGCGACCTCGAGGACGTCGAGCCGACGTCGCACGTCGTGGCGGTCGAGAACGCGCTGCGCGCCGACGAGCCCGCGCCGTCGCTGCCCCAGGAGGTCGCGCTGGCCGCCGCGCCGGACGTCGCCCAGGGCGGCTTCCGCGTGCCGAGCCCGGGCGCCGGGGGCGGCGGATGAGCGAGCTGCTCGAGCTGACCGCCGCGCAGGCGATCGACGCGATCCGCCGCGGCGAGGTCACCTCGGAGGCCGTCTGGAGCGCCTACCGCGAGCGCGCGGCCGCCGACGAGAACAACTCCTACACCTGGGTCGCGAGGCCCGAGGCGCCCGCGGTCGAGGAACGCGCGCCGCTGGCCGGCGTGCCCGTCGCCGTCAAGGACCTGTTCGCCACGGAGGGGATCCCGAGCCAGGCCGGCTCGAAGATCCTCGAGGACTACCGGCCGCCGTACACCGCGACCGCGGTCGAGCGCATCACCGGCGCCGGCGCGCCGATCCTCGGCAAGACCAACCAGGACGAGTTCGCGATGGGCTCCTCGACGGAGCACTCGGCCTACGGCCCGACGCTGAACCCGTGGGACCGCACGCGCGTGCCCGGCGGCTCGTCGGGCGGCTCGGCCGCCGCCGTCGCCGCGGGCAACGCCCCGTGGGCGATCGGCACCGACACCGGCGGCTCGATCCGCCAGCCCGCCGCACTGTGCGGGATCGTCGGCATGAAGCCCACCTACGGGGCGGTCTCGCGCTTCGGGATGATCGCCTTCGCCTCCTCGCTGGACCAGTGCGGCCCGTTCGCGCGCGACGTCACCGACACTGCGCTGCTGCTCGGCGCGATGGTCGGCAAGGACCCGCGCGACTCGACCTCGCTCGGCCTGCCCGAGCCGATCGGCACCCCGAGCGCCACCGACCTGCAGGGGATCCGCATCGGCGTGCCGGAGGAGCTCACCGGCGAGGGGATCGAGCCCGGCGTGCAGAAGGCGTTCGAGGCCACGCTCGAGCTGGCGAAGGAGCTCGGCGCGACGGTCGAGCCGACCAAGCTCCCGCACGCGCCGCACGCGCTCGCCGCCTACTACATCCTCGCTCCGGCCGAAGCGTCCTCGAACCTCGCGCGCTACGACGGCGTCCGCTACGGCCTGCGCGCCGGCGCCGACGGCGACCTGCTGCACATGTACACCGCCACGCGCGAGGCGGGCTTCGGCCCGGAGGTCAAGCGCCGCATCATGATCGGCACCTACGCGCTGTCGTCGGGTTACTACGACGCCTACTACGGCCGTGCGCAGAAGGTGCGCACGCGGATCGCGGAGGACTTCCGCACGGCGTGGGACTCGTTCGACTTCATCGCCACCCCGACCAGCCCCACCGTCGCGTTCGAGCTCGGCGCCAAGCTCGACGATCCGCTGGCGATGTACCTCAACGACTTCTGCGCCGTCCCGATGAGCCTCGCCGGGATTCCGGCGATCTCGATCCCCAACGGGCTCGCCGACGGCCTGCCGACCGGCTTCCAGCTCGCCGGCCCCGCGTTCAGCGAGAACCGCATCCTCGACGCCGCGCACGCGCTCGAGCAGGCGATCGGCTTCGACGGCTCGAAGGCGAGGCAGGCATGAGCGTCGAGGATTGGGAGCCCGTGATCGGGCTGGAGATCCACGTCCAGCTCAAGACGAACACGAAGATGTTCTGCGGCTGCGAGCTGAGCTTCGGCGAGGAGCCCAACACCCGCACCTGCCCGGTCTGCCTCGGCCTGCCCGGCTCGCTGCCGGTGGTCAACGCCCGCGCGATCCACTACGGGCTGCTGATGGGGGAGGCGTTCGGCTGCGAGATCGCCCCGCGCTCGATCTTCGCGCGCAAGAACTACTTCTATCCCGACCAGGCCAAGAACTACCAGATCTCCCAGTACGACACGCCCCTCTGCCGCGGCGGCTCGCTGGGCGACGTGCGGCTGAACCGGATCCACCTCGAGGAGGACGCGGCGAAGCTCGTGCACCTCGGCGAGTCGGGCCGCATCCACGGCTCCGAGGCGAGCGTCGTCGACTACAACCGCGGCGGCACGCCGCTGGCGGAGATCGTCACGGAGCCCGACATCCACTCCGCCGAGGAGGCGCGCGACTGGCTGAACCTCCTGCGCGTCACGCTGCGCCAGCTCGGCGTCAGCGACGTGAACATGGAGGAGGGCTCGCTGCGCGCCGACGCCAACGTGTCGGTGAGACGCCGCGGTGACTCTGTGCTCGGCACGAAGACCGAGCTCAAGAACATGAACTCGTTCCGCTTCCTGATGCAGGGCATCAACGCGGAGATCAAGCGCCAGGTGGCGGTGCTGGAGGGCGGCGACCGCGTCGTCCAGGAGACGCTGCACTTCGACCCGGGCACCGGGCGGCTGGACACGCTGCGCTCCAAGGAGGAGGCGCACGACTACCGCTACTTCCCCGAGCCCGACCTCGTCCCCGTGGTGCCGACCGAGGAGATGCGGCTCGAGGCCCGGGCGGCGCTGCCCGAGCTGCCGGCCGCGCGCGCCGAGCGCTACGCGAGCGACTGGGACATCCAGGAGGACACGGCGCGGCTGTTCGCATTCGAGCCCGACTGGGGCGACTTCTTCGAGGAGGCGGCGACCGCTGCCGCACCACTTCCCACACGGCCGGTGGCCAACCTGGTAATGGAGCTGCGCAGCCGCGTCGACGGCGCCGACCCGGTCGCGACGCCCGTCTCCGCGCAGGCGATCGCCGCGCTGGCGCGGCTCGTCGAGGAGCGCGGGACCACCCCGGGCAACGCCCGCAAGGTGCTCGAGATCCTCGCCCGGGAGGGCGGGGACGCGCAAGCGATCATCGAGCGCGAGGGCCTCAGCGCGATGGCCGACGACGGCGAGCTGGCGGGCGTCGTCGCCCAGGTGATCGCCGACAACCCGGACGTCGTCGAGCGCATAAAGGGCGGCAACCAGAAGGCGATGGGCGCGCTCGTGGGCCCGATCATGAAGGCGACCCGCGGCCGCGCCGACGGCGGCGAGGTCAACCGGCTGATCCGCCGGCAACTAGAGCTTTAGCCGGGCCTAAAGTCCCGCGTCCTGATGTCGATCAGGGGTGCATGCCCTTGGTCAGCGTCAGGACATGCGGGGAGGTGGAGATGAAGACCGGCTTCCATCGCTTCGTGCGCGCCCTGATGCTCGGCGCACCGAAGAAGTGGTGAGATTGTCCACCACGTGGCCCCGTCGTCCCACCGCCCGTTCGTTGCGGTCGTCTCGCTCACCGGCCTCGCGCTGCTGGTCGCCATCGCGATCGGCGGCGCGCAGGAGCTGATCGACGACGTCGACGGCCTGCTCCTGCTCCTCGCCGCGGCGATCCTCGTCGCCGAGCTGTTCCCCGTCGAGATCCCCGACGGGGACGGGGAGGTCTCCTTCTCGACCACGTTCGCGTTCGCGCTGCTGCTCACCGACGGCGTCGCGGCGGTCGTGATCGTTCACGCGCTCGCGCTCGCGATCGCCGAGGCGGTCCGCCGCCGCCCGCTCGAGCGGCTCGCCTTCAACGTCGCCCAGTACACGATCTGCTGGGCGGTCGCGGGCGGGCTGCTCGTCGCGATCGCGGGCGACCTGCCCGACGAGAACGGCCTGCAGTACCTCGAGCTCGAATACGTCCCGGCGCTGATCGTCACGGCGGCCGTGTTCCTCGCGCTCAACACCGCGCTGGCGAGCACGCCGCCGGCGCTCTCGCGCGGGGTCAGCCCGTGGCTGATGATCCGCGGCGACCTGCTGCTGAACGCCTGGTGGACGATCGTGCTCGTCGCGCTCGTCCCCGGGATCCTGGTCGCCGCCGACTACAGCCTGTGGCTGCTGCCGCTGATCGGGATCCCGCTGGTGGCGATCCAGCTCGGCAGCCGCCAGGCAGTGATCAACGAGCACGAGGCGCGCCACGACCGCGTGACCGGGCTCTCCAACCGCGAGGACGTCGCGCGCGTGCTGGAGCGCTCGCTGCACCGCGCCGCGCGCCAGGGCTGGCAGGTCGGCGTGCTGATGATCGGGCTCGATCGCTTCAAGGAGATCAACGAGACGCTCGGCCACCGCCGCGGCGACCTCGTGCTGGCCGAGGTCGCCCGCCGGCTCTCGGAGGTCGCCGGCGACCGCGACGTCGCGGCGCGGCTGGGCGGCGACGAGTTCGCCCTGATCCTCGGGCGCGTGGGCGGGGTGGAGGAGTGCGTCGCGGTCGCCGAGCGCGCGCTGGCGTCGCTCGCCGTGCCGGTGATGATCCGCGGCGTCGAGCTCGACGTCGCCGCGGCGGCCGGGGTCGCCTGCCACCCCGAGCACGGGGTGGTCTTCGACGCGCTGCTGCGCCACGCCGACGTCGCGCTCTCGCGCGCCAAGGGCTCGCGGCAAGCCACGGTCGTCTACTCCGAGACGTTCGACGAGCACGGGGTGGAGCGGCTCACGCTCGTCTCCGAGCTCGGCCGCGCGATCGACGCCGGCGAGCTCCGGCTCGTCTTCCAGCCGCAGATCGAGCTGGCCACCGGCCGGCTGCGCGCGGTCGAGGCGCTCGTGCGCTGGCCGCATCCGGAGCGCGGCGAGCTCTCGCCCGAGGCGTTCATCGAGCCCGCCGAGCACACCGGCGTGATCCGGCGACTGACGCTGTGGGTGATCCAGGCCGCGCTCTCCCAGGCCGACCGCTGGCGCGCCGCCGGCCTCGACCTGCGCGTGGCGGTCAACCTCTCGGTGCGCTCGATCACGCCCGAGCTGCCGCGCGACCTGGCGATCCTGCTCGAGGGCCACGACGGTGCCCAGCTCGAGCTCGAGATCACCGAGACGGTCGGGATGGTCGACGCGGAGGGCTCGCTGGCCGTGCTCGAGGAGCTCACGTCGCTCGGCATCCGGCTCTCGGTCGACGACTTCGGGACCGGCTTCTCGTCGCTCGCCTACCTCAAGCAGCTCCCCGTCAGCGCGATCAAGATCGACCGCTCGTTCGTGATGGAGATGGACTCCGAGGCCTCCGACCGCGCCATCGTCCGCTCGACGGTCGACCTCGCCCGCCACCTCGGGATGGAGGTCGTGGCGGAGGGCGTCGAGAGCGAGGCGGCGATGGCCGAGCTGCGCGCGCTCGGCTGCCACCTGGCCCAGGGCTTCGCGATCAGCCCGCCGCTTGGCGCGGAGGCGGTCGCGGCCTGGGCCGCGCAGGGCCGAGCGGCGTAGAGTTGGGGCATGGCACGCCTCGTACGGATGGACCGCACCGGCCACACGACGCTCGCGGAGTGGACCGGCGCCGACGACGCCGCGTTCGCCGCCGCGTCCGCCGCGTTCCGCGAGCAGCTCGAGGCCGGTTACTACGCCGTGGTGAGCGAGGGCGAGGGGCAGGCGCGCCAGGTGACGGCGCTGCCCGCCGACGCGCCGCTCGTGATCCTGCGGCGCCCGATCGCCGGCGGCTGATGACCGCGCACGGCGCCTCCGCCGCCGGCGGCGCCGGGTCGGGCGGCGGCGCCGCCCCGGCGGAGCCCGGCGCCGGCCTGCCCGAGCGCTCCGCGGTCGCCTGGCGGCGGCCCGTCGACGCCGGCGCGCTGCGCGCCCGCGAGCGGCTGTGGACGCTCAGCACCGCCGCCTACAGCGTGCCGTTCGTCGCCACGGCGGGGATCCTCGTGGGCGTGGAGCCGGGCCTGGCGCCGGTCGCCGCGCTCTCGCTCGCGCACGCGTGGGGGATCCCGGAGCTGCACGCCAATCGCGGCGCCAAGGTCGTGCGCCCGCGCCGCCGCCGCGACGAGGCGGCGGAGGCGACCGCGCTCGGCCTGCTCGGCGACCTCCTCGGCCACGAGGCGCGCGAGTTGCACACGCGCACCGGGCTCGTGCTCGAGCGCGCCCGGCTCGGCGTGTGGCTGGTGGGGGAGGCGGGCGCGCTGCTCGTGCGCCCGGGTGGGCGCCGCGCGCACTGCTGGTGCGTGCGCGTCGAGGACCCCTCGCTTCCCTCCGCCGACCGGATCGCGCACCTCCTGCTGGCACTGCGCGAGGACGAGACCGGCTTCGCCACGGTGGCCAACCTCGCGTTCAGCGGCGCCACATGGCGCGTGCGCCGGCGACTGCCGGAGGCGATGCGCC
>DATFQI010000145.1:0-4864 GCA_035264365.1 Solirubrobacteraceae bacterium
TCGACCGCCAGGTCGGCGCCGTCGCGCACCCCGACCTCGTCGATCGCGGAGAACAGGTGGTCCTGGGCGTAGCGTGCGAAGACGTCGGAGAGCCCGGGCTCGACGCCGATGCCGACGAGCGCCAGCAGGCCGGCCTGCTCCCACCGCTCCGCGGCCGCGAACTGCTCGTCGCCGAGCATCACGGCGGTCTGCTCGTATGGCCGTTCGGGATGCCGCCGCGAGAGCGTCATCGCCATGTCGAGGTAGGTGCAGCGGGCCTCGAGCGCGGCCTCGAAGATCGGCGGGTTCAACCGCGGGTCGCACGCGTTGAGGATCACATCCGCGCGCTCGGCGCGGGCGAGCTCGGCGATCGCGGCGCGGTCGCTCGCGTCGATGGCGGTGGAGGCGAAGCGGCCGTCGTCGAGCCCGGCGACCGCGGCCTGCGCGCGGGCGGGATCGAGGTCGGCGAGGACCATGTGGTCGAAGAAGCCGCGGCGGCGGGCGATGGCGGCGAAGGCCGCCCCGACGCCGCCGGCGCCGAGGACGAGGATGCGCACGGAGCGGCAGCCTATCCGCGCGCCCCGGCGACGATCCGGCTAGCGCGCGAGCGCGTGGTACTCCGGGTTGGGGATCTGCCCCGTCGCGAGCGCCAGGCGGTTGGTGAAGTTGTACATCGCGGCGACCTCGATCACGTCCCAGGCGTCGTGCTCGGAGAGGCCCGCCGCGCGCAGGCCCTCGAGGTCGGCCTCGGTGCTCTCGACCGGCCGCAGCGTGAGCTGCTCCGCGAACGCGCAGATCGCCCGCTGGCGCTCGCTGAGGCCGTCGGCGCGGCGCCAGTCGAGCGTGATCCGGTCGGCCATCACCGGATCGCCCCAGGCCTCGCGCAGCGCGGCGCCGTGCGCGACGAGGCAGTACAGGCAGCCGTTGGCCATTGAGACCACGACGGCGATCATCTCGCGCTCGGCCGCGCTGAGGCCGGGCGTCTCCTCGTGCAGCAGCCGGAAGTGCGTGAACCAGGCCGACAGCCGTTCCGGCCGGTACGCGTAGGTGCGGAACACATTGGGCACGAAGCCGATCCGCTCGCGCGCGGCGCGGAAGAGCCCCTGCAGGTCCTCGGGGAGCTCGGATTCCTCGGGGACCGGGAACCACGAGATGCGATCGGTGCCGACGGCTGCATCCATGCCAACGTTGTACCGCTCGCGACGGCAATCTGACATGAGGGGTGCCTGAGTCTTGCCTGGCGCGAATGGGTGACTATCCTCACCCAGCGTTCGGGAGCTGCCCTGGGGAGGGGGCTTTGCGGACTGACTGCCGGCAGATGCACTTCGGCGGGTGACGTAGTGCCAGCCGCGGGCCGGGAGGGCGACCTCCCGGCCCCGCCGCTGCAGGCTGCACGCGCGAGGCGGGTACGACCCCTCATGATGCGGCCATGACCGCCACGACATCCCGCGCGAGCGCGCAGCGGCCCCGGCCCGCGATGAAGTGGTGGGGCTGGGGCGAGGAGAGCGTCGAGTTCACGCACGAGGACAAGCCGGCGCTGGCGCCGTTCCTGCGCGACGCGCTCGGCGTCGACGTCACGAGCGCGGGCGTCTCCGCACCGCCGTTCGAGCGCCTGCAGGTGCCGGACCCGGACCTGCCGGACGCGCTGAGGGCGGCACTCGAGCGCGCCGCCGACGTGTCCACCTCCGCTCACGACCGTGTCGCCCATGCGCGCGGCAAGAGCCTGCGCGACCTCGTGCGCCAGCGCCGGGGCGAGCTCGGGCGGCTGCCCGACGCGGTCGTCCGGCCCGCCGACGAGGCCGGCGTCGAGGCGGTCGTGCGGGCGGTGCTGGAGGCCGACGCGGTGCTGATCCCGTTCGGCGGCGGCAGCAGCATCTCCGGCAGCCTCGAGCCGCCGGCCGGCGAGTCGCGGCCGGTCGTCTCGCTGGACCTGTCGCGGCTCGCGAGCGTGCTCGACATCGACCCCGTCTCGCGGCTCGCCCGCGTGCAGGCCGGCGCGCTCGGGCCGGACCTCGAGCGCCAGCTCGGCGAGCGCGGATGGACGCTCGGGCACTTCCCGGACTCCTTCACGCACTCCACGCTCGGCGGCTGGATCGCCACGCGCTCGTCGGGGATGCAATCCGACCGCTACGGCGACATCGCCGAGCTCACGCGGGCGGTGCGCGTCGTCACACCGGCGGGCGTGCTCGCCACGCGCCCCGTCCCCGCGACCTCGACTGGGCCGAGTGTGCGCGAGATGGTGCTCGGCAGCGAGGGCCGCCTGGGCGTCATCACCGAGGCGACCGTGCACGTCCGGCGCCTGCCGGCCGAGCGGATCATCCTCGGCTACCTGTTCCCGGGCTGGGACGAGGCGCTGACGGCGATGCGCGACATCGCGGCGAGCGAGGCGAGCCCTTCGGTGACGCGCGTCTCCGACGCGTACGAGACCCGCTTCTCGTTCGTCACGCGCAAGGACCCGACGGTGCTCGACAGGCTCAAGTCCGCGGCGCTGAAGACCTACCTGTCACGCCGGCGCGGGTTCGACGTCGGCGAGATGTGCCTCTCGTTCATCGGCTACGAGGGCACCGAGCGCCACGTCGCCGCCCAGCGCAAGCTGACGGGGAAGATCGTCAGCCGCCACGGCGGCGTGTGCATCGGCGCCTCGCCGGGCGAGCTCTACGACCAGAAGAAGTTCGACACCCCGTACATCCGCGACTTCCTGCTCGACCGCGGGACGCTCGCAGACGTGTCGGAGACGGCAGCGCCCTGGAGCGCGCTGAAGCCGCTCTACGACGCGGTGATGGCCGCCGCGCGCGAGGCCTTCGCCGAGCTGCGCGTGCAGGGCTACATCATGTGCCACCTGTCGCACTCCTACCACGCGGGCGCGTGCCTGTACTTCACGTTCGCCTTCGAGCCGCGGCCGGGCGGCGAGCCGCTCGACCAGTACACGCGCGTGAAGTCGGCGATCCAGCAGGCATTCGTCGACAACGGCGCCACCCTCTCCCACCACCACGCGGTCGGAACCGAGCACGCCGAGTGGCTCGAGCAGGACCTCTCGGCGCCCGGCACCGCGATGCTGCGCGTGCTGTTCGACGGCGTCGACCCCGGCCGCAACCTCAACCCGGGGAAGATCGTGTGACCAGCGACGTGGCCTGGGCGCGCAGCGCGCCGGCGGTCGCCACGCGCGAGCTGCTGCTGAGCGCCGTGTTCCGGCCGTTGATCGCGCTCTACGCCACGCGCAGCGTCCGCGGGCACGAGCACCTCGAGGGGCTGCAGGGCCCGGTGCTGTTCGTCGCCAACCACGCGAGCCACATGGACACGCCGCTGTTGCTGCGCGCGCTGCCGTGGCGCTGGCGGCGGCGCACCGCCGTCGCGGCCGCGGCCGACTACTTCTACGGCAGCGCGATGCTGGCGCACGCCGTGTCGTTGGCCTTCAGCACCGTGCCCGTCGAGCGCAACGAGGCCGGCGCCAACGGGGCGTCGGTGCTCGAGGAGCTGCTCGACGGCGGGTGGAGCCTCGTGATCTACGCCGAGGGCACGCGCTCGCGCGACGGCACGGTCGGGCGCCTGCGCGCGGGCGCCGCCCTGCTCGCGGCCGAGCGCGGCCTCCCGATCGTGCCCGTGCACGTCGCGGGAACCCACGCGACGATGCCGGTCGGGCGCGGCTGGATGCGTCGCGCGCCGGGCTTCAGCCGGCGCGAGGTGGCGGTCGCCTTCGGTCCGGCCATCCATGTGGACCCCTCGCAGCACCGCGCCGAGGTGATGGAGCAGGTCCGGGCGTTCCTCGCCTCCCAGGGCGCGGACACGACCCCGGACAAGCGCGCCGAGCGGCTGCAGGCGCGCTCGCCCGCCTGATGGCGCAGGTCTTCCTCACCGGCGGCAGCGGCTTCATCGGCGGGGCGCTCTGCGAGCGGCTGATCGAGACCGGCGACGCCGTGCGCGCGCTGGCGCGCTCACCCGTCGCGGCGCAGAAGGTCGCGGACCGCGGCGCGGACCCGTTCGACGGCCACGTGCTCGACGAGGACCGGCTCGCGGCCGGCATGGCCGGCTGCGACGTCGTCCACCACGTGGCCGGCGTCAACACCCACTGCCCCGACGATCCCGGCTGGCTGATGCGCGTCAACGTCGAGGGCACCGAGGCGGTCCTGCGCGCGGCCGCGCGCGCGGGCGTGCGGCGCGTGGTGATGACCTCGTCCGCAGCGTCGCTCGGCGAGCCGCAGGGCACGGTCGGCACGGAGGAGACCGCGCACCGCGGCTCCTACCTGTCGGTCTACGACCGCTCCAAGCACGAGGGCGAGCTGGCCGCCTTCGCGGCGGGCGAGCGGCTCGGGGTCGAGGTCGTGACCTTGAACCCGTCGTCGGTCCAGGGCCCGGGCCGCGCCTCCGGCAACGGCAAGCTGATCATCGACTACCTCAACGGCAAGCTGCCGGCGTTCGTCGACGTGCCCGTGAGCGTGGTCGACGTCGCCGACGTGGCCGAGGCGCACCGGCTCGCGGCCGAGCGCGGGCGGCCCGGCGCGCGCTACGTGCTCAACGGCGCGACGGTCCCGTCGCCGCAGGCGCTCGAGCTGGTCGCCGAGCTCTCCGGGGTGCGCGAGAAGGTGCGGCTCGTGCCGCCCGGCGTCGCGCGCACCGTCGCCGCGCTGGCGGAGGGCGCCGCGCGCGCCCGCGGGCGCACGAGCTCGCTGTGCCGCGCGCGCGTTCGCACGATCCTGCACGGCCACCGCTACGACGGCTCGCTCGCCACGCGCGAGCTGGGGCTCGGCTACACGCCGCTTCCGGAGACGTTCGCCCGCACGATCGATTGGGCCGTCGCCGAGGGCCTGGTCACGCGCGAGCTGCCGGGGCGCTAGCCGGCGAGCGCGATCCCGAGGTCGCGCGCGCGGCCGGCGGCCTCGACGCGCGA
>DATFQI010000146.1:0-9944 GCA_035264365.1 Solirubrobacteraceae bacterium
TCGACGAACAGCAGCGCCTTGTTGTTCCCACGCGCATACACGTGGTGGATCCCACCGGCGACTTCCTCACGAGGCTTGCGCGGCACGACCCCTCTAGTCCCGCGCTCCAAACCCTCACCCCCCTTCAACAGGGTCAGACCCCGCGGCGCGCCAAAGTGAAGTGTCATCCGGCCGCCCACACTTCATTTGGCCGCGCCGCGGGGTCAGACCCCGAAGGCGTGTCTAAATTTCGGTTTCGGCGGGTGGTGACGCTTCAGTTAGTTGCGCCGCGGGGTCTGACCCCGGGGGTGCGGGGGTGGCTGTGAGCCACTGGCGGGCTCGGTGCTGTTCGGGCCGGGTGGGGCGAGCTCGATGGTGTCGAGTTGGAGCTTGGCCATCGTGAGCACCGCTCGGTGGGGGTCGGGGTCGTCGAGGGCTTCGGCGATGCGGTCGGCGAGACGGTCGGGCTTGGTCGGGAGGCTCTCCACCCGCGCGGCCAAGCGCTTCGTCGTGGGCTGCCAGACGCGGTTGAGCGCGTAGACGATGGTGAGGACCCGGCGGGCGGCGTCGACGAGCCATTCGGTGCGGGCGAGGGAGTCCTGCGGTCGCGTGAGGGTGAGGATCCCGGCCGGGGCGAACCCGCCCCAGGGGAGGGCGGCGTCCTCGATCCGGGCCGCGGCGAGCGCGGGCGGGTAGTCGCGCAGCCGGTCCTGCCAGCGGGCGAGCAGCCCGCGCGTCCGCAGGGCGACGCCGTGGACGAGCGCGTCGGCGGTCGACTGGTCGCCGCCCGCGAGGGTCGCCTCGATGCGCGCCTCGGCGTGCTCGCGCGGCCACCAGATCAGCTCGACCGGCGTGCCGTCCCCATATCCGGAGACCCGCCGGGCCGGACCGGTTCTCGGGCCCCAGGTGTCGAGCCCGGTGAGGCCGAGGCCGCCCGCCAGCTCGAAGCAGGCCTCGAGCGAGAGCGTCTCCACCGTCACCACCAGCATCTCGACGTCGGAGAGCTCGTCCGCCACCCCGCGCGAGACGCTGCCGGTGAGGACGACCTCGACGACGTTCTCGGGGAGCGCGTCGGCGAGCCCCTGCGCGAGCGTTCGCAGCCTGGCGGTGGCACTCGTCGGCATCGGCCGCCGTCAGCTCCGCGTGGTTATGCGGATGTAGTAGCCGTCGGGGTCGGCGAGGCGGAAGTCGCGCAGGCCCCAGGGGCGGTCGGCGGGCTCCTCCGCAAGCATGTGACCCGCGGAGCGGACGGCGGCGTGGGCGACGTCGAGATCGTCGACCTCGAGGACGATCTCGACGCCGGCACCGCGCACGCCGGCGAGGCGCTCCTGCGTGAAGCCGGGGCCCGGCCCGGACGCCGGGAGCTTGGCGATCGGCCCGAGCCCGAGCACGACGTCGCCCCAGCGCAGGCTCGCGTAGTCGTGCTCGCGACGCTCGACGGCGAAGCCGATCCCCGCATAGAAGCCGATCGAGGTGTCGAGATCGTCGACGAACAGCTCGAGCCGGAGCCGCATGGAGCGGAGACTAGGCCGCCCGGCCGCGCTAGGTCGTCGCGACGGGCGGCGCCGCGCCCTCGGGCGCGGAGCGCTCGATCAGCCAGAGCGCGGCCGCGAGCAGCGCGGTCGTGGCGCAGTAGCCGATCTCGACCACGAGCAGCTGGTCCTCGATCGGCGACGCGAAGATCCAGACGAGGAACAGCGCCGCGCAGGCCAGCCAGGCGGCGGCGGCGAGCGCCGCCCGGTCGCGCGCCAGCGCGGCCTGGTTGAGCGTCCCCGCGGTCAGGTGGAAGCCCATCCCGAAGCCGACGAGCACGAGCCCGCCGCGGGTGTAGTCGAAGTCGCCGCCGAACAGCACGCCCATCGCCCACGGACCGATCAGCGCGAGGCCGATCACGACCGCGCCGGCGAAGCCCGCGATCGCCAGCATCGTGATGTGCAGGGCGCGCTTGAAGTCCGCGCCCGAGTTCGTCGCGGCCAGCCCCGAGAGGTGCGGCAGCAGCGAGGTCTGGATCGCCTGGAAGAGCTGCAGCGGCGCGCGCGTGATCAGCAGCACGTTGAACACGAAGCCGGCCAGCGCCGCATCCGTCGCCGTGATGTCCGTGGCCACCACCGGCCCGTTGAGCAGCGCCTGCTCGGCGGCCATGATCACCAGCACCGCGGCCGCGAAGCGCGTGGAGGAGCCGAGTTCGGGGCCCGTCGCGGCCGCAGCGGCAGGCGCCGGGTCGCGCCCGCGAAGCGCCCACGGCACCACCATCAGCGAGACCAGCGGCGCCGCCGCGATGCCCAGCGCCACCGCGCCCTGGCCCTCGAGCACCCCGATCACCACGGCCAGCGCGAACAGGCAGCGCGAGCATGACTCCAGCAGCACGAGCCCGCCGTAGAGGCCGAACCGCGAGTGCCCCGCCAGCCAGCCGCGCGCGAAGTAGGAGGCCGCGTACGCCACGACGCCGACGACGAGCACCCAGTACAGCTCCGCGCTGCCGTCGAAGACCTCGTCCTGGATCCGCGTGCGCCCGGCCAGCGCCACGATCAGGAACAGCGCGGCGAACGACGCCTGGATCGCGATCGCCGTCCCCAGCGGGTGCCCGCCCTCGATACCGCGCGCCCGGCGCGCGGAGATCGAGCGCGAGAGCAGCTGCTCCACCGGCCGGTAGATGATCGAGATGATCAGGAACATCACCGACCACAGCAGCGAGATGCCCTTGTAGTCGACCTCGCTGAGCGCGTGCGAGGCGAGCGAGAAGTACGCGAACGTGACCAGCCCGGTCGTCGCGATCCCGACCGAGAGGATCCGCGCCCCGCGCCCGTAGGAACGCGTGGCGTCGGAACGGGTGGCCGCGCTCACCCGCGGCGGACGAGCAGCATGGTCCACGGGAACGGCGAGCGGGCCTCCACGACCTCGCCGTGCTTCGAGAGCAGCGCCACGAACGAGCGCTTGGACCAGTGGTTCAGGTGCCCCGGGGTGTTCCCCAGATCACGAAGGTACGCCCCGCGGGCCATGTTCAGGCCGCGCCACAGCGGCTCGCGCGGGACGGAGACCAGCAGGTGCCCGGCGGCGACGCGCGCCATCTCCGCGAGCGTGTGCTCGGGGTCCGGGACGTGCTCGAGCACCTCGATCGCGGCCGCCACGTCGAACTCGCCGTCCGCGAACGGGAGCTGCTCGGCCTTCATGATCCGGTAGTCGAGGTTCGGCGCCCGGCGCTGCTCCCACTCGGCCTGGATCGCGGGGTCCTCGAGGTCGATCCCGACCACGCGCCCCGGCGCGATCCGCGCCGCCCACTTGTGCGTGAGCACGCCCTCGCCGCAGCCGACGTCGAGCAGCGACTGCGGCGCGGCCTGCTCGAACAGCTCGTCCAGCGTGCGCTCGAAGCCGGCCATCAACCGCTTGACGATCGGGTTCGTGGAGCCGTACTTGTCGTAGGTGTTGCCGGTGACCGTGCCCTCGGCGTCGCGCGTCACCGCCTGGCTCACGAGCGCACCGCCTCGCGCTCCTCGGTGCGCTGCCGGCCCTGCTGGCCCGAGCGCGCGCCCGTGGTCGCAGCCTGCCCGCGCGGAGCAGCGCCAGGCTCGTAGTGCGACGGCGGCACCTCGAGCTCGAGCTCGACCCGCCGCACGCGCTCGAAGATCCGCTGCAGCGTGATCCGCTGCGAGGACAGCAGGTCGCCGAGCACCCCGAGCGCCGCCAGCACCATCGCCGCGTTGAACAGCACGGCGCCGAGGATCAGCGACTGCACGTGCCCGCCGCCGTCGCCGGACACCCAGAAGTACGCGAAGCGGCCCCATACGACGGCCGCGATCAGCCCGATGAGGATCGCCGCGGTCATGAACACCCGCAGCGGCTCGTACATCGCGTAGATGCGGAAGATCGAGACGCCGTTGCGGCGGATGTAGGTCCACATCGACGGGAACAGTCGCGACTCGCGCAGCTTCTCGTTCGTGCGCACCGGGACGTGGTCGACCGCGACGGTCATCTTGCCCGCCTGGATGATCGTCTCGAGCGTGTAGGTGAACTTCGAGACGACCTGCATCGCCAGCGCGGCCTCGCGGTTGTAGGCGCGGAAGCCGGAGGTCGTGTCGGGCACCGTGGTCTGGGAGGCCTGACGCACGACCCAGGAACCGAGCCGCTGGAGCGTCTTCTTCGCCGGCGAGAAGTGCTCGATCGTCATCACCTCGCGGTCGCCGACGACCATGTCGGCGTCGCCGGCGAGGATCGGCCCGACCAGCTTGACCACGTCGCCGCCGTAGTACTGGTTGTCGGCGTCGGTGTTGACGATCACGTCGGCGCCGAGCTTCAGGGCGGCGTCCAGGCCGGCCTGGAAGCCCGACGCGAGGCCCTTGTTGTTCGTCAAGCGGACGATGTGGTCGACGCCGTGCTCCTTCGCGACCTCGATCGTGCGGTCGGTCGAGCCGTCGTCGATGACCAGCCACTCGACGCTGTCGAAGCCTTCGACCTCGCGCGGGAGGTCGTGCAGCGTGACCGGGAGGGTCTCCTCCTCGTTCAGGCAGGGGATCTGGATGATGAGCTTCATCGCCGGGGTAAGGAATCTACTGCGTAGATACCCTCGCTCCGGCAATGGGACGTGCCGATCGCTTCGCGAAGGCCGCCTTCGCGCTGCTCTGCATCGGCAGCCTCGTCGGCTTCCTCGTCTACCCCACCTATCCCAACTACGACTCGTACTACTCGCTGCTGTGGGGGCGCGAGGTGCTGGACCTGCAGGCCCCGACCTTCGAGGGCTTCCGCGTCCCGACCGAGCACCCGCTCGCGATCGTCGCCGGCGCCGCGCTGGCGCTGCTCGGCGACATCGGAGACCGCGTCTGGATCGCGCTGATCATCGCCAGCTACCTGTGGCTCGTCGCCGGTGTGTACCGGCTCGGGCGGATCGCCTTCACGCCGCTGATCGGCATGATCGCCGCGGCGCTGCTGCTGACGCGCTTCGACTACGCGTTCCTGACCGCGCGCGGCTACATCGACATCCCGTACATGGCGATGGTCGTGTGGGCGGCGGCGCTTGAGGCGGAGCGCCCGCGGCGCGGCACGAGCGTCCTGATCCTGCTCGCGCTCGCCGGCCTGCTGCGCCCCGAGGCGTGGGTGCTGGCCGCGCTCTACTGGTGCTGGGTCGCCTGGAAGGCGACCTGGAAGCAGCGCTTCCTCTACGCCCTGCTGGCGGCCGCCGGACCGCTCCTGTGGGCAGCGACCGACTTCGCGGTGACCGGCGACCCGCTGTTCTCGCTGCACTACACGAGCTCCTCGGCGGAGGAGCTCGGCCGCAACCTGCCGCTCTCCCAGCTGCCGTCGGCGATGCCGGAGTTCTTCGCCAACCTCGTCAAGCTGCCGGTGCTGGTGGCGGCCGCGCTCGGCCTGGTGATCGCGATCGTCGCCGTGCCCAGGCGCGCCGCGGCCCCGCTCGCCCTGCTCACCGCGGGGATCGCCACGTTCGTGCTGATCGGGATCGCCGGCGCGTCGGCGATCGAGCGCTACCTCGCCGTCGCGGCCGTCGCGCTGCTCGTCTTCGCCGCGGTCAGCTTCGGCGGCTTCACGCTGCTGGTGCCGGGGAGGCTGCGCACGGGCTGGATGGCGGCCTCGATCGCCGTCGTGATCTTCGGCGTGGTCTGGACGGCGATCCACATCGACCTCAAGCGCTTCGACGCCGAGCTGAGCTTCCGCGGCGCCGCGCACGACGACCTCGTCGAGGTGCTCGAGGACCCGAAGGTCGAGGCGGGCCTGCGCTGCGGCCCGCTGACGCTGCCCAACCACAAGCTCGTGCCGGACTCGCGCTGGATCGCCGACCTGCCCTACGAGAAGGTCCGCGCCCGCGCCGACCCGAAGCTGCGACCCCAGCCGCGCACGGGCGTCGCGATCTACGTGACGAGCCGCTTCGCGCTGTTCAAGCACTCGCTGACGAGCCCGAGCGACTCCGTGCTGATCCAGTCGCCGCCCGCCGGCTTCGATCGCGTGAAGGTGACCGACTACTACTCGGCCTACGTCGCGTGCTGAAACGGCACGGATGGCTGATCGCCGCGGCCGGCGTCGTCGCGGGCGCGCTGGCGCTGCGGCTGTGGGGGATCGGCCACGGCCTGCCATACGTCTACAACGCCGACGAGAACGCGCACTTCGTCCCGCGCGCGATCGGGATGTTCGGGCACTCCTACAACCCGAACTACTTCGTCAACCCGCCCGCGTACACGTACCTGCTGCACGTCGTCTTCGACCTGCGCTTCGGCGGCCGGTCGGGCGTGGGGGAGGCGATGGCGACCGACCGCACGAGCGTCTTCGAGGCCGCGCGCATCACCGCCGCGGTCCTGGGGACGCTGGCCGTCGGGTTCCTGCTCGCCGCCGGGCGCACGCTGCTCGGCACCGCCGCCGGGCTGATCGCGGGGGCGCTGCTGGCCGTCGCCTTCCTGCCGGTGCACTACTCGCACCTGGCGCTCAACGACGCCCCGACGCTCGCGCCCGCGTGTGCCGCCCTGCTCGGTGTCGCGCTGATCTACCGCAGCAACCGCCTCGGCGGCTACGCGCTGGCCGGTGCGGCGCTCGGGGTCGCCTGCGCGACCAAGTACACGGCGGGGATCCTGGTGCTGACGATCGTCGCCGCCGCGCTCGCCACGCCCGTGCCGGGGCCGAGGATCCGCGGTCTGCTGCTGGCGGGCGTGCTCGCGCTGGCGGGCTTCGTGGTCGCCAACCCGTTCGCGGTGTTCGACTTCGACGCCTTCCGCGACGGGCTCAGCCACCAGTCCGAGGCCTCCGGCGACGGTGGTGGCAAGCTCGGCCTCTCGACGGACAGCGGGATCGTCTACTACCTCGGCACCGCGAACTGGGGGCTCGGCTGGCTGCCCGCCCTCGCCGCGCTGGCGGGGGCGATCGGGCTCATGATCAAGGACCGCCGGCTCGCGCTGGTCCTGCTGCCCGCCCCGATCGCGTTCCTGCTGTTCATGGGCACCCAGGACCGCTTCTTCGCCCGCTGGCTGCTGCCCGTGTACCCGCTCCTGTGCCTGCTCGCCGCCTGGGCGGTGGCCGCCGCCGCGGCCTGGCTGGGGGCGCGCTTCAAGGGCCGCGAGCCGCTGATCGCCGGCGCGCTCGGCCTGCTGCTGTGCCTCCAGGGGCTCGTGTTCTCGGTCCACAACGACGTCGTGCTGGCCCGCGACGACACCCGCCAGCTCGCGCGCGACTGGATGGTCGAGCACGTGCCGATCCGCTCGAAGGTCGTCGTCGAGCCGTTCCTGCCCGCCGCCTGGGCGGCCGACGCCGAGAGCGTGCGCGAGGGCACCGGCAACGGCTTCCGCTGGAACAAGTGGCCGACCACGCGCGCGCCCAAGTCGGCGGGAGGCGGCGTGATCCGCTTCGAGGACTACGAGCGCTTCACCCGCCCCGGCCTGATCGACACCTACGCCCGCGGCGGCTTCTGCTGGGTGGTGACGGGCTCCACCCAGTACGGCCGCGCGTTCGCCGAGCCCGGTCAGGTTCCGGAGGCGATCCGCTACTACGCCGCGCTCGAGCGCGACGCGAAGCTCGTCTACGAGATCCGCCCGGACGAGGGCGGCAAGGGCCGCGAGCCGTTCTCCTACGACTTCTCGTTCAACGCCTATCCACTCGACCACGACCGGATGGGACCGGAGGTCCGGATCTACAAGCTGTCAGGCGGTAAGTGCTGAGTCACCTATCCTCCGGTCTGCATCGTGACCCAGCTCCAGCAGACCGACCACGTCCACCTCGCGCGCGCCATCGAGATCGCGGAGGGCGGGCGCGGGCGGACATCGCCCAACCCGATGGTCGGCGCCGTCGTGGTCCGCGACGGGCGGGTGCTGGGGGAGGGATTCCACACCGCCCACGGTGAGCCGCACGCCGAGCGCGAGGCGCTCGCCGCCAGCGGCGCCGACACGGCCGGGGCGACGATGTACGTCTCGCTCGAGCCGTGCTGCCACCAGGGCCACACCCCGCCGTGCACCGACGCGATCCTCGAGGCCGGGATCGCCCGCGTCATCGTCGGCTCCGACGACCCGACGGAGAAGGCCGCCGGCCGCGGGCTCGGGATCCTGCGCGACGAGGGCGTCGAGATCGTGATCGCCGAGGGCGAGCTGGCCGCCCGCGCGCGGCTGCTCAACCAGCCCTTCCGCAAGCACGCCCGCACGGGCATCCCCTGGATCCTGTTCAAGTCCGCGATGACGCTCGACGGCAAGGTCGCGACCCGCACGGGCGACTCGAAGTGGATCTCCGGCGACGACTCGCGGCGCGTCGCGCACCGCTGGCGGGCCGAGTGCGACGCCGTCGCGTGCGGCATCGGCACCGCGCTCGCCGACGACCCGCAGCTGACCGCCCGGATCGAGAACGTGCACCACCAGCCGCGCCGGATCGTCTTCGACTCCGAGGCCCGCCTGCCGCTGGACTCCGCGCTGATCCAGAGCGCCCCCGAGCTGCCGCTGACGGTCGTCGTCTCGCGCGCCGCCGCGCGCCGCGCCACCGACGGGCTCGAGGCCGCGGGCGCCGACGTGATCGTCGCCACCGGCGAGAACGAGCCGGCCCGCGTCAAGAACGCGCTCGTACAGCTCGGCGCCTCCGGCGTGACCTCGATCCTGCTCGAGGGCGGCCCGCACCTGGCGGGTGCCTTCCTGGACGCCGGCGAGGTGGACGAGATCCGCCTGTTCGTCGCGCCGGTCGTGGTCGGCGGCTCCGCCGCGCGCGACCCGCTCGAGGGCGAGGGCGTCGAGCGCATCGCCGAGGCCGCCCGGGCACTCACGCTCGAGTGCCGCCGGGTCGCCGACGACGTGCTGATCTCCGCCCGGATGCGCGAGTGGTGAGCGCCTGATGTTCACCGGGCTCGTGGCCGACAAGGGCACCGTGACCGCGGTCGACGCGACCGCCGACGGCGTGCGGCTGGCGGTGCGGACCGCGCTCGCCCCCGAGATCGGCGAGGGCGACAGCGTCTCCGTCAACGGCGTCTGCCTGACCGCGACGGCGATCGAGGACGGGCGGTTCACCGCCGACGTGATGCGCGAGACCCTGCGCCGCTCCTCGCTGGCCGAGGTCGCCGAGGGCGCCGAGGTCAACCTCGAGCTGCCGCTGCGCGCCTCCGACCGCCTCGGCGGCCACGTGGTCCAGGGCCACGTCGACGGGCTCGGCACGATCCGCGACATCCGCGAGGACGGCTTCTCGCGCATCGTCGAGATCGCGGCGGCGGCGGAGACGCTGCGCTACGTCGTCGAGAAGGGCTCGATCGCCGTCGACGGCATCTCGCTCACCGTGGCTTCTGTGACGGCTGACACGTTCACCGTGGCCCTGATCCCCGAGACTCTGGAGCGGACCAACCTCGGCGCCGCATCCCCGGGGAAGCCGGTCAACCTGGAGGTGGACGTGTTGGCTAAGTACGTCGAGAAGCTGGTGACCCGGTGAGCCGGCCGTTCAGCACCGTCGAGGAGGCGATCGAGGACATCCGCGCCGGGCGGATGGTCGTGGTCTGCGACGACGAGGACCGCGAGAACGAGGGCGACCTCACGATGGCCGCCCAGTTCTGCACGCCCGAGGCGATCAACTTCATGGCCAAGGAGGGGCGCGGGCTGATCTGCCTGGCGCTCACGCCCGACCGCTGCGAGGCGCTCGGACTCGACCTGATGGCGGCCAAGAACGAGTCGCCGTTCGAGACCGCATTCACGGTCTCGATCGAGGCCCGCGACGGCGTCACGACCGGCATCTCGGCCGCCGACCGCGCGCGCACGGTGCAGGTCGCTATCGACCCGGACGCCGCGCCGCGCGACCTCGTCCAGCCCGGCCACATCTTCCCGCTGAAGGCCAAGTCGGGCGGCGTGCTCGAGCGCACGGGCCAGACCGAGGCTGCCGTCGACCTCGCGCGCCTGGCGGGCCTGAACCCGGCCGGCGTGATCTGCGAGGTCATGAACGACGACGGCACGATGGCCCGCGTCCCGGACCTCGAGCGCTACTGCGCCCGCCACAACCTGAAGATGATCACCGTCGCC
>DATFQI010000147.1:0-5338 GCA_035264365.1 Solirubrobacteraceae bacterium
CGCGCTCGAGGACCGGCTGCGCGAGCGCTTCGAGTCCGGCCTCGTCACCGACGTCCGCCCGCCCGACGTCCCGACCCGCCTGACCGTCTTGCGCAAGCGCGCCCAGCAGGACGAGCTCGAGATCGCCGACGACGCGCTGGAGACGATCGCCGGGCGCGTTGACTCCAACCTGCGCACGCTCGAGGGCGCGCTCATCCGCGTCGTCGCGTTCGGCTCGCTGACCGGTCGCGACGCCACCGCCGAGCTCGCCGCCGAGGTGCTCGACGGCCTCTATCCCGATCTCAAGCCCGCGCGCGCCCACACCGTGCGCGAGATCCAGCAGCAGACCGCCGACGCCTTCGGGGTCTCGATCGAGCAGCTGCTCTCGTCCAGCCGCGCCGCGCCGGTCGCGTGGCCGCGCCAGGTCGCCATGTACCTCGCGCGCGAGCTGACCGACCAGACCCTGCCCGCGATCGGGCGGGCGTTCGGCGGCCGCAACCACACCACCGTCATGCACGCGTGCAAGCGAACAGCGGAGCGGATCGCGGAGGATCCCGACGCCCTCGAGACCGTCCGCCGGCTCACCGAGCAGCTCGGCGGCACGGAGTGAGTCCGGTGCGCATGGAAGACTCCGGAGGTTCATGCACAGGCCATGTGCACGCCCGGGACCTTGCGGGAGCTGGGATCGAGCGAGCTGTGCACACCATCCACACCCCTTAAGACCCTGAATTGGAACTCTTCTCCCTCACCATCGATGACGTGAACGCGAGGCAGTCGCGATGAAGATCTCGACCAAGCGCGACGCCCTGTTCGCCCAACTGCAGACCGTGACCCGCGCGGCCTCCACCCGCAGCGCCGTGCAGGCGCTGTCCGGCGTGCACCTCCAGGCGCGCTCCGGCGCGATCGAGCTGCGCGCGACGGACATGGAGATCGGCCTGCGCGTCCCGCTCGAGGGCGACGTGGTGCGCGACGGCGCCGTCGTGCTGCCGGCGCGCCTGCTCGTCGACGTCATCCGGGCGCTGCCCGGCGACGAGGTGACGCTCGAGCTGCGCCCGTCCGAGCAGGACGTCGAGCTCGTCGCCGGCAATGCGAACTTCCACATCCGCACGCTGCGGCTCGAGGACTTCCCGCCGTTCCCGGAGACGGACGACGACGGCCGCGTGCAGGTCCCGGGCCCGGCGTTCGTCGAGACGGTGCTCAAGGTCGCCCGCTCGGCCTCGCGCGACGAGACGCGCCCGGTGCTGACCGGCATCCTCGTCTCGGCCGCCGCCGAGGAGCTGCGGATGGTCGCGACCGACTCCTACCGGCTGTCCGTCAAGGAGACGCGGCTCGACGCCCCGCTGGAGGGCTCGTTCGAGGCCAACGTGCCGGCGCGGGCACTGCAGGAGCTCACGCGGATCGTCCAGCACGGCTCGGCCGACCAGCTCGCCGTCTCGGTGCGCGCCAACCAGGTCGTCTTCGAGGCCGCCGGCGTCGTGCTCTCCTCGCGGCTGATCGACGGCCAGTTCCCGAACTACCGTCAGCTGCTCCCCGACGCCTACGAGCACGAGCTGCAGCTCGCGGGCACGGAGGTCACCGAGGTCGTGCGGCGCATCTCGCTGCTGGCGCAGAAGAACGCACCGTTGCGGCTCGCGTTCTCGGAGGGCGAGCTGACCGTGTCGGCGCGCACCCCCGACGTCGGCGAGGCGCGCGAGACGCTGCCGGTGCCGTTCGCCGGCGAGCCGCTGGAGATCGGCTTCAACCCGGAGTTCCTGCGCGACGGCCTGGAGGCGCTGGAGGGCGGCGACGTGCTGCTCAAGCTGATCTCGCCGCTGCGCCCGGGCCTGATCCAGGCGGCGGACGGCAGCGGCTTCCAGTACCTGCTGATGCCGATCCGGCTGAACGTCTAGATCGCCATGATCGTCACCCGGCTCCAGCTGCGGGACTTCCGCAGCTACGAGCGCGGGGAGCTGCGGCTCGGGCCCGGGCTCACCGTCGTCTCCGGCCAGAACGGTGCCGGCAAGACGAACCTGCTCGAGGCGCTGTACTTCGGCTGCACGGGCCGCTCGTGCAAGACGGCGAACGAGCGCGAGGTCGTGCGCTTCGGGGCCGGCGTCACGCGGCTGGTGCTCGAGGCGGCCGACGACCGCGGCACGCACGAGATCAGCGTCGGCTTCCAGCCCGGCGAGGCGAAGAAGCTGCGCGTCGACGGCGCGGCGGTCGAGCGGCTGACGGACGTCTCGGCGCGCCCGCTGGTCTCGGTGTTCCTGCCCGACCGGCTGGAGCTGGTGCTCGGAGCGCCGGCGCTGCGGCGCGCGCACCTCGACCAGGTCGCCGCCGCGCTGTGGCCGGGGCGGGCCGGCACCCGCCGCGCCTACTCGGCCGCGCTCGGGCAGCGCAACGCGCTGATCTCCGGCATCCGCGCGGGCCGCGCCGGGCGCAGCTCGCTGCCGGCCTGGGACGCGGAGCTCGCCCGACACGGGTTCGCGCTGATGCGCGACCGCTCCGAGGCCGTCCAGCGGCTCCGGCCGCGATTCGTCACGCACGCGCGAGACGTCGGGCTCGAGGGCGAGGCGGAGCTCGCCTACCGGCCCCGCTCCAAGGCGGAGGACGCCGAAGCGCTGGCGGCGGAGCTGGCGGAGCGCGTCGACGGCGACGTCGAGCGCGGCTTCACCGGCCACGGGCCGCACCGCGACGACCTGGCGTTCCGCCGGGCCGGGCGCGAGCTGCGCGCCTACGGCTCGCGCGGCCAGCAGCGGCTCGGGCTGCTGGCGCTGCTGCTCGCCGAGCGCGCCGAGCTGGCCGCCGAGCGCGGGGCGCCGCCGCTGATGCTGCTCGACGACGTGATGTCCGAGCTCGACGCGGGCCGGCGCGAGCGGCTCGTCGAGGTGCTGCGCGGCGGCGGCCAGTCAGTGATCACCACGACCGACCTCTCGCACGTGCCCGGGGCGGAGGAGCCCGACGTCGAGCGCGTGGCGATCGCGGGCGGACGGATCCTGCAGGCCGCGGCGGGCGGCGACGAGACCGAGCTCCGGGCGGCCGCGGGATGAGGCGCCGCGGCCCGCGGCCGGTCGCGCACGCGCTCGACTCGGTGACCGCCGCGGTCGCCCCCGCGACGCTGCTCGCGGAGGTCCAGCGCGCGTGGCCGCAGGTGGCCGGGGAGCGCTTCGCCCGCGCCGCGGAGCCGGTCGCCGAGCGCGACGGCGTGGTCACCGTGGCGTGCCGGTCGGCGGTCTGGGCGCAGGAGCTCGACCTGCTCTCGGAGCGCGTGATCGAGCGCCTCAACGAGGCACTCGGAAGGCCCGCCGTGCGACGGCTCCGACCGCAGGCCGCCCCACCCCGCTCCTGAGCCGCCTCCGGCGTTGCATAATTGTTGCGATTTGCAGCGGTTTCGTGATGGTCCGGCAGGCGGTTCCAAGGGGTCTCCCTGCTACACTTATGTGCACGTGAAGGCCTCGCCCCGGCCGCGAGCGGACCCGCTCGGTCGCCGGGGCGTCGTCTTGTCAACGACGGAGGCACATGGCCGGCAACGAACGAACCAACGGGAACACCGATCAGCAGCGCACGGGCTACGACGCCCAGGACATCACGGTCCTCGAGGGGCTCGAGGCGGTCCGCAAGCGCCCCGGCATGTACATCGGCTCGACCGGCTTGCGCGGCCTGCACCACCTGGTCTACGAGATCGTCGACAACTCCGTCGACGAGGCGCTCGCCGGCCGCAACGACGCCGTCGAGGTCACGATCCATCCCGACAACTCCGTCACCGTCGTCGACGAGGGCCGCGGCATCCCCGTCGCGATCATGGAGAAGGAGCAGAAGCCGGCCGCGGAGGTCGTGCTGACCGTGCTCCACGCCGGCGGCAAGTTCGGCGACGGCGGCGGCTACAAGGTCTCCGGCGGCCTGCACGGCGTCGGCCTCTCCGTCGTCAATGCGCTCTCGGAGCGCCTGGACATCGAGATCAGCCGCGACGGCCACGTCTGGCGCCAGTCCTACGAGCGCGGCGTCCCGCAGGCCCCGCTCGAGCAGGGCGAGGCGACGAGCGAGACCGGCACCAGCATCACCTTCCTGCCCGACGCCGAGGTCTTCGAGACGCTCGAGTTCGAGTACGCGACGCTCGAGCAGCGCCTGCGCGAGACGGCGTTCCTGACCCGCGGCCTGCGGATCAAGATCAGCGACGAGCGCGGCGAGGGCAACCGCTCGTCCGAGTTCCACTACGAGGGCGGCATCGAGGACTTCGTCGCCTACCTCAACGAGAACAAGGACCCGATCCACAAGAAGGTCGTCTTCTTCGAGGGCGAGAGCGACGAGGGCGCACTCGAGGTCGCCCTGCAGTGGAACTCCTCCTACCAGGAGTCCGTCTTCTCGTTCGCCAACAACATCAACACGCACGAGGGCGGCTCGCACCTCTCGGGCTTCCGCTCGGCGCTCACGCGCACGCTCAACCGCTACGCGCGCGAGAAGGGCCAACTCAAGGAGAAGGACGAGAACCTCACCGGCGAGGACATCCGCGAGGGCCTCACCGCGGTCATCTCGGCCAAGCTCGCCGACCCGCAGTTCGAGGGCCAGACCAAGACCAAGCTCGGCAACCCCGGCATGGAGGGCTTCGTCGCCTCCGTCGTGAACGCCAAGCTGGCGGAGTTCCTCGAGGAGAACCCGGCTGAGGCGGCCCAGGTGGTGCGCAAGGCGGTCTCCGCCGCGCAGGCCCGCGCGGCCGCGCGCAAGGCGCGCGACGCCACGCGCAAGTCCGCCATGGGCGGCATGGGCCTGCCGGGCAAGCTCGCCGACTGCACGGTCAAGAACCCCGAGCTCGCCGAGCTGTTCATCGTCGAGGGCGACTCCGCCGGCGGCTCGGCCAAGCAGGGCCGCGACCGCTCCACCCAGGCGGTGCTGCCGCTGCGCGGCAAGATCCTCAACGTCGAGAAGTCGCGCATCGACAAGGTCCTGCAGAACCAGGAGATCCAGGCGCTGATCACCGCGCTGGGCACCGGCGTCCGCGACGAGTTCGACACCGCGAAGCTGCGCTACCACAAGATCATCCTGATGACGGACGCCGACGTCGACGGCGCGCACATCCGCACGCTCGTGCTCACGCTGCTGTTCCGCGAGATGCCCGAGATGATCGAGGCGGGCTACATCTACATCGCCAAGCCGCCGCTCTACAAGCTCGTCCAGGGCAGGCGCGAGCGCTACATCGAGAAGGAGTCCGAGCTGGAGGAGGTCCTCCTGTCGGACAAGCTCGAGAAGATCCGCGTGCACGACCGCACTGGCGCCGAGTTCAAGCTGACCGAGGCGCGCTGGCAGCGCTACACGCGCCTGCTGAAGCAGTTCGAGGGCTGGTCGTCGTCGCTGCGCGCCGAGCACGGCCACGAGGCCGTCCGGT
>DATFQI010000148.1:0-7013 GCA_035264365.1 Solirubrobacteraceae bacterium
GGTCACGTCGTCGGGGGTCAGCCCCGTGCCGCCCGTGGTGAAGATGAGGGCGCAGCCGTCGTCGACGTAGTGGTTGAGCCGGTCCTCGATCAGCGCGAAGTCGTCCGGGACGACCTCCATGGCCACCACGTCGCAGCCCGCGCCCTCGGCCGCCGCCGCCAGCGCCGGCCCCGACGCGTCCTCCGCCTCGCGCCGCGAGACCGACGTGGAGACCGTGAGGACCGCCGTCCGCAACGTCTACGCGGTGGCGGCCGGCGTGTGGGTGCGCTGGGCGGCGGCGATCAGGTCCCTCACCGCCGCGTCGTCGCCCGCCCGCAGCAGCTCGATCGGGTCGGGGTCGCCGTTGACGATGCCCTCGAAGAAGGCCTTGCGGTCCTGGTAGGTCGGCAGCGTGCCCTTCGCCCAGCCGCGCGCCTCGTTGAGCAGCACGGCCAGCCGCGCGTAGGGCTCGCCGTACTCCTCGGCGACCTGCCGCTTGATCCGCTTGGCCAGCGCCGGCGAGGCGCCCGCGGTCGAGATCGCGATCGCCAGCGGTCCCGTGCGGACGATCGCCGGCAGGATGAAGTTGCACAGCGGCGGGACGTCGACGATGTTCACGAGCATCGCGCGGCGCTCGGCGTCCTCGTAGACGCGGATGTTGACGTCGGTGTCGTTCGTCGCGGCGATCGCGATGAAGGTCCGCTCGAGGTCCGACGGCTGGTACTCGCGCCGCTCCCACTCGATCGAGCCCTCCGCGGCGAGCTCCTGCAGCGGCTCGATCGCGTCCGGGGCGACGAGCACGACCTTGGCGTCGCAGGCCAGCAGGCCCTCGGCCTTCTCGAGCCCGATGTCGCCGCCGCCGACGACCAGGCAGCGCCGCCCGGTGAGCTTCAGGCAGGCGATGTAGAACGGAGTCTCGAGCATCCCCTGCACGCACGTCTGATCGCAGATCCCCTTGCGGAACTGGCAGACACATTCCTTGCCGGCGTAGGCCTGGGCGGGCATGCGATCCAGGGTAGTGGGAAGCCCGTACCCAGAGCGAGGATGGCGCCCGACGGCTACTTCACCGACGACTCGATCCTGCGGCGCGTGGTCGGAGACCGCGTGACCGCGCTGGCCGGTCCGCGTGCGCTGCTCGTGATGGCCGCGCACCCGGTCGCGTTCGCCGGCTTCTTCGCCCACACGGGCGCGCTCGAGGACCCCTACGCGCGGCTGGAGCGCACCGGGACCGTGATGAACGCGATCGCGTTCGGCACCCGCGCCCAGGCCGACCGCCTGACGAAGCACGTGCGAGCGATGCACCGCCGGGTCCACGGCGAGCTGCGCGAGCCCGCCGGCCCGTTCCCGAAGGGGACGCCCTACCGCGGCGACGACCCGGAGCATCTGCTGTGGATCCTCGCGGCGCTGGCGGAGTCGGCGATGCTCGTCTATTCCAAGTACGCCCGCACGCTGAACCGCGACGAGAAGGACGAGCTGTGGCGCGACTACCGGGTCGTCGGACGCCAGTTCGGGCTGCGCGAGCGCGACATGCCACAGGACATCGAGGGCTTCGAGGCCTACATGGCCGAGCGCTACGCGAGCCCGGAGCTCGTCGTCACCCCGCAGGCGCGCGAGCTGGCGATCGACATCGTGCTGCGCCCGCCGGTGCCGCTGCACTTCCGCCCGCTGCTCGAGCTCGTCAACCAGATCACGGTCGGCCTGCTGCCGCCGCGGGTGCGCGAGCAGTACGGCTTCTCCTGGGATCCGGTCCGCGCCGTCGCGCTGCACGGCGGCGCGGAGTACGTCAAGCGCGTGCTCGTACCCGTCCTGCCCGAGCGCGTGCGGATGCTGCCGATGGCGCGCGCGGCCTAGCCGGGCAGCGGGTCGCGCGTCAGCTCGCCGTCGACGCGCCGCCAGATGCCGAGCGGGTTGTCGGCCTTCAGCTCCGCGGGCAGCAGCGCCTCGGGCGCGTTCTGGTAGGCGACCGGCCGCAGCCAGCGCGTGATCGCCGTCATCCCGACCGACGTGTGCGCGGACGCGCTCGTCGACGGGAACGGGCCGCCGTGGTGCATCCCGTAGGTGACCGCGACGCCGGTCGGGAAGCCGTCGAAGATCACGCGGCCGACGCGCTCGCGCAGCGTCTCGACGACCGCCGCGACGTCCTCGCCGTCCTGCGCGTGCAGCGTCCCGGTGAGCTGGCCCTCGAAGCGGTCCAGCGCCGCCAGCAGCTCCTCGCGCGAGCGGTAGGTGAGGAAGAGCACGACCGGCCCGAAGTGCTCGTCGAGCAGCTCCGGATTCGCGGCCAGCGCGCTCGCGTCCGCGCGGTAGGCGGTCGGCTGGTGGCGGAAGCCCGGGCCGTCCGCGTCGCCGGCGCCGCCCAGGCGCTCCGCGGGGAGCTGCGCGACCGACTCGCGCAGCGCGTCGCGCAGGCGCTCGTTGAGCAGCACGGTCGGCTCGGTGGCGGCGAGCCGCGCCGCGACCTCGGAGGCGAACGTGTCGCCCGCCTCGCCGGACGGGATCAGCACGACGCCCGGCTTCGTGCACAGCTGGCCGCCGAAGTTCGCCACGGAGGCGGTCAGCCCCTCGGCGATCGCTTCCGCCCGCGCGTCCAGCGCGCCCTCGGTGACCACGATCGGGTTCACGGAGCCCATCTCGGCGTAGACGGGGATCGGCTCGGGCCGCGCAGCGGCGCGGTCGGCGATCGAGCGGCCGCCCGCATAGGAGCCGGTGAAGCCGACGGCCTTGACCGCCGGCGCGTCGACGAGCGCCTGCGCGACTTCCAGCGACGCGGCCGGCAGGTGGGCGAACGTGCCCTCCGGCAGGCCCGCGTCGGCGGTCGCGGCCGAGAGCTCGCGGGCGACGAGCTCGCTGGTTCCCGGATGCGACGGGTGGCCCTTGACGATCACCGGCGCGCCGGCGGCCAGCGCGCTCGCCGTGTCGCCGCCGGCGGTCGAGAACGCGAGCGGGAAGTTGGACGCGCCGAAGACGGCGACCGGGCCGATCGGGACGAGCATCCGGCGCACGTCGGGGCGCGGGATCGGCTTTGCCTCGGGATCGGGGGTGTCGATGATCGCCTCGACGTAGTCGCCCGCGTCGACGACGGCGGCGAACGCCTCGAGCTGGCCGGCGGTGCGCTCGAGCTCGCCGCGCAGGCGCGCCTCCGGCAGGCCGGTCTCGGCCATCGCGGTGGTGACGATCTCGTCGCCCGCGGCGCGCAGCCTGGCCGCCGCGCCGCGCAGCAGGGCGGCGCGCTTGGCCGGGTCGGCGAGCGCGCCCGAGCGGTGCGTTTCGGCGGCAGCGGCGACGGCCGCCTGCACGTCGTCGAGCGTGGCCTCCTCGTAGGCCGGGCCGATCTCGCCCGTGGATGGATCGACGGAGTTGAAGGTCGTGGCCATGGCGTGTACCTTACCGGTCCGGTGAGCGAACCACTTGTCATCCATTCTGGTCCGGCCTTCGAGCCGGTGCGGACGCTGCAGCGCTACGAGCACGTCGCCGAGCGGCTCGCGGCCGAGATCCGCTCCGGTGCCTACGCGCCCGGGGAGAAGCTGCCGTCCGAGCGCGAGCTCGCGCGTCGGCTCGAGGTCGGCCGCGCCTCGGTGCGCGAGGCGATCGCCGCGCTGCAGGTGCAGGGCGTGATCGAGACCCGGCCCGGCTCCGGCTCGTTCGTCGCCGCCGACGCCGCGGCCCGGCTGCCCGCCCCGAGCGGGCTCCCGCACGACGCGAGCCCGAGCGACGTGCTCGAGGCCCGCGCGCTGATCGAGCCCGCGGTCGCCCGCCTCGCCGCAGAGCGAGGCCGGGCCGACCTCGAGTGCGAGCGCCTGCTGGCCGCGATGGAGGCGGCCGCCGACCCTGCCGATCCGGCCGCGCGCCAGGGCTGGAACGAGTCCGACCGGCTCTTCCACCTGCGCATCGCCGAGCTCACCGGCAACGCCGTCCTGGCCGGGATCGCCGGCCACGTCGCCGCGCTGATGGACCAGCCGCTGTGGCAGCGGCTGCGCGACGACTCGATCGCCACGCCCGGCCGCACCTCGATCCACCTGGCCGAGCACCGGATGATCTACGAGGCCATCGCCGACGGCGATCCCTCCGCCGCAGAGCTGTACGCCGCCCAGCACGTCAAGCGCGTGCGCCGCTATATGACCCTCGACTAGGAGCACGCCATGCGCTTCCCCGGCATCATCCCCGCCGTGACCACGCCGTTCGACACGAACGGGGCGGTCGACACCGCCGGCATCGCCGCCAACGTCCGCTTCCTGCTCGATGCGGGCTGCCACGGCGTCGTCGGCACCGGCACGATGGGCGAGGCGGGCAGCCTCGACCGCGAGGAGCGCCGGCTCGTGCTCGAGACCGTCGTCGAGGCCGTCGACGGCACGGTCCCCGTGATCGCCGGGATCTCGGCCGGCACCGCGGCCGGCGCGATCGCCTACGCCCGCGACGCGGTCGCCGCCGGCGCGGACGCGGTGATGTGCCTGCCGCCGCTCGGCTACCGCGCCGACGTGGCGGAGCTGATCGCCTTCTACGGCGCGGTCGCGGAGGGTGCCGGCGTGCCGGTGATGCTCTACAACAACCCGGAGGCGAGCGGCGTCGACCTGCGCGCGGAGCAGATCGTCGCGATCGCCGACCGCGTGCCCGGGATCGTCGCCGTGAAGGAGTGCTCGGGCGACGTCCGCCGGATCCCCGCCCTGATCGCCGCCGCGCCGCAGCTGGAGATCCTGGTCGGCGGCGACGACTGGGCGCTCGAGGGCTTTGCCGCCGGTGCGACCGGCTGGGTGACCGGCGTCGCCGACGTCGCGCCGCGCGAGTGCGTCGCGCTCTACGAGCACGCGGCGGCCGGCGAGCTGGAGCCGGCGCGTGAGATCTACCAGCGCCTGCTGCCGCTGGCGCGCTTCGACATGACGCCGAAGCTCGTCCAGTACTTCAAGGCCGCCCAGGACGAGGTCGGCCTGGCCGGCGGCCCGTGCCGCGAGCCGCGCCTGGCGCTGACCACGGGCGAGCGCGAGGAGCTGGCGGCCGCGCTGGCGGTGCTGCGGGAGGGCGTCCCCGCGTGAGAGCGGCGCGCTACATCGCGGCCGTCGACTCCCACACGGAGGGGATGCCGACGCGCGTCGTCACCGGCGGCGTCGGCCCGATCCCGGGCGCCACGATGCTCGAGCGCAAGCTGCACTTCGAGGCGGAGCTGGACGACCTGCGGCTGCTGCTGATGCGCGAGCCGCGCGGCCACTCCGCGATGTCGGGAGCGATCCTGCAGCCCCCGACGCGCCCCGACGCCGACTGGGGCGTGCTGTTCATCGAGGTCTCGGGCCTGCTGCCGATGTGCGGGCACGGGGCGATCGGGGTCGCGACCGTGCTGGTGGAGACCGGCATGGTCGCCGTCACCGAGCCCGAGACGGTGGTCGCGCTCGACACCCCGGCCGGCCTCGTGCGGGTGCGGGTCGCGGTGCAGGACGGCCGCGCGACCGCGGTGACGCTGCGCAACGTGCCCTCGTTCCTGCTCGCGCGCGACCGCGAGATCGCGGGCGTGCCGTACGACATGGCCTACGGCGGGAACTTCTACGCGCTCGTCGAGGCGGCCGCCGCCGGCGTCGCCGTCGACCCGGCGCGTTCGGACGAGCTGATCGCGCGCGGGCTGGAGCTGATGACCGCGATCAACGCCGCCGAGCGGCCGGTGCACCCCGAGGACGAGCGGATCGCCGGCTGCCGTCACGTCGTCTTCTACGAGGACGGACCGGACGGCACGCGCAACGCGACCTCGATCCACCCTGGCTGGCTGGACCGCTCGCCGTGCGGCACGGGCACGAGCGCGCGGATGGCCTCGCTGCACGCCCGCGGGAAGCTGGCGACCGGCGATGCGTTCGTCAACGAGTCGCTGATCGGCACCCGCTTCACCGGCAGGGTGGCGGAGGAGACCACGGTCGGCGGGCTCCCGGCGATCGTGCCGGAGATCACCGGGCGCGCGTGGGTGACGGGCATGGGGCAGTACCTGCTCGACGCGAGCGACCCGTTCCCGGCCGGCTTCGCGCTGTGAGCACGCCGCGCTCGGCCGCCGGCGGCGCCCCGGGTGCGGCGACCCCCGGGCGCTCGCCCGACGTGATCGTGGTGGGCGCGGGCATCGTCGGCGCCTGCGCGGCGCTCGAGCTCGCCCGCGGCGGCGCCTCCGTCGAGGTGCTCGAGCGTGGCGGCGGCTGGGGCGAAGGCTGCTCGTGGGGCAACGCCGGACTGCTCGTGCCGAGCCACGCGCGGCCGATCGCGGCGCCCGAGTCGCTGAAGGCCGGGCTCGGCTGGATGGTCAGGCCCGACTCGCCGTTCGGGCTCAAGCTCAAGCCGTCGCTGGCGCCGTGGCTGGCGCGCTACCTGCGCGCGTCCACCAGCTCGCGCGCCGCCGAGGGCGAGGCGCTCCAGCGCGAGCTCTGCCGCGAGGGCCTGGGCGCCTTCCGCGAGCTGGCGGCGGAGGGGATCGACGGCGGCTACGACGAGCCAGGGTGCCTCACGGTGCACACGTCGGCGGACGCGGAGGAGCACGCCGCGGCCGAGGCGGCCTCGGAGACCGGCCGCACGCTCGGCGCCCGCGTCCTGACCGGCGCCGAGGCGCGCGAGCTGGAGCCCGCGCTGACCTCGGCGGTGCGCGCCGCGGTCCTGTTCCCGCACGAGGGGCGCTGCGACCCGGTGCGGCTGGCGGCCGCGGTCGGCGCCGCGGCGGAGGCGCGCGGGGTGCGGCTGCGCACGGGCGTCGAGGCCTACGGCGTCCGCTCCGAGGGAGTGGACACCACGCGTGGCCCGCAGCGCGCCGGCAAGATCGTCGTCGCGGCGGGCGCCTGGTCGGGCGGGCTGGCGCGCAGCGCCGGCGTCCGGCTCCCCCTGCAGGGCGGCAAGGGCTACGCCGCCGAGTGGGATCCCGCCGCCGCCCCGGCGCGGATGCCGCTGTACCTCCACGACCAGCGCGTCGTCGCCAACCCGATGGCCGACCGCACCCGCCTGACCGGCGGGCTCCTGCTCGACGGCCTCGACGAGTCCTTCGACCAGCGCCGCGTGCGCGCGATCGCCCGTGCCGCGGAGGA
>DATFQI010000149.1:0-26076 GCA_035264365.1 Solirubrobacteraceae bacterium
CGCGAGGTCAACTCGCGCGCCTACGTGGCCGGGTTCAACTTCAAGGGCTCCGACCAGCAGCGCAAGGTCGGCGTGCTCTCCGGCGGCGAGCGCAACCGAGTGCACCTCGCGAAGCTGCTGCGCCGCGGCGGCAACGTGCTGCTGCTCGACGAGCCCACCAACGACCTCGACGTCGACACGCTGCGCGCGCTCGAGGAGGCGCTGCTGGCGTTCCCGGGCTGCGCGGTGATCATCTCCCACGACCGCTGGTTCCTGGACCGCGTCGCCACGCACGTGCTCGCGTTCGAGGGCGACTCGCAGGTGACGTGGTTCGAGGGCAACTTCGAGGCCTACGAGGAGCACCGGCGCGAGAAGCTCGGCGCCGAGGCCGACCGGCCGCACCGGATCACGTACAAGCGGCTCACCCGCGCGTGAGCGCCGCTCCGGCGCGCGCGGCGGCGGGTGGACGGGCCGGCACCGTGGCGCCGGTGCTGATCCGGCACTTCACGGACCCGAGCTGCCCGTGGGCCTTCTCCGCCGAGCGCCAGCGGCTGCGGCTGCTCTGGCTCTACGGGTCGCAGATCGACTGGGAGCTGCACATGGTCGTGCTCTCCGAAGAGGTCCCGGAGGACTTCACGCCGGAGCGGCTGTCGGGCTCTTACCGGCGGCTCGCCCTGCGCTACGGGATGCCGATCGACTGGCGCGAGCGGATCCACGTCGCGCCGTCGGTGCACGCCTGCCGCGCGGTCGTCGCGGTCCGGCTGCGCTGGCCCGAGCGCGAGGCCGCGATGCTGCGCCGCCTGCGCGTACTCAACTTCGCCGGCGCGCTGCTCGACGACTCGGACACGCTCGAGCTGGCGGCCGAGCAGGCCGGGCTGCCCGTGAAGGAGCTGGCGCAGTGGGCCGCCGCGCCGGAGGTCGAGCAGGCGCTGCAGGCCGACATGCGGGCCGCGCGCTCGCCCTCGCCCGCCTCGCGCGCCCAGGACTACAAGCTCGGCGGGCCCGACGAGCAGCGCCGTTACACCTGCCCGTCCTACGAGCTGCTGCGCAACACCGACCCGCCGGCCGACTGGCCGACCGCGCGCCGCGTCGACCTGCCCGGCTTCCGGCCGGTCGAGGCCTACGAGGCCGCGATCGCCAACCTGGCGCCCGAGCTGACCCGCCGCCCCGACGCCGAGACGCCGGCCGAGGTGCTCGAATGGGCGGGCGTGCCGCTCGCCACCGTCGAGGTCGCCGCGGTGATGGACCGCGAGCCGGCCGACGTCCGCGGCGAACTCGCGCGCAGCGCCCGCTTCGACCCCGTCGGGGTCGACGGCTACTGGTCTCCTAGCTGACGCGATCCTTCAGGTTCATGCGCTAGGTTCGCGCGCTCCGGTGCTCGCCGTCGCGCTCTCCCTCGCCCTCGCACTCGTGCTGCTCGTGTCGGCCGGCATGAAGCTGGCAGCGGGCCCGGCCGGGCACGCGGCGCTCGCCACCTACGGGATCCGGGGCGAGCCGCTGGCGAGCGCCGCCTGGGCCGCGCTGGGTGCGATCGAGGCCGGCCTCGCCGTCTGCCTGATCGCCGGCGCCGAGGGCGCCGCCTGGGCGACGGCCGCGCTGTTCACCGTCTTCTGCGCGGCGCAGGGCGTCGTGCTGCTGCAGGGCCGCGGCGGCGCGCCGTGCGCGTGCTTCGGCGCCAAGGGGCGCGTCGGGCGCGCGTCGCTCGGCCGGGCCGCGCTGCTGGCGGTCGCCGCCGCGGTGCTGCCGCTGCTCGACCGCCGCCCACTGACGACCGAGGAGTGGCTCGGGCTCGGGCTGGGCGTCGCGCTGCTCGGGCTCGCGGCGCTGGCGGTGGGCCTGCTCGCACTGGCACGCGAGATCGGCGAGCTGCGGCTGCAGATCGGGCCGCAGGGCGCGCTCGAGATCGCCGGCGAGGGCCCGGAGATCGGCGGCCGCACCGCGCTCGCGGAGCACTTCGCCGGCCTCGGCGCCGACGAGCTCGGCCTCGCCGTCTTCACGTCGGAGGGCTGTCACATCTGCCGGGCGCTCGCGCCGGCGGTCGCCGCGTTCGAGCGCGACCCGCGCGTGCTGCTGCGCCGCTTCGACGAGGTCGAGGACGCGGGCGTCTGGGCGCTCGCCGACGTGCCGGGCAGCCCGTTCGCGGTCGCGGTCGGAGCCGACGGCATCGTGCTCGCGAAGGGGACCTTCAACTCCGGCGGCCAGCTCGAGAGCGTGCTCGCCGCCGCAGAGCGGCGCAGGGGCACCATCAGTGCCTAGGCCGGAGCGGTTGAGCGACAAGGTGGCGGGGAGCACGTCGCGGCGGGGCTTCCTCGCGCGCGTCGGCGGCGGGGTGATGGCGGTCGCCGGGGCGAAGACCGCCGGCTCGCTGATCAAGCCGGGCGAGGCCGAGGCCTACCACTTCTGCGGCCACATCTACACGACCGACTCCTGCCCCCACCCGACCGGGATCCCCCGGATCGACTCGCGCGGCTACCCGCTGCGCGCGCGTGACGGCAAGCGCGTCGACGACCTCGGGCGGGTCGTCGACCGCGACGGGAGCCCGGTCGACGACGACGGCAACCGCCTCACCGACCCCGACGGCCGGCCGCTCCCGCGTGCGACGCGCACGCCGGTCTGCAAGGTCGTCGCGAAGGAGTTCGACCTCACCACCCGCATCGACGGCGCGTGGTATCGCTGCTGCGGCGGCAAGGTGCGCAAGCTCGTCGACTGCTGCGCCTACACGAGCCGGCGCATCAACGGCGACGGCGCGCTGACGGGCTACTGCTACAGCGGCAGGAAGGTGTTCTGCGTCATGTACTTCCAGACCAAGGTCCCCTGCTGATGCTCGGGGCGCTGCTGCTCGCCGCGGGGCTGATCGCGGGCATCACCGGCGCCTGGTCGCCGTGCGGGTTCTCGATGGTCGACACGCTCGCGCCGCACGGCTACGCGGGCCGCCTGCGGACGACGCTCGTCGCGTGCGCGACGTTCGCCGCGGGCGCGCTGGCCGGCGGCGTGGCCACGTTCGGCGGGCTGGCACTGCTCGGACGGTCGCTGGGCGCCGGCGGGGCGGCGGCCATCGCCGTGGCCGCCGCGGTCGCGCTGGCCGCCGCCGCGGGCGAGGCGCGCGGGGCCCGGATCGTCCCCCAGGTGCGCCGGCAGGTGCCGGAGTCGTGGCGGCGCGTGCTGCCGCTGCCGCTGGCCGCGGGCCTCTACGGGATCCTGCTGGGACTCGGCTTCACGACCTTCATCCTCACGTTCGCCGTCTGGGCGCTGGCGGGCGTGAGCATCGCGCTCGGCGACCCGGCGCTCGGACTGCTCGTCGGGCTCGGCTTCGGGATCGGGCGCACGCTGCCCGTCGTGATCCTCGCGCCGCTGTCGATGACCGAGCGCGGCGCCGCCGCACACGCGGCGATGGCCGAGCGGCCCGCGATCCTGCGCGCGCTGCGCGCCGCCGACGCGGCCGCGCTGGCCGCCTGCGCCGCCGCCCTGTGGGCGGCGCCCGCCCAGGCCGCGAGCGTGTTCGCGGTGCCGGCCACCGACCCGAGCGCTGACGGGCCGCTCGTCGCCTTCCAGGAGCCGGGCGGCGGCGGGGTGCTCGCGCGGCCGGGCGCCCGGCAGGCCACACCGGGCCCGCACCCGGCGATCGGTGGCGGCAAGCTGGCCTGGGTCGGGCAGGGGACCGTCGAGATCCGGTCGCAGTCCGACCCCGCCTACGTCGTCACGCTGCCCGTGGCGGCCGATGCGGTCGCGGTCTCCGCCGGCTGGGTCGCCTGGCGCACCACGGAGGACGGCCGCGACGTGCTGGTCGCGAACACCCTCCCGCCTGCCGCCCCGGCCCCGCGAGTGGTCGCGCGCGGGACCGCCAGCACCACGCTGGGGCGCCCCGCGCTGGCGGACGACCGGCTGCTGTTCCACGTCGCCGGCGCCTCGCGCGCCCGCATCGACGAGGTGCAGCTGGCGACCGGACGCCGCACGACGCTGCGCAGCGCCCCGCGCGCGCTGCTGCTCAATCCCTCCAGCGACGGCCGCCGGCTGCTCTACGTGCGCTCGACGTTCCGGCGCCAGCAGCTGCGGATCGGCGGGCTGACGCGACGGCCGGTGCGGCGCGACCGCTCGCTCTACGGCACCGTCCCGACCGGCCGCCGCGACGAGGGCCACGAGCCCGGCTCCGAGCACCACGCCCACGGCTGGCCGCGCAAGCTGCCGCCGCGGCCCAAGCGGGGCGTCAACGTGACGCTCTGGAGCACGGCGCTCAGCTCAGGCTCGGCCTACGTGACGCGTATGCGCCAGGACACCGGCAAGCCCTTGCGCGCCACGCTGCTGCGCGTGCCGCGCTGAGCTCCGGGGTAAGTCCTTCCCCAGTCCAAGTCGTTCGCGGGGGAGGCCCGATGAGACGTAACCGATTCCGCCTGGCGCTGGTGGGCGCCGGGCTGCTGGCCGCGTTCGCCGGCGCGCAGGGCGCCGGAGCGCAGGAGCCCGCCAAGCAGCCGAGCGCGCGAGGCACGGGAGGCGCGGCCGCGTCGGTCGACGCCCTCGGCACCCAGGCCGCCATCGACACGCTGAAGGCCGGCGGCAACGCGATCGACGCCGCGGTCGCCGCGGCCGGCGTGCTCGGCGTCACCGAGCCGTTCTCGTGCGGCATCGGCGGCGGCGGCTTCATGGTCATCCGCACGGCCGACGGCAAGGTCACCACGATCGACGGCCGCGAGAAGGCGCCGCGGGCGATGGAGCCCGACTCCTTCTGGGAGAACGGCAAGCCGCTGGCGTTCGACCCCGCGCGCTTCAGCGGGCTCTCCGCCGGTGTGCCCGGGACCCCGCTCACGTGGGCGCGGGCGCTCAAGAAGTACGGCACGTTCTCGCTCAAGAAGGCGCTGCAGCCGGGCATCCGCGTCGCCAAGAACGGCTTCACCGTCGACCAGACGTTCTTCGACTCCGTCGAGGCCGTGAAGACCTACTTCGACGACATCCCGTCGACGGCGGCGATCTACCTCGACCCCGACCGCAGCTCGAAGGACGTGGGCGCGCGCATCACCAACCCCGACATGGCCAAGACCTACCGGCTGCTGGGCCGGCAGGGCGTGCGCAAGGGCTTCTACCGCGGTCCGGTCGCCGACGCGATCGCCAAGGCCGCGACGCAGCCGCCGACCGCGGCCGACGCGGACCACACGTGGCGGGCCGGCCTGATGACCGCGGACGACCTCAAGCGCTACACCGCGCCCGAGCGTGAGCCGACGGAGAGCCAGTACCGCGGCCTCACCGTGTTCGGCATGGGCCCACCGTCCTCCGGCGGCACGACGGTGGCCGAGGTGCTCAACATCCTCGGCGGCTGGACGCCCGCGGGCTCGTCCCGTGAGGAGATCCTGCACCGCTACCTGGAGGCGTCGCGCTACACGTTCGCGGACCGCAACGCCTTCCTGGCCGACCCGGCGTTCTTCGACGTCCCCGTGGACGGCCTGACCTCGATGTCGTTCGCCGACGAGCGGCGGCCGCTGATCACCGACAAGGCGGCCACGAGTCCCGTCGCGCCGGGCGACCCGTACGACAACGAGGGCTCGTCCTCGAAGGCCGCGGCCAACAGCGCGACGATCTCCCATCCGCGGCAGTCGACGACGCACCTCACGGTCGCCGATCGGCTGGGCAACGTCGTGTCCTACACGTTCACGATCGAGTCCACTGGCGGCAACGGCGTCGTCGTGCCGGGCTACGGGTTCCTGCTCAACAACGAGCTGACCGACTTCAACTACGACTCGCTGACGCACCCGAACCGCGCGGATCGCTCCAAGCGCCCGCGCAGCTCGATGGCGCCGACGATCATCGAGAAGAACGGCAAGCCCTACCTCGCGCTCGGGTCGCCCGGCGGCTCGACGATCCCCGGCACGGTCCTGCAGACGATCGTCAACCGCATCGACCTGCACGAGCCGCTGCTCAGGGCGATCGCGCTCCCCCGCGCGGTCGAGCGCAACACGAGCACGACCCAGGCCGAGCAGGCCTTCATCGGCTCGCCCGAAGGCCAGTCGCTGGCCGGCGGCCGCGGCCACAAGTTCGCCCCGCCCCCGGGCAACGGCGAGATCGGCGCCGCCACCGGGATCGAGTTCCGCGGCAAGCGGGGCATGATCGCGGCCGCCGAGCCGGTCCGCCGCGGCGGCGGCGCGGCCGGCGTCGTCAACCCGAAGTAGCGCGTCACTGAACCCGGAGTTGTTCGGCCTGAGGCCGAACAACTCCGGGTTCGGCGCGTACCCTTGGGGTTGTGAGCCTCTCGCAGCCGTCGCGGACGATCGTGGTGGAGCCTGTGGAGGCGCCCGCCGTGGTGCCCGCGCCGCCCGCGCCGCCGGTCCCGGCGCCGCCCGCGGTCGCGCCTCCCGCTCCGGAGCCCGCCGCCGCGCCGTGACCGCGGCGCCCCACCTCGCCCGCGCGGTCGTGGCCTTCCGATCCTGGCGCCTGGCCGGGGAGCGCCTGATGTCGCCGTTCATCCCCTGCCGCTGGGAGGGGCGCGAGATGCACGCCGCGTGCTACGACGCGAACCGCCGCCTGCAGCGCGGCATCGGCTGGCTCGCCGAGCCCCACGACTCCCCCCACGAGGCGTGCCAGTGCGGGATCTACGCGTATCACGCCCCGGGGCCGCGCTCCTGGTTCGGCGAGGCCTACTGGTGCGAGGGCGTCGTCTCCGCCTGGGGCCGGATCGTCGTGCACGACGACGGCTTCCGCGCCGAGCACGCGCGCGTCGAGGCGGTCGCGGTCCCCGCGAGCGCGGCCTACGGCGCGGCGGCTGTCCGCGACGCCGCCACGCGGCTCGGCGTGCCGGTGATCCCGCACGGCGAGCTCGAGGCGTTCGCCGCCGGGCTCGGCGGCGGCGTGCCCGCCTCGCTGCTGCCCTGAGGGCGTGCGGTTATCTCGAAGGCCGTGTTCCGGGCTAGCGCGAGGTCGTCCTCCCGGCTAGCCCGACTGTTCGCGGGCGTGCCGCACGCCAGAGTCCGGTCCACCGACTCTCGCCTTCCTGGAGCCATACCCGACATGGAACGTCACCGCCTCGCCCTGCTCACCGCCCTTGCTGTCTTCGCCGTCCCCGCCGCCGCGCAGGCCGCGCCGGTGAAGATCGGCCCGAAGCCCTCGTCGGTCGCCTCGGCGAGCGCGACGATCGAGGTCGCCAACCCGAACCGCTACGCGCTGCGCGGCACCGCGACCGTAGCCGCGGGCGGCACCAAGGCCGCCTACCGCACCGTGAAGCTCCGCAAGCGCTCGGTCACCGACGTCACGTTGCGCTTCGGCGCAGAGGGCGTCGCGGCGGTGCGGGCCGCCGGCGGCCGCGCGACCGTCAAGCTCGCCCTCAAGCGCACCGGCGGCAGGAAGCTGACCGCAAAGCGCGTGATGACGCTGCGCCTCGGCAGCACCACGGATGGCACCGGCGGCACGGGCGGCGGCTCGAACCCCGCCCCGGGCGGCGGCACGACGCCGGGCACCGGCGGCGGCAGTACCCCGGCAAGCGGCGGCGGCACGACCCCGGGCGGCGGCGGCTCGCAGCCCGCCCCCAGCAACAAGTGGGCCGGCCGCATGGGCACCGAGGGCGCCTACGACGACCTCGAGTTCACGCTGATCGACGGCCAGATCACCATCACCAAGACGCCGCTCGTGCCGGTCTACTGCTTCGAGAACGGCGCGGGCCACTACGGCAACGCGCTGTCGTTCGAGCCCTTCGTCGTCACGGGCCCGTGGACCCTCGGCGCCGACGAGAGCGCCCAGCAGTCGGGCATCGCCGTCAACCGGCTCGTCAGCTCCGGCTCGCGCGGCATCACCTACAAGGTCGCCGAGACCGCCCGCTCCGGCGACACGGTCACCGGCAAGCTCGGGATGTCCTTCTTCGACTCGAAGTACGACATCTTCGCCAATCAGATCTGGTTCGTGAACTGCTCGGGCACCCAGTCCTTCGAGGCGATCCCGGCCGGCTGAGCCTCACGCGGCCGGGCTCACGCTGTGGGAGCTCGCGGACATGCTCGTGGGCCTCCTCGCCGAGCGTCACCGCGATCGTCGCCGGCTAGAGCCAGTCCTCGAGGACCGGCAGCAGCGCGCGGGCGTCGTCGGCGACGGCGTCCGCGTCGGCGAGCGCCTCGACTCCGAAGGGGCCCGTGGCGACGGCCGCCACCAGCACCCCGTCGGCGCGGGCGCAGGCGATGTCGCGCGGGGTGTCGCCGATGACCACGGTGCGCTCGCGCGGCCACGGCGGGTCGGACCTGCGGGCGCGGGCGATCGGCGGGAGCTCGGCGCGCTTGTGATGGTCTGAGCCGAAGCCGCCCTGCCCGCCCACGAAGTGGTGGCCGATGCCCGCGCGCTCGAGCTTCAGGCGCGCGACCGGTTCGAGATTGCCGGTGACGAGCGAGAGCGTGAACTCGGAAGGCCGGCCCGCGAGCGCCTCCAGCAGCTCGACGATCCCCGGGGCTAGCCGCGGCGAGAGGTCCGTCGGGCAGAGGTCCGCGTAGGCGGTGACGGCGCGCTCGGCGACCTCGGCGGCGCGGGCGTCGATCTCCGTGGCGTCGACGCCGGCGGCGAGCAGCATCGAGCGCGCGATCGCCAGGTCGGTGCGGCCCGCCGCCTCGACGCGGTGCGACCCCAAGTCGGCGACGCCGTGGACGTCCTGCGCCGCCTCGACGATCGCTCGCGCGTGCTCGACCGAGGCCCGCTGCAGCAGCGTGCCGTCGATGTCGAACAGCAGCAGGAGCGGCGACGCTATCGGCGGAAGTCCGAGTCGGGCTTCAGCGCCTGCGCGAACGCGGCCAGCAGGCGGGCGGTGTTCTCCACGTCCTCGAGCTCGACCATCTCGACCGGCGAGTGCATGTAGCGCAGCGGGATCGAGACGACGCCCGTCGGGATGCCGCCGGCGGCGAAGTGGATCGCGTCGGCGTCGGTGCCGGTCGCGCGCGCGGAGGCGGCGACCGTGAACGGGATCCCCTCCTTCTCGGCGGTCTCGTGGAGCAGCTCGAAGACGGCGGGGTCGAGCGTCGAGCCGCGGCCGATCACCGGGCCCGAGCCGAAGCGGTGACGCCCGAGCTCCTTCTCGTCGAGCCCCGGCGCGTCGGTGGCGAACGTCACGTCGACCGCGATCGCGACGTCGGGCCGCAGCGTGAAGGCCGTCGTGCGCGCGCCGGCGAAGGTGATCTCCTCCTGCGCGACCGCGGCGCCGTAGACGTCGCCGGGCGCGCCACCGGCCTCGGCGACCAGGCGCGCCGTCTCGAGCGCCACGAAGCAGCCGAGCCGGTTGTCCATCGAGCGCGAGACGATCCGGCCGTTGGGCATCTCGAACGGCTCGCCGCCGATCACCGCGACGTCTCCGATCCGCACGCGCGAGCGCGCGTCGTCGCCGTCCTTGGCGCCGATGTCGATGTGCAGGCCCTTGAGCTCCGGCGCCTTGCGGCGGTCCTCTTCGGTCTTGAGCAGGTGGATCGGCTTCTTGCCGACGACGCCGAGCACGAGCCCGTCGCGTGTGGCGATCTCGACCCGCTGGCCGACGAGGATGACCGGGTCCCAGCCGCCGACGCCGGTGAACCAGAGGTAGCCGTCGTCGTCGATGTGATGGACGATCAGGCCGATCTCGTCGATGTGGCCGACGATGGCGACGGAGCGCCCGTCGCCGGTGCCGGGCACGCGCGCAACGGTCGACCCGACGCTGTCGTGGGTGACCTCGGTGAAGGCGCCGGCGGCCTCGCGGAAGACGGCGGCAGGCGCCTGCTCGTACCCGGAGGGTCCGGCGGCGGTGAGCAGCTTGCGAAGGGTCTCGGGGACGGCCATGGAGGCCGGGGAGGTTAGCGACGCACCGTCAGTCGCCGGACATCAGCTGACGCAGCACGAACTGCAGGATCCCGCCGTGCTTGTAGTACTCGCGCTCCTTGGGCGTGTCGATGCGCACCTTGGCCGTGAACTCGACGTCGCCGGCCTTGACCTGGACCTCGTCGGCGTCGCCGCCGTCGAGGCCCGTGATCGAGACCTCCTCCTCGCCCGTGAGCCCGAGCGAGGACGCCGACTCGCCCTCGGGGAACTGCAGCGGCAGCACGCCCATGCCGACCAGGTTGGAGCGGTGGATGCGCTCGAAGGACTGCGCGATCACCGCGCGCACGCCGAGCAGGTTGGTGCCCTTGGCGGCCCAGTCGCGCGAGGAGCCCGAGCCGTACTCGGAGCCGGCGAGCACGACCAGCGGCGTGCCCTCCTGCGCGTACTCCATCGCCGCGTCGTAGATCGGCTTCTCGTCCCCCTCCGGGAACTTCAGCGTCAGCCCGCCGATCAGCTCCTTGCCGGCGATCTCGTTGCGCAGCCGGATGTTGGCGAACGTGCCGCGCATCATCACCTCGTGGTTGCCGCGGCGGGCGCCGTAGGAGTTGAAGTCCTTGTTCTGCACGCCGTGCTCGTTGAGGTACTTGGCGGCCGGCGAGTCCTTCTTGATCGCGCCCGCGGGCGAGATGTGGTCGGTCGTGACCGAGTCGCCCAGCAGCGCGAGCACGCGCGCGCCCTCGATGTCGCCGCGCGGCTCCGGCTCGGGCGCGAGGTCCTCGAAGAAGGTCGGCTGGCGCACGTAGGTGGAGTCCTCCGCCCACGCGAAGCGGTCGCCCTCGGGCACGTCGAGCGAGTTCCAGCGCTCGTCGCCCTCGAACACCTCGCCGTAGGACTTGGTGAACATGTCGCTCTGGACGGCCTCCTCGACCGTGTGCGCGACCTCGTCGGCGTTCGGCCAGATGTCCTTGAGGTAGACGTCCTCGCCGTTCTGGTCCTGCCCGAGCGGCTCGTCGAGCAGGTCGATGTCCATCGTCCCCGCGAGCGCGTAGGCGACGCACAGCGGCGGCGAGGCGAGGTAGTTCATCTTCACGTCGGGGTTGATGCGCCCCTCGAAGTTGCGGTTGCCGCTCAGCACGGAGACGACCGCGAGGTCCTCGGCGTTGACGACGTCGGAGATCTCCTCCGGCAGCGGCCCGGAGTTGCCGATGCAGGTCGTGCAGCCGTACCCCACGAGGTGGAACCCGAGCGCCTCCAGCGGCTCGATCAGGTTCGCGCGCTCGTAGTACTCCATGACCACCTTCGAGCCCGGCGCGAGCGAGGTCTTCACCCACGGCTTGACCTCGAGCCCGCGCTCGACGGCGTTCTTGGCCAGCAGGCCGGCGCCGATCATCACCGACGGGTTCGACGTGTTGGTGCACGACGTGATCGCGGCGATCACGACGTGGCCGTGGTCGAGCTCGGTCTCGGTGCCGTCGGCGAGCACCACCTTCGACTGCGCCTCGACGCGGTCGGCGACCTGGGCGCCGCCGGTGCCCGCGCCGGCCTCCTCGTGGGCGTGGCTCGGATCGTGGTGGTGGTGGGTGCCGTTGGTGGCCGGCGCGTCGGAGGCGGGGAAGCTCTCGGCGCTGGACTCGTCCTCGCCGCCCTCCTCCTCCTCGGCGTCGGGCACGAAGCCCTCGAGCGCCATCCGGAAGGACGACTTGGACTCGGTCAGCGAGACGCGGTCCTGCGGGCGCTTGGGGCCCGCGAGCGACGGCACGACCTCGCCGAGGTCGAGCTCGAGCGTCTCGGAGTAGGTCGGCTCCTCGGAGTCCTCGTCGTGCCAGAGGCCCTGCTCGCGCGCGTACGCCTCGACGAGCTCGATCCGCTCCTTCGGGCGACCGGAGAACTCGAGGTAGCGGAGCGTCTCGGCGTCGATCGGGAAGATCGCGCAGGTCGAGCCGAACTCCGGCGACATGTTGCCGATCGTCGCGCGGTCCGCCAGCGGCAGGTTCGGGATGCCGGGCCCGTAGAACTCGACGAACTTCGACACCACGCCGTGCTCGCGCAGCATCTGCGTGACGGTGAGCACCAGGTCGGTCGCCGTGGCGCCCTCGGGCAGGTCGCCGTGCAGCTTGAAGCCGACCACGCGCGGGATCAGCATCGACATCGGCTGGCCGAGCATCGCGGCCTCGGCCTCGATGCCGCCGACGCCCCAGCCGAGCACGCCGAGGCCGTTGATCATCGTGGTGTGCGAGTCGGTGCCGACCAGCGTGTCGGGATAGGCCTGGACGGGACCCTCGTGCGCGGTCTCGTCGGACGTGAAGACCACGCGCGAGAGGTACTCGAGGTTGACCTGGTGCACGATGCCGGTGTCCGGTGGCACCGCCTTGAAGCCCTCGAAGGCGGTCTGGCCCCAGCGCAGGAAGGCGTAGCGCTCCTTGTTGCGCTCGAACTCCTTCTCGGCGTTGATGCGGAACGCGTCGCGCGTGCCGAACACGTCGACCTGCACCGAGTGGTCGATCACGAGCTCGACCGGCACGAGCGGGTTGATCTTGGACGGGTCGCCGCCGAGGTCGGCCATCGCGTCGCGCATCGCGGCGAGGTCGACGACGCACGGCACGCCGGTGAAGTCCTGCAGCACCACGCGCGCGGGCGTGAACGCGATCTCCTTCGACGGGTCGGCCTGGTGGTCCCAGGAGGCGAGGGCCTCGACGTCCTCCTTGCGGACGCCGACCCCGTCCTCGTTGCGCAGCAGGTTCTCGAGCAGGACCTTCAGCGAGAACGGCAGGCGGGCGACGTCGTACTTCGACTGCAGCGCGTCGAGCCGGTAGATCTCGAACGTGCGGTCGCCGACCTGGAGCTCTGAGCGTGCGTCGAAGGAGTTGTCAGCCATGCCTCCAGATTACCCCGGCACCCTCAGCGACCCCGCCCCGTAGTCGACCACCATCGGCTCGCCGTCGGCGGCGTGCCACGCCACCGTGAAGGGGACCTGCTCGCCCGGCTTGAGGAACGCGATCCGGCCCGTGCGCACGAGCTCCGAGTCCGGCAGCTGGCTCGGCCCCCGGCCCGGCGACCAGAGGCTCTTGCCGAACGTGTTCAGGAACACGGGCGAGGCCTTGACCACGTCGCCGTTGCGCGCCAGCACGCGCACGTCGGGCAGGTTCACGCGCACGCGGCGCACCGAGTCGTTGCGCAGGTAGCCGGTGAGCACGCGGTCGCCCGGCAGCGTGTCGGGCGTGAACATCAGCGGCTCCTCGGCCCACTTCAGCGGACCCTGGCCGGTGCCGCCGACCACGCCGCCCGAGCCGCCGCAGCCCGCGAGCAGGGCGGCGGCGGCCAGGGCGGCGATCAGCGGTGCGCGGCTCACGGCAGGCTCGGCAGCGTCGGCCCGCCGGAGCCGGGCTCGGCCCCGCGCCCGCCGCCGGGCGCGGCGCCGTTGGTGCCGGACGAGTCGTCCGGCGGCTCGGGCGGGCGGGTGAACCAGTCGCAGCCCGGCGGGTCGGGGTTCTCCATCGGATCCCAGGTCGCGCAGGTCGCCTGGCTGGCGAACTTGGCCTGGTTGCCCGGGCGCTCCGTCTGCGTGCCGGGGCAGGCCGGCAGGCCGATCAGCACGTTGCTGGAGGGCAGCAGGCCGCTGTGGCTGGTGTTGTCGCCCCAGCAGTTGCCCCTGCCCTCCTCGTCCCACCAGAAGTCGTTGCCGTTGGCGTCGGGCGTCCCGTCGGGCCGCACGCCCATCTTGTTGTCCGTGAACGTGTTGTCGAATGACGTGTCGCGGCCCTTGTCCGGCTCCCCTCGGAACGCCGCCGGCACGTAGAGCAGCTTGATGCCGTCGCGCCAGTTGTCGTAGATGTAGTTGTCGCGGGCGATGTCGCCGTTGCCGCCGAAGATGCCGATGCCGGTGCCGACCGGGACCTGGAAGGTCGGGCAGACGATCGTCGGGTCGCGCTGCGGGATCGGCGTGTTCTTGCAGTAGGCGTCGCGCTCGTCGTTGAAGTAGTCCTCGTTGTTCGAGTAGATCTCGTTGTGCTCCCACCTCGCGCAGTCCTGCGGCATGCCGGGGTGCCCGGAGGCGAACGAGTCGGTCGTCATGCCGGTGGAGTTGTGGTGCAGCTTGCTGTCGTGCATCCACACGCCGTTGCCGGCCGTGCCCGAGTAGCCGATCGTGTTGTGGTGGGAGTTGACGTTGCGGATCTCGATGCCGTAGCGCTCGCAGTGGCCCTCGGGGCCGGAGCCGGGGTAGATGCCGGAGTCGCCGGACCCGAGCGCCTCGAGCCGGTCGTAGAGCCCGTGGTCGGAGGTGAAGGAGAGGAACCCGTACTCGCGCGAGTACATCGACTTGATGCGGTGCATCGCGAAGCCGTTGGTCTCGAGGATGTAGATGTTGTTGAAGTCGGAGTACTCGACCGTGAAGTTGCGCAGGTGGATCCCGTCCGCTCGGTCGGCCCGGATCACGTTGAGCTTGGTCCGCTGTCCGGAGATCTTCACGTCGGTGCGGCGCCGGCCCATGCCCTGGATCTGGATGTCGCACTTGACGTCGCAGACGCGGTCCTCGTCCGCGGAGTCGCCGATGATCGCGATCAGGTTCTGCGCGTTGGGGCACCTGCGCTGGTACTCGAAGTTCGCGACGCGGGCGCCCTTCTTGCCGAAGCCGCCGGAGGCGAGGATGTCGCCGCCGATCTCGTCGTAATCGCCCGCGCAGCGCGGGTCGGGCTCGGGGTTGCGGCGGCTCGGCTCCTCCTTGTAGGTGCCGGGCATGATGCGGATGATCGCCCCGTTGCGGGCCCTGTTGACGGCGGCCTGGATGTGCCGGAAGCGGCACTTCTCGAGCTGCCGCAGCCGCAGCTTGCGCTTCTTGGTGAGCGCCTTGGACCTGCCCTTGAAGGAGCGCTTGATCAGCTTCTTCGAGTTGGGCTTGCAGACCGTGAGGACCTGGCCCGCGTTGGAGCGGACCTTCGGCACCTCGCCGACGCTGCCGTCCGGGAAGAACGCGTGGCGCTCGGGGTGCCCGGCGGCGGAGCCCGACAGCACCAGCAGCATCGCCATGACGGCGCCGATCCCCAATCCTGCGCGCAGCATCCAAGCTCCCCTCGTCCTGTGAACGGGCGCGTACACACGTACCCGCTCCGCTTTCCGGTCAACCCCCTGAGAGGTCAGCGCACTTCGGACGGCACGCGGCGCTCGCCGCTGAGCTCGAACTCCCACCAGTCCTCGCCCATCACGGGCACCGAGACGTTGTAGACCGGCACCTCGCCGACGCGCCCCTCGAACGTGCCCGCGTGCGCGTGGCCGTGGAGGACGAGGTCGGGTGCGTGCTCGGCGATCGGCACGGCGAGCCGGTCCGTTCCCAGGAAGGCCCAGATGTCCCGCCGCTCGCCCTTCAGCGTCTCCGTGGTCGGGGCGTAGTGCAGCAGCACGATCCGGAACGGGCACATCGCGATCTCGCGCAGCGCCGCGTCGAGCGAGGAGGCCTCGGCCATCGACTGCGCGTAGACCTCGCGCAGCAGCGGCTCGCCGAAGTCGGGGATGTGGGAGCCCGGGAAGCCGCCGACGAACCCCTTCGTGCCCGCGATGCCGACCCGCGCGTCGCCGAGCTCGGCGACGTGGTGGCCGCGGTCGAGCACCACGATCCCGGCGTCCTCGAGCACGGCGGCCACCTCGGCCGCGCGATTGGAGTGCCAGTCGTGGTTGCCCAGCACGGCGACGACCGGGGCCTCGGCCTCGCGCGCCGCCTCGGCGGCGATCACGGCCTGCTCCGGCTCGCCGTGGGTCGTGAGGTCGCCCGCCAGCAGCACGAGATCGGTGCGGCCGGCCAGCGCCGCGAAGGCTGCGCGCGCCCGCTCGCGGTCCTGCTCGCCGCCATAGTGCATGTCGCCCGCCGCCGCGATGCGGATGCTCATGCTCTCGCGGGTACCCATCTGGCCATGGCGTCTACCGAACCGGATTTCGAGGCGATCGAGCACGCGCTCAAGCGCGCGGCCGCGGCGCTGCGCGACGCAGGCGTGCCGTTCCTGCTCGGCGGCAGCCTGGCGAGCTGGGCGCGCGGCGGGCCGGAGACCCGCCACGACCTGGACCTGATGATCAAGCCCGAGGACGCCGAGGCGGGGCTGAAGGCGCTCGTGGGCGCCGGAATGCGCGCCGAGGACCCGCCCGAGGAGTGGCTGGTCAAGGCCTGGGACGGCGACGTCCTCGTCGACCTGATCTTCTGCCCGAAGGGGCTGCCGATGACCGACGAGGTGATCGCCCGCGGCGAGCAGATGTCCGTCCTCGGGATGGAGATCTGCGTGATGGCGCTCGAGGACGTGCTGACGACCAAGCTGATGGCGCTCTCCGAGCACGCGCTGCGCTACGAGAGCCTGCTCCAGATCTCGCGCGCGCTGCGCGAGCAGGTCGATTGGCCGGCGGTCCGCGAGCGCACCGAGGCCTCGCCGTTCGCGCGCGCCTTCTTCGTGCTCGCCGAGGGGCTGGGGATCCTGCCCGGCGAGGCACCCGAGGGCGAGCGCCGTCCGCGTGTCCGCGTGGTCACACCCCGCCCGGACGAGGGTTCCACCGGCTCCGGGGCGGGGTAGGGCCCCGACATGGCAGCTCAGTCGCTCTCCCGCGGCCGCCTGCGGCGGCTCGCAGACGTGCACCCCGACCGTGGCCGCGTCCTCTCGGTCTTCATGAACCTCGACCCGTCGGAGCTCCCCACTCCCGCGGCGCGATCGTCGGCGGTGACCTCGATCCTCACGGAGGCCGCGCGCCGCGTCGAGGCGGCGCAGGAGCTCGCCCACGACGAGCGCGCCGCGCTCGAGGCCGACGTCGAGCGCGTGCGCGAGGTGCTCAACAGCGACATCGCGAGCAACGGCACGCGCGCGCTGGCCGTCTTCGCCTGCCAGCCGGCCGACCTGTTCGAGGTCGTCCCGCTGCGCGAGCCGCTCGACTCGCGGGTCGTGCTCGACGACTCCCCCTACGTCGAGCCGCTCGTGCACGCCGGCGCCGCGGAGCGCTGGTGCGTGCTGCTGGCCAACCGCCGCGTGGCGCGGCTGTTCACCGGCAGCGGCGACGAGCTCGCCGAGACCGACCGGATCGTCGACGACGTCCATCGCCGCCACGAGAAGGGCGGCTGGTCGCAGGCGAACTACCAGCGCAGCGTCGAGAAGGAGGTCGGCGACCACGTCGCGCACACGGCCGAGATCACGTTCGCGCTCTTCAAGCTGCGCGGGTTCGACCGCCTGCTGGTGGGCGCGCCCGACGAGCTCGTCGGCGACGTCGAGGCCAAGCTGCACCCGTACCTGCGCGAGCGGCTGGCCGGCCGCATCAGCTGCGACGTCGAGAACTCGACCGTGGACCAGGTGCGGGCGTGCGCCGCCGAGCGGATCGAGGAGCACACGCGCGGGCGCGAGCGCGAGGCGCTCGACCGTCTGGCGCAGGGCGTCGGCAGCGGCGGCCGCGGCGCCGCGGGGCTCTCCGCGGTGCTCGCGGCGCTCAACGAGGCGCGCGTCGAGATCCTGCTGGTCGCGCGCGGGCTCGACGCGCCCGGCGTCTGCGACCCGGACACGGGGCTGCTGTACGCGACGCCCGAGGAGGTCCCGGACGGCGCGACCGCCGTGCCGCTGCCGGACATCGTCGAGAAGGCGATCGAGCGGGCGATCGAGCAGTCCGCGGAGGTGATCGGGATCCGCTTCCACGAGGACCTCGGTCCGCTCGGCGGGATCGGCGCGGTCCTCAGATACTGATGCGCGTCGCCGTCCTCGGCACGGGCACGATGGGCGCGCCGATGGCGCGCAACATCGCCGCCGCCGGTCACGAGGTGCGCGCCTGGAACCGCAGCCGCGGGCGCGCGGAGCCGCTCGCCGCGGACGGCGTGCAGGTGGCCGGCTCGCCGGACGAGGCGGCCGCGGGCGCCGAGGTCGTGGTGACGATGCTCTCCGACGGCGACGCCGTGGAGGCCGTGGCGGCGGAGCTGTCGTTCCCTGAGGACGCGGTGTGGGCGCAGATGTCGACGGTCGGGATCGAGGCGACGGAGCGGCTGCTCGCCCGCGCCGCCGGCGCCGGGGTGCCGCTCGTCGACGCGCCGGTGCTCGGCACCAAGGCGCCTGCCGAGCAGGGCACGCTGATCGTGATCGCCTCCGGCGACGCCCGGGCGCGCGAGCGCTGCGCGCCGCTGTTCGACGCGGTCGGCGCGCGCACCGTCGCGCTCGGCGAGGAGCCGGGCGCCTCGACGCGCATGAAGCTCGTGCTCAACGCGTGGCTGGTCTCGCTCGTCGAGGGGCTCGCGGAGTCGGTCGCGCTGGCCGAAGGCCTCGGCGTCGACCCGGCGGGCTTCCTCGAGATCATCGACGGCGGCCCGCTCGGCCCCGCGTACGCGAAGATGAAGGGCACGATGATGATCGAGCGCTCCTACGAGCCGAGCTTCTCGCTCGCGCTCGCCGCCAAGGACGCCCGGCTCGCGCTCGACGCGGCCGACGCCTCCGGGCTCGACCTGCCCGCGCTGCGCGCGATCCGCGCCCAGCTCGAGAAGGCGGTGGAGCAGGGCCACGGCGACGCCGACATGGCGGCCGCCGTGGAGGCCAGCCGGCCGGGCTAGCCGTGGGCCGCGCGCTCGTCGTCGTCGACTTCCAGAACGACTTCGCGGCGCCGGAGGGCGCGCTGTCGGTCGCCGGCGGGGACGCGCTCGCGCCGCGCATCAACGAGCTGATGCGCTCCGGCGACTACGACCTGGTGGTCGCCACGCGCGACTGGCATCCCAGCGACCACGGCTCGTTCGCCGAGCGCGGCGGGATCTGGCCGGTGCACTGCGTGCAGGACACGGACGGCGCCCGGCTGCACCCGGAGCTCGACGCCGCGGCCATCGACGTGATCGTCGACAAGGGCCAGGACCCGGGCACCGACGGCTACTCCGGCTTCGACGGCACGAACCTGGCGGAGCTGCTGCGCGGCCGCGGGATCGACCAGGTGACCGTCGTCGGGCTCGCGACGGACTACTGCGTCAAGCACACCGCGCTCGAGGCGCTGCAGGCGGGGTTCGCCGTGACCGTCGACACGACGGCCGTGCGTGGCGTCGACGTCGAGCCGGGCGACTCCCAGCGCGCGCTCGAGCAGATCCGCGCGGCCGGCGCGGTGCTGGCGTGAGCTAGGTGCGCGGCGGCGCCGACCGGCTCGTGGCGGAGTTGCGCGGCGCGCTCTCCGACGAGCGCGTCCTGGCGGCGGTGCGCGACGTGCCGCGCGACGTGTTCGTCCCCGAGCAGCTGCGCGACGAGGCCTGGGACAACGTCCCGCTGCCGATCGGCTGCGACCAGACGATCTCCCAGCCGCTGATCGTCGCGCGCATGTGCGAGCTGCTCGAGCTCGAGGGCCGCGAGCGGGTGCTCGACGTCGGCACCGGCTCCGGCTACCACGCGGCGCTGCTCGCGCGGCTGGCGGCCGAGGTGTACTCGATCGAGCGCCACGCCGAGCTGTCCGGCCGCGCCGCGCGGGCGCTCGCGGCGGCCGGCGCCGGCAACGTCACCCTGGCGGTCGGCGACGGCTCGCAGGGCCTGCCCGCGCATGCGCCCTACGACGCGATCAACGTCGCCGCGGCGGCGAGCCGGCGCATCCCGCCCGCGCTGATCGCCCAGCTGGCGCCGGGCGGGCGGCTCGTGGCGCCGGTCGAGGAGCGCGGCGAGCAGCGGCTCGCGCTGCTGCGCGAGCACGGCGGCGAGCTGCAGGTCGTGCGCCTGGACCGCGTGCGCTTCGTGCCGCTGCGCTAGCTGACGGCGCTCAGCCGCGCGTTCGGGCGCAGCTCGCGCCCGACCTTGCCGCCCGGCCGCCCGTCGACCATCACGACGTCGGCCGTGAAGTCGTTGGCGCCGCGCAGCAGGCTCGAGCCGACGCCGTAGGCGTCGACCGGGACGTCCGCCTCCTCGAAGGACGTGATCCGGTCGACCGTGAAGCCCCCGGAGACGACGATCTTGACGTCACGGAAGCCGTGGGCGTCGAGCTGCTCGCGCGTGAGCCGGACCAGCTCGGGCGCCACGCCCGTCGGCGCGGCGTCCCCGTGCAGCCGCTGCAGCGCCTCGTCGGCCAGCCTGTCGGAGGTGTCCAGCCGCACGCCCCAGAGGTCCTCGCCGAGCGCCTCGGCGACCTCGAGCGCGGTCGTCACGGAGTCGTTGCGGAAGTCGACCAGCACCGTGACGTTCATCTCGTGCGCGAAGCGATCGGCGAACTTGCGCGAGGCGATCACCGTGTCCCCCCCGTAGGCCGCGATCAGCCCGTGCGGCACCGTCCCGACGCCGCGGCCGCCCCACCACGAGGCCTGCGCGTCGGTCGACACGCCGATCGCGCCCGCGACGTGCGCGGCCCAGCCGTCGCCGGTCTGCACCAGCCAGTGGTCGTGGCGCGCCGGGAAGAACAGGATCGGCTTGCCGCGCGCCGCCTCGACGACGCGGCGCACGTTGCGCATCACGAGCGTGCGGCGCGCCATGCAGCCGAGGTAGACCGTCTCCAGGTGGGCGAACAGCGAGTAGTCGCCCTCGATCGTCATCACGGTCTCCCACGGCGAGACCGGATCGCCCTCGTGCAGCGCGCGCACCTCGAGCTCCTTGAAGCCGGGGATCCAGCGCCCCTCGGGGCCGCGCCGGCCGGCGCACTGCTTGAGCACGGCGATCGCCTCGTCGACGCCGCCGAGGATCGACTCCTCGCGCTGGAAGACCTGCATCACCACGCGCGGCTCGTGGCCGTCGGCCTCCAGCAGCGCCTTGGTGTGGTTGAAGTACGCGTCGGAGTAGTAGCCGTCGCGGATCTTCTCGACCGGCAGGCGGAAGGTCGATGGCGCGAGCCGCTCGCGCTCCGTCACGCTCATGCCGGGGAGGCTACGAGATCGCGCCCGAGGCCGTGAGCGCGATGACCAGCGCGCCCAGCGCGACGCGGTACGCGACGAAGATCGCCGTTGAATGGGAGGTCAGCCAGCGCAGCAGGAACGCGATCGTCGCGTAGCCGACGATGAAGGCCAGCAGCGTCGCGATCGCCGTCGGCAGGAAGCCGGCACCGTCCTCGTCGCCGATCTTGCGCAGCTCGAACAGGCCGCTGAGCACGACGGCGGGGACGGAGAGCAGGAACGAGTAGCGCGCGGCGCTCGTGCGGTCGAAGCCGAGGAACATGCCGGCGGTCAGCGTCGCGCCCGAGCGGCTGACGCCGGGCACGAGCGCGCAGGCCTGGGCGAAGCCGATCACGATCGCGTCGCGGCGGTTGATGCGCTCCAGCGGCCGCTCGTGGGTCGCGACCTTCTCGGCGAGCAGCAGCAGCAGGCCGAGCACGATCAGCGTGGTGCCGATCAGGTACAGCGAGCGCGCGCCCTCCTCGATCTGGTCCTTGAAGATGAGCCCGAAGATCGCGATCGGGATGGTGCCGAGCCCGATGTACCAGCCCATCCGCGCGTCGAGCGTGCCGCGCAGCTCGGGCTCGCGCAGGCTGCGCAGCCAGGTCGTGACGATCCGCCACAGGTCCTCGCGGAAGTACAGGAGGACGGCGGCCATCGTGCCGAGCTGCGTGACCGCGGTGAACGCCGCGCCCGGGTCCTCCCAGCCGAGGAAGGCCGGGACGATCCGCAGGTGCCCGGTGCTCGAGATGGGCAGGAACTCGGTGAGGCCTTGGACGATGCCGAGGACGATGGCCTGGAGCGCATCCATGCGGCGGCCACCCTAGCGAGGGCCAGGTGAGCCTCACCTGACGGCGTAGCCGCCGAGCCCGCCCTCGAGCGCGCGCAACGCACGCTCTCCCGCGGCCGTGAGCTCCTGCTGGAGCTCGTTCGTGGTCGCCCCCGCGAGCACGCGCTCGCGCGAGAGCCGCACCAGCGCGCGGTGCACGCCCATCATCGCGTTGGCCGCGACCCACGGCTCGACGTCGTCCAGGCGGGCGCCGGTCTCGTCGGCCAGCAGCCGCGCGAGCGAGTCCGTGAAGGCGAGGAAGACCTGCTGCTCGCGGGCCACCAGCGCGGGGCTGGAGGTGATCATCCGCGTGATCCCGAGCAGCCGCTCGCGCGCGGCGGGGTCGTCCTCGTCGATCAGCCCGCGCGGCGTGAGCACGAAGCGGCGGAAGGCGGCCAGGGCGGATTCGCCCGGCCCCCGTTCACGCAGCGCGTCGAGGATCTCGGCCTCGAACGCCTCCAGGCGCCAGAAGACGAGGTCCTCCTTGGTCGGGAAGTAGTTGAAGACCGTCTTCTCGGAGACGTCCGCGGCGCGCGCGATCTCGGCGACGCGCACGTTCTCGAAGCCGCGCTCGACGAACAGCGAGCGGGCGGTCTCCGCGATCGCCTCGCGCGTCTGCTGCTTCTTGCGCTCGCGTAGTCCTGGCATGCCGCGAAGTATTGCAGCTAGAAATTTACCTTGACAAGATTTTTATAGCGACTATAACTTCATGCATGGCCACTTCCACCACCCGCTCCTTCCCGGCGACCTTCGCCGGGCTGCTGCTGGCGATGCTGCTGGCGTCGCTGGACCAGACGATCGTCGCCACCGCGCTGCCGACGGTCGTCTCCGACCTCGGCGGGATCGACCGGCTCTCGTGGGTCGTCACCGCCTACCTGCTGACCGCGACCGTCACGATCCCGCTGTGGGGTCGCGCGGCCGACCTGTACGGGCGCAAGCGCCTGTTCCAGGCCGCGATCGTGGTGTTCCTGCTCGGCTCGGCGCTGTCGGGCGCCGCGCAGACGCTCGGCGAGCTGATCGCCTTCCGCGGCCTCCAGGGCCTCGGCGCCGGCGGGCTGATGACGCTCGCCATGACGATCGTCGCCGACCTCGTGCCGCCGCGCGAGCGCGGCCGCTACCAGGGCTACATCCAGATGGTGTTCGTGCTCGCGAGCGTCGCCGGCCCGCTGCTGGGCGGCGTCCTCTCGGAGATCTCCTGGCGCTGGATCTTCTACGTGAACCTGCCGATCGGCGCGCTGGCGCTGGCGGCGATCGCGGTCACCCTGACCGCCCCGGCGCGCGGCGACGGCCCGCGTCCGCAGGTCGACTACGCGGGCGCCGGGCTGCTGACCGCCGCCCTGAGCTGCCTGCTGCTCGTCACCACCTGGGGCGGGCGCACGTACGCATGGACGTCGGCCGAGACCCTCGGCCTCGGAGCCGCCGCGGTCGCGCTGCTGGGCGCGTTCGTGGCGCAGGAGCGCCGCGCCGCGGAGCCGATCCTGCCGCTGCGGCTGTTCCGCGACCCGGTGTTCTCCGTCGCCTCGGCGACGCTCTTCCTCGCCGGCTGCGCGTTCTTCGCCGTGATCGTGTTCACGCCGACGTTCCTGCAGCTCGCGACCGGCGCGACCCCGACGGAGTCGGGGCTGCTGCTGCTCCCGCTGCTGCTGTCGGCGACGGCGACCACCGCCGTCTCCGGCCGCGTGATCAGCCGTACCGGGCGCTACAAGGCGTTCCCGGTCGCCGGGCTCGCGCTCATGACCGCGGGGCTGGTGCTGATGAGCGGGCTCTCGGCCGGCACCTCGGTGCTCGCCGTCTCGCTGATGCTCGTCGTGTTCGGGATCGGCTTCGGCATGTTCACGCAGGTGCTCGTGGTCGCCGTGCAGAACGCGGCCGACCGCCGCGACATCGGGATCGCGACCGCCTCGACGAACCTGTTCCGGGCCCTCGGCGGCTCGATCGGCGTCGCGCTGTTCGGCTCGGTGTTCGCAGCGCGCCTGGACGACCTGGCCGGCCGCGTGCCGCGGCCGGAGGCGGTCGCCGAGTCGCTCGGGACCGTCTTCACGGTCGCCGCGCCGATCGCGGCCGCCGCGCTGCTCTGCGTGCTCGCGCTGCGCGAGGTGCCGCTGCGCAGGGCGGCGTGAGAGGCTGTCGGGCCCATGCACGTCGTCAACGTCTCCGACCTGCCGGCCGGCGAGGGCAGCCGCTCGGTCAGCCTCGAGGGCGCCGAGGTCGGCGGGGTCGGCCTCTCGATCATCTTCGTCGACCTCGATCCCGGGCGCGGCCCGCGCCTGCACCGCCACGAGTACCCCGAGGTGTTCGTGATCCAGGAGGGCCGCGCCGTCTACACGGCCGGTGACGAGAGCCGCGAGGTCGGACCGGGCGACGTGGTCGTCGTGCCGGCCGGGGTCGCGCACCGCTTCGAGAGCACCGGCGAGGTGCCGCTGCGGCAGCTCTCCCTGCACCTGGCTCCCGAGATGCTCACGGAATGGCTCGCGGAGGCGCGATGAGCACGCAGGCCGAGCGCGGGGAGCGCTTCCGCGCGCTGCACGAGGGCGAGCCGTTCGTGATCCCGAACCCGTGGGACGCCGGCTCTGCACGGGTGCTGGAGGGGCTCGGGTTCCAGGCGCTGGCGACCACGAGCTCGGCCTTCGCGTTCACGCTCGGGCGCAGCGACGGCGAGGTCACGCTCGACGAGCTGTCCGCGCACGTGACGCAGGTGGCGGCCGTGACCGACCTGCCGGTCTCCGTCGACCTCGAGAACGGCTACGGCCCGGGCGCGGAGGACGCCGCCACGGCGATCGCGCGCGCCGCCGTGGCGGGCGCGGTCGGCGGCTCGATCGAGGACTGGGATCCCGACGGGTTCCTCTACGACCTCGACTTCGCGACGCAGCGGGTCGCCGCGGCGGCCGACACCGCGCGCTCGCTCGGGTTCCCGTTCACGCTCACCGCGCGCGCGGAGAACCACATCCGCGGCAACCCGAACCTCGACGACACGATCGCGCGGCTGCAGGCCTACGAGGCCGCGGGCGCCGACGTACTCTACGCGCCCGGTCTGGCGACCGCGGAGGAGATCCGCGCGCTCTGCGAGGCGGTCTCCAAGCCCGTCAACGTGCTCGCGCGGCCGGACCTGACGTTCGAGGAGATCGCCGGCGCGGGCGCCCAGCGGGTCTCCGTCGGCGGCTCGCTGGCCTGGGCGGGCGTGACGGCGTTCGCCGCCGCGGCCGAGGCGATCCGCGACCGCGGCGACTTCTCCGTGCTCGGGTCGGGGCGCGAGGCCGCGCGGCTGCTCGGCGGCGGCTGATACCGCGCTATGGCCGGCGCCGGTGGCGTGGATGGCTGCGCGGGCGTGGGCAACGGCATTGCTCTAAGGGAGGGGGAGTGGTCGTTTCCGGTCAAACCCCTCCCCCGTACAAGCCCAAGCCGTTGCCCACGCAACACAAGCCGACCCACGCCACCGGCGCCTGCAAACGAGCGGCCCGGAGCTAGACCTTCGACGCCGCCCGCGCGTTGACCTCGGGGATCACGAGCTCGCCGTAGCGCGCGAGCGTCGCGTCCTTGGCGTCGTGCTGGAGGTAGAGCGCGAACTGGTCGGCGCCGAGGTCGCTCAGCTCCTTCAGCTTGCGGACGTGCTCCTCGGGCGGCCCGACGAGGCAGAAGCGGTCGACGATCTCGTCGGTCACGAACATCGTGTGCGTGTTCCCGGCCCGGCCGTGCTCGTTGTAGTCGTAGCCCTCGCGCTCCGTGATGTAGTCGGTCAGCGCGCGCGGCACCGCGCTGCCGTCGGCGCCGTAGCGGTTGACGATGTCCGCCACGTGGTTGCCGACCATCCCGCCGAACCAGCGGCACTGCTCGCGCGCGTGCGCGAGCTGCTCTTCGCTGCCGTCGGTCACGTAGGCGGGCGCGGCGAGGCAGATCTTCACGGAGTCCGGGTCCTTCCCGGCCTCCTCGGCCGCGCGCCGCACCGCGCCGATGCTCCACTCCGCGATCGCCGGATCGGCGAGCTGCAGGATGAAGCCGTCGCCGACCTCGCCCGCGAGCGCGAGCGCCTTCGGCCCGTAGGCGGCGACCCACACCTCCAGCCGGCTGTGCGGGTTCCAGGCGAGGCGCAGCGACGAGCCCTTGTAGTCGACCTGCTCCCCGTTGGCGAGCCCGCGGATCACGCCGATCGACTCGCGCAGCTCGGCCAGCCGGACCGGCTTGCCGTTGATCACGCGCACCGCCGAGTCGCCGCGGCCGATCCCGCACACCGTGCGGTTGCCGTACATCTCGTTGAGCGTCGCGAACAGCGACGCGGTCACGGTCCAGTCGCGCGTCGCCGGGTTGGTGACCATCGGGCCGACCGTCAGCCGGTGCGTCTCGTTGAGGATCCGCGAGTAGATGACGAACGGCTCCTCCCACAGCAGGTGCGAGTCGAACGTCCACGCGTGCGAGAAGCCGTAGGCCTCCGCGCGCTTGGCGAGGTCGATCACCCGCTGCGCGGGCGGGTCGGCCTGCAGCACGACGCCGAAGTCCAGGGTCATGCGCGCGCCTCCTCGAGCTCGCCGGCCGCCACCGCCGCCAGCGTCGCGCCGACCGTGCGCCCGTAGGCCTCGATCGCAATGCGCAGCGCCTGCTCCGGCGAGTCCTCGATCGCCGTGTGCGAGAGCGGCGGGTCGGACTGGGCGAAGATCATCACGGTCGGTACGACGCGGCCGATCTCCGTCGCGTCGTGCAGCGGGCCGGACGGAATCGGGTCGCC
>DATFQI010000150.1:0-16956 GCA_035264365.1 Solirubrobacteraceae bacterium
GCGAGGTCGGGCACGGCCTCGCCGACGGTCGTCTCGGCCGGCCGGTTGAGCACCAGCCCCATCGCGCCCTCCTCCGTGTGCTCGGCGATCAGCACGACCGCGCGGGCGAAGTTCGGGTCCGTCATCGTCGGCGAGGCGAGCAGCAGCTTTCCGCGCAGCGAGTCCATGTCCACCTCCCATTGTGGCTGGTAGCGTCCGCGGCCGTAGCCGAGCAGGAGGGAAATGTGGGTTCGCACGGGTCATGGAAGGCGACGGCGGCCGCGCTGGCGGTCGTCCTGGTGCTCCCCGCCGCGGCGGTCGCCGGCGTTCGGAGCGCGGAGAGCGTGCTCCCGCCGGGGCAGTCCGGCTTCGTCCCGCCCGACGAGAGCACCCAGAACCCGCACCTGACCGACCAGGTCGCGCTGTTCGAGAGCTTCGCCTTCAAGCCCGCCGGCTTCGACCAGCCCGGCACGGTCGAGACCCCGCGCGTCGGCGTCACGATCACGCGCGACGCCTACGGCGTGCCGAACGTGCGCGCCGGCTCGGCCGGTGACGCCTGGTTCGGCGTCGGCTACGCGGTCGCCCAGGACCGGCTGGTGGAGCTTGAGCTGTTCCGCCGCTCGACCCAGGGGCGGCTCGCCGAGGTGCTCGGCAAGGGCCGGCTGCAGTCCGACATCGTCGCCCGCCGCGACTACTACACGCGCAAGGAGCTGCGCGCGCAGCTGCGCAAGCTGCCCGCGGCGCTGCGGGCGCGCTTCGACGCCTACTCCGATGGCGTGAACGCCTGGATCGCGCGCGTGGCCGCCGATCCGTCGGTGCGCCCGCGCGAGCTCGCGCTGCTCGGCCTCTCCCCGGGGCGCTGGACGGCGCTGGACTCGGCCTCGATCGGCGTCCAGCTGGCCCGCACGGTGCCCTCCGACGACGGCCGCGAGCTCGACAACTGGCGCGCGCTGCGGGCGCTCGGGGCCAAGCGCTTCGCCCGCTACCTGCCGTTGCGCCAGCCGAACCAGGTGTCGACGGTGCCCGCATCGCGCGGCCGCTACCCATCGCAGCCCGGCCGCAGCCGCGCCGACGAGCGGCGCGGCTACAAGGCGACCCAGAGGTTCCTCAGGAAGCTCAAGCCGCCGAAGGCCAAGCCGGCGCTGGCGCACGTGGCCGGCCGCTTGCCCGCGCGCGGCGGCTCGTTCCACTTCGCGCTGCACGGTCCCGGCAACACGGCGTCGCTGTTCTCGGCGCCGCAGCTGGGCTTCTCGATCCCCGAGCTGTTCGTCGAGTACGAGGTCCACGCGCCCGGCCTCGACGTGCGCGGCGTGACCGGCCCCGGCATCCCGGTGATCGCCGCCGGCCACAACGGCCGCGTGGCGTGGGGCATCACGAGCGGCCTCGGCGACGACGACGACCTCTACGTCGAGCGACTCGCCGGCAAGGAGCGCTACCGCTACAAGGGCAAGGTCCGCAAGATGCGCTGCCGCACCGAGACGTTCAAGGTCTCCGGCGCGAAGTCCGTCAAGCGGCGCTTCTGCCGCACGGTCCACGGGCCGGTGCAGGCGACCTCCGGCAAGCGCGCCTATGCGCGCCGCTACGCGATATGGGGCCGCGAGATGCAGACGTTCGTCGGCCTGACCGCGCTCAACGACGCCGACACGGTCGCCCAGGTCGACAGCGCCGCCGCGAAGCTGACGTGGAACGAGAACCTGCTCGCCGCCGACGACGGCGGCCACATCGGCTGGTGGCACCCCGGCCTGCTGCCGCTGCGCCCGAAGCGCTGGGACGAGCGGCTGCCGCTGCCCGGCACCGGCGAGGCCGAGTGGCGTGGGCTGCTCCGCGTCAAGGCACGCCCGAAGGTGATCGACCCGCCCGCGGGCTACCTGGGGAACTGGAACAACCTGCCGTCGGTGGGCTGGACCAGCGGCGACGCCCCCGCGCAGGAGACCAACGAGGGCGACCTGCACCGCGGCGCGTTCCTGCAGCAGGCGCTGCGGGAGACGACCGACCGCACGGTCACCGGACTGAAGGCGATCGAGCGCCGGGTCGGCACGACCGCGCAGCAGCGGCCCCTGCTCGACGGACGGCTGAAGGCCGCGCAGGCGGCGGCCGCCGGCCCCGCGCGGACCGTGCTCGACACGATCGTCGCCTGGGACGGCAACTACGACCGCACCGACGCCAACGGGACGATCGATCCGGGCGTGGCCGCGTTCGAGGCGCTCAAGGAGGCCGTCGAGGACACGCTCCCGCCCGCCGCGGTGACCCTGCTCGGCCAGCGCGGCGGATCGCACCCGTACGACATGGGCGCGGCCGAGGCGGCCGGCTTCCACTCGCTCTCGACCGCCGGACTGGTGCGCGCGGCGGGCGCGGCGCAGAAGGCGCTGGCGACCCGCTTCGGCAACCCCGACCCGGCGAGCTGGCGCGACCCGCGCAAGCTCTACGAGGTCGAGGTCCAGGGCATCGCGACCGCGCCGCGGCTCGAGTTCTTCGACCGCGGGACGTTCTCGCAGGCGGTCGAGCTCGGGCCGTGATGTTGCAGGCGCCGGTGGCGTCGCTGGCGTGGGCAACGGCAGGGGCTTGTACGGGAAGGGGGGTTTGCTCCCGGTGAAGCGAGGGGTCACTTGTTCACTCCATGCGTGAACAAGTGACCCGTCGATACGCGACCGGGCCAATCCCCTCCCCTACGAGCAATGCCCTTGCCCACGCAACGCGCCGCCAGCCCACGCCGCCGGCGCCTGCCAAAGCGCGGCCGCGCGGCGCGCGTGGCGCGCGTTGCGCTCAGCCCTTGACGAGGTCGCGCGCCGGGTCGATGCCCCAGCGGCCGGCGACGGCCGTCAGGTCGTCGGTCAGCGGCCAGCGGTCGGCGGCGGGCGCGCCGTCGAAGCCGACGGCGGCGCCCTTGAGCGTCATCGAGCCGGTGTTGTCGCCGACCGCGCGGATCTCCTCGACCTCCTCGGCGCTCAGCGCCGGCAGCGAGGCGACCGCCGCGAGCTCGGCGCGCTTGTCCTCGATCGGGCGCGCGCCGGGACCGGGCTCCTGGATCAGCGTCGGGGCGACGCAGCGCACTGGCGCGTGCGAGAGATTCCAGGCGCACGCGAGCTGCAGCGCCGACATCCCGTGGCGCTCGGCGATCGGGCGCATCCGCTCCAGCCGCTCGCGGCCGCGCTCGATCCAGCCGTCGGGCCGGAACGTGCGGTGGTCCCACTGCGGGAACGGGTGCCCGGGCAGCACGTCGTCGTGGAACAGCCCGCCGTAGTCGACGACGCGCGTGATCAGCTCGACGCCGTGGCGCTCGGCCGCCGGCAGCACCAGCTCGCCGGGCCAGGGCTCGAGCGGGTTGAGGATCACCATCGCCCAGTCGATCCGCTCGCCGAAGCGCTCGAAGCAGTCGATCACGTCCAGCGTGAAGCCGTTCGCCGGCCCGGGCGCGACGCCCAGGCGCGCCGTCAGCCCGTCGGCGCGGACCGCCTCCAGCGCGTCCCAGACCGCCTCGCCCGTGTAGCCGGTGCGGTCGGGGTTGTGCAGCAGCAGCAGGTCGAACGCGTCGGCGCCGCAGCGCTCGAGGCTGCGCTCGGTCGCCATCCGCACGTAGTCCCCGTAGCCCTCGGGGCCGCGCAGCCGCGGGTCGGTGAAGCGCGGGAAGCCCTTCGCGCCCTCGCGCTCGCCCTCGTAGAAGTCGTGCCCGATCGCGCCCACCAGCGCGTAGTCCCCCCGCGGGACGCCGGCCAGCGCGGCGCCGAGCAGGCGGTCGGCGTCGCCGGCGCCGTAGGCGTCGGCGGTGATCACGGTGGAGATGCCGCCGCCGGGGCGCACGAGCGCCGCGAAGCGCTCGTCGTCGAGCGGCTTGCCGAAGCGCATGAAGCGCCCGCCGGACCACGTGCCCACCGCGGCTGGGGTCAGATCTTGCATTCGCGCATCAACTCTAGGATGCGGCCGCATGAGCTGCCCCCTCGGCGTCGTCGCACTCGGCGACTCGATCACCAACGGGGGCGGGGAGCTGCAGTACGGCGTGGCGCTGCAGTCGTGGGCGCTGTGGACCGCGCGCGGGCTCGGGCTGCCCTACACGGGCGTGGCCACCGACGGGGCCCGGGCGGCCGACGTGGTGGAGCGCCAGCTGGGCGCCGTGGAGGCGCAGGCGGGTCTCCGCTGGGACCTCGGCTGCCTCTACGTGGGCGTCAACGACGTGCGCGCGCTCGACTTCGACCCGGCGGCCTTCGCGCGCGACCACGCGACGGCGCTCGCGTTCCTCGCCGAGCGCTGCGCGCGCGTGCTGACCGCGACGTTCCCGCTCGACCTCGGGCGCCCGCGCGCCGGCCACCTGGGCGAGGGCAACGCGATCGTCGAGCGCAACGCGCGCGCCGCCGGAGCGCTGCTGCTCGACCTGCGCGGCTTCGGCGCCCGCAACCTCGTGATGGCCGACCGCGTGCACCCGACGGCGCTCGGGCAGGTGTGGATCGCCGAGCGCGCGCTGGAGGTGCTGGCCGGCGACGGGATGACCGCGCGGGCGCGGCCGTCGGCGCTCGTCGCGCCCTCACGGCCGGGCCGGGCGCGCCGCCTGCAGGGCGACGCGACCTACGCCTACCGTCACGCGAAGGTGTCGGCGCGGGCCACCGCGCTGATCGCGCGCGAGCGGTTGAGGTCGCTCGGCACGCGGCCGTGACGAAACCGGTGAAGAAGCTCAACCCGACGGGCCGGCGGCCGATGAACCTCATGTCCCCCGATGCCCTCGCGCGCGCCCTCGTCCCTGCTCAGCCACGCCGGCGCCGGCGGCGCCGACGCGCGCCGCGAGGCGGCCCTCGAAGCGTCGCAGGCCGCGCTCCAGGACGCCGAGGCGCGCTTCCGCAGGCTCGTCGAGCAGGTCCCGACGGTCACCTACATCTGCGACTACGACGAGGCCGTCTCGATCCGCTACATCAGCCCGCAGATCGAGGCGCTGACGGGCTTCCCGCCCGAGCGCTGGACCGAGGACCCGCAGTTCTGGACCGCCGTCGTGCACCCCGCCGACCGCGATTGGGTGATCGACGAGATGGCCCGCCGCACGCGCGAGGAGATCCCGGTCGACTTCGAGTACCGCATCGTCGCCGAGGACGGCACGGTCGTGCACCTGCTCGACCAGGAGACGATCGTGCGCGGCACCGACGGCCGGCCGCGGTACTCGCAGGGCGTGCTCGTCGACGTCACCGAGCTGCGCAGCGCCCAGGCGCGCCTCCGGATCTCTGAGGCGCAGATGTCGACGATCGTCGAGTCCGCGCCGATGCCGGGATGCCGAAGATCGCCGATGCGGTTCGCCGGGCGCTCCCCGGCCAGCACGTCGCGGGGCTGATGGAGGTCGGCGAGCTGGTCTTCGACGTCTCCTACTCGCCGGTGCGCGACCGCCACGACGGCGGACCCGCGGTGATCGGCGTCGCCACCGACGTGACCTCGCGCCACCGCAGCGAGCAGGAGCTGGCGCACTTCGCCTACCACGACCGCCTGACCGGGCTCGCCAACCGCGCGCTGCTCGAAGAGCGCCTCGAGGACGCGGTCTCCCGCGCCCGCGGCGCCCGCACGACGGTCGCGCTGCTCAACCTCGACCTGGACGACTTCAAGACGGTCAACGACTCGCTCGGCCACGCGGCCGGCGACGAGCTGCTGTGCGCGATCGCGCGCCGGCTGGAACGTCGCGTCGGGGACGTGCGCCTGCTCACGCGGCACGGCGGCGACGAGTTCATGCTGCTGCTGGAGGATCTGCCGGGCGACGGCCGCGCGGCCTCGGAGGCGGCGCCGCGCTGCAGGTCGGCGCCAGCGTCGGCATCAGCCTCTTCCCCGCGGACGCGCTCGACGCGACCGACCTGCTCAAGCACGCCGAGCGGCGATGTACCAGGCCAAGCGCGCCGGCCGCGGGCGCCACGCGCTGTACCGCGCGGCCGACGACACCGCCACGCGCCGCCTCGAGCTGACCGGGCGGCTGCGCACCGCGCTGGCCGAGCAGCAGCTCGAGCTGCACTTCCAGCCAGTGGTCGATCTGGCGAGCGAGGGCATCATCGGCGCCGAGGCGCTCGTGCGCTGGAACGACCCCGAGCGCGGCATGGTCTCCCCGGCCGAGTTCATCCCGCTCGCCGAGGACACCGGGCTGATCGAGGCGATCGGCGGGTGGGTGCTCGATGCGACCTGCCGCCAGGCGCGCGCCTGGCGCGACGCCGGCCTCGAGATCGAGGTCGCCTACAACGTCTCGCCGCTCGAGCTCATGAGCCCGGGCTTCGCCCACCGGCTGACCGACCGCATGCGCGCCCACGAGCTGGGGCCGGGGATGCTGGTGATCGAGCTCACCGAGTCCGCGCTGTCCGAGCCCGCGGTCGTGGCGCCGGTGCTCGAGCGCATCGCGGCCCTCGGCGTGAAGATCGCGATCGACGACTTCGGCGCGGGCTTCTCGTCGCTGACCCGCCTGCGCCACCTGACCGTGCACATCCTCAAGCTCGACCGCTCGTTCCTGGCCGGCGTGCCCGGCGACGCCCGCGGCGCCGCGCTGATCGGCGCGATGCTGCAGCTCGCACGCGAGCTGGGGCTCTACGTGGTGGCCGAGGGCATCGAGACGCCGGAGCAGCTCGACCACCTGCGCCGCGCCGGGGCGAGCCACGGCCAGGGCTTCCACCTGGCACGCCCCATGCCCGCAACCGAGCTGACTCAGTTGCTTCAGTCGTGCTCGGGCCTGGGCGGCGCGCCCAGCTGAGCCAGCCGCCGCGGCACGTAGCGGTAGGAGAAGAACAGCAGCAGCAGGAACGCGGGCCAGCCCATGGCGACGCTGGCGACCGCGAGCCAGCCCGCCTTGCCGGCAGAGATCAGCACGAGGTAGACGATCGCCCGGAACGCGAACAGGCCGGACCAGGCGAGCGTGACCTCGCCGAACGCGCGACGCACGCGGCGGTCCTCGATCCACTCCTTCGGAGCGCGGTAGAGCGCGCCGATCAGGATCCCGACGAGCGGCTTGCGGATCACGACCGAGGCGGCGAACACGAGCGAGAGCACGGCCGCATAGATCATCCGCGGGACGAAGTAGCCCTCGGCGCTGCCGCTGCGCAGCGCGATGAACACGGCCAGGCCGGTGCCGAGCAGGCCGCCGACGGCGTTCGTGGCCGGCCGCCGGCGGATCAGCCGCTCGGCGGTGATCACGAGCTGGATTCCCACCGCGACCGCGGCCGCCGGCTCGAGCCCCGCGAGCGCGTTGACCGTGACGAAGGCGACCGGGCCGACGCCGGTGTCCACGATCGCGCGGCGATCGCGGAGCATCTCGAGCGGGCTCGGCGGGAGCTCCGGCCGGGGGCCGCGCGCCGGCTCCGGCTCAGGATCAGGGCTTGGAGGCCGCAAGCATCAAGTTGTAGAAGAGCTGCGGCGGCAGGCGGCCCTCGAGCAGGCGCCGGTCGACGCCCTGCAGCAGCAGGTAGCCCCGGTGCGCGTAATGGATCCACGGCATCGGGATCCGCTTCGGGTCCGCGCTGGCCTCCAGCGTGCGGTTGAACCAGCCGAACCAGTTCGCCAGCAGCTCCTCGCCGCGCACGCGGATGCCGGTGAAGCCGGCGGCGCGCGCGTGGCGCTCGAGGTCGGCCGGCACGAAGGCGTGGACGTCGACCTGGCCCTCGAGGTGGTGGTCGTCGCCGGCCGCCCTCGGATGGCCGTTGAGGTGCGGCGCCTTGGGCACGCGCAGCGCGGCGCGCCAAGCGGGGGAGATCCGCCAGGCCACCCCCTTGGGCACGGCGGCGATGCGGTCGCCGCGGAGCGACGGCTCGCCGGCGAAGAACAGCGTCCCGCCGGGCGCCAGCACGCGGTGGAACTCGGCGAAGGCGCGATCGAGCTCGGGCAGGTGGTGCAGCACCGCGTGGCCGAAGACGAGGTCGAAGCTGGCGTCCTCGAACGGCAGCTCGGCGGCGTCGCAGGCGGCGGTCCCGACGCTGAGCCCGAGCCGCGCGGCGTTGGCCTCCAGGGTGGCGAGCATGCCCGGCGAGATGTCCGTGCAGGTCGCCTCGCGGACGATCCCCGCCTGCAGCATGTTGAGGCTGAAGTAGCCCGTGCCGGCGCCGATCTCGAGCGAGCGGGCGTACGGGCCGGGCCGGGGCCCGAGCAGCTTGGCGAGCTTGCCGGCCACCTGCTCCTGGCCGCCCTCGCCGAACGAGATGCCCCACTTGGCGTCGTATTCGCCGGCCGCCACGTCGTGGTAGCGGCGGTTGACGTCGAGGATCTCGGTCTTGGTCGCAGGGGCGGCCACGGCGCCGTGAGTGTAGGACCCGAGGGGTGAGGCCGCTCCACCCCTAGGTGGGTGGCCGGGCCGCCCCTGCGGGTGTCCGATGGACCCATGACCTGCCGCCGCCCCCTCATCCCAGCCGTCGTCGCCGCGACGGTGGCGCTTGCACCGGCCGCCGCGGCTCAGGCGCCGCCGCCCACCCTGCAGTGGGACCGCGAGTGCTACACGGAGCACCAGCCCATGACCTTCACCGGCACCGGCTTCACGCCCGCCGGCCCGGTCGACCTGCTGTTCTCCCGGCCCGGCTTCGTGTACGGCTCGTTCGAGACGACCGCCGACGCCGCCGGCGCCATCTCGGACTACGTGATGGCCGAGGAAGGCCAGCTGCTGGGCGACGACGAGGACCGCGCGCTGCGCTTCGCGACCGCCAACGACCGCACGCGCATCGAGCAGGGCACCGAGCCCGACGCGCAGTTCGCCCCGTCGTCGTTCACGTTCACGCGCTGGATGGGCTTCTCGCCGGGCCGCTACGTGCCCGGCGGCAAGGCCCGGCTCGAGGTCTACGGCTGGGCGTTCGCGCACGGCCGGACCGCGTACTTCCTGTTCCGCAAGGGCTCCCGCACGGCCGCCTCCGTGCGCCTCGGCACGATCACCGGGCCGTGCGGCGATCTGAAGAAGCGCATCACGGTGCCGCGCAAGCTGCGCGCCGGCGCCTACAAGGTCTTCCTCAGCACGTCGGCGGCCAGGCCGTCGGGCCGCGGCACCTGGCGTACGGCGCACGTGACCCGCGGCGCATCCGCGTCCGCGGCACGTTCGCAGCCGATGCGTCGCGCCGGCTAGGCGCGACCCGAGAACTCGCTCGCCGCACGGAGGCGGCGAGCGAGGTCGCCGGTCAGCGCGCCCTCGCGGAGGCGCCACTGCCACGAGCCCTTGGCCGTGCCCGGCATGTTCATCCGGGCCTCGGAGCCGAGCCCGAGCACGTCCTGCGCCTGCACCATCGCGACTGCGGCGCGGGAGGAGAACGCGAGCTCGATCAGCCGCCAGTGGGGATCCGCGCCCGCCCCGAGCTGCGCGTCGACCTCGGCGCGCCGGGCCTCCGGCAGCGAGCCGTACCAGCCCAGCAGCGTGTCGTGGTCGTGCGTGCCCGTGTAGACGATCTGGTGCTCGCGGTGGTTGGCGAGGTTGTGCGGCGAGTGCGGGTCCGGGTCGAAGTGGTACTGGAGGATCGCCATCCCCGGGTAGCCGAGGCCATCGCGCAGCCGCTCCACCGCGGGCGTGATGACGCCGAGGTCCTCGGCGATCAGGGACAGCTCGCCGAGCTCCGCCGCGGCGGCGTCGAAGACGGCCCGGCCGGGGCCGCGCTTCCAGTGCCCGGAGAGCGCGTGCCGGGCCTTCGCCGGCACCGACCAGTAGGAGACGAAGCCGCGGAAGTGGTCGACGCGGGCCAGGTCGTAGAGGTCGAACGTGCGCCGCAGCCGCTCGACCCACCAGCGGTAGCCGCGCCGCTGCAGCGCCGGCCAGTCGTAGAGCGGGTTGCCCCACAGCTGGCCCTTGTCGGTGAAGGCGTCGGGCGGCGTGCCGGCGACGGCGCCCGACTGGAACAGCTCCGGGTGGGCCTTGTGGTCGGCGCTGCCGGGCGCGACGTAGATCGGGACGTCGCCGATCAGCTGCACGCCGCGGTCGAGCGCGTAGCGGCGCAGCGCCGCCCACTCGCGGTCGAACCGCACCTGGTCCGCGAGCGCGCCGCGGCCGCCGTACCGCACCCAGTCCTCGATCCAGGCGGCGTTGCGCTCGCGGAAGTCGAGCTCCGCCGCCTTGCTCACGGCCGCCCGCGGCTCCGCCAGCAGCCCCGGCCATGCCGCGAACGCGGACTTCGCCTTGTAGGGCGAGCCGTAGCGGTCCGGCGGCCCGAGCGGCAGCATCTGCCACCAGCGCTGGCCCGCGGCATGCAGCCAGTCCACGAATGCGTAGGCTTCCGCGCCCAGTCGTCCCTTCGCGAGGGAGGTCGGATGCAGCTGCACGCCGCTGGAACGAACGAGTTTCATGTGGGGTCCAACTCGGATACTCCGGTCCGGGATGCCCGCAGCTAAGCGCACGCAAGCTCCGCCACGGATCCGCATCCGGCCGCTGTCGCCGGTCATCGATGCGGGCCGCTACGCGCCCAAGCGCTGCGTCGGTGACGCCGTGACGGTAGCCGCCGACGTGTTCTCGGACGGCCACGAGAAGCTCCGCGCCGTCATCCGCTACCGCGCTCCCGGGGGCCGCACCTGGCTCGAGGCCGAGATGCGCGCGGTCGACGCGCACCACAACGGCGTCCGCTGGGAGGGCAGCTTCCCGGTCGAGATCCAGGGCTCGTGGGAGTTCTCGATCGAGGCCTGGATCGACCTGTTCGCCACCTGGCGCGACGAGATCCAGCGCAAGGTCGCCGCGGCCCAGGAGGACCTCTCGGGCGAGCTGTCGGAGGGGGTCGTGCTGCTGGAGCGCGCCAAGCCGAAGGGCGCGCCTGACAAGCGCGCGATTGCCCACGCGCTGACGGTCCTCAACGACGCTGCGGCGACGCAGCAGACGCGCTGGGAGGCCGCGCTCTCGCCCGAGCTGGCCGACGCGATGGAGCGCTCCCAGGGCCGCCATGCCTCCATGCGGCTCGAGAAGGCGCTGCCGCTCGAGGTCGACCGCGTGCGGGCGCGCTTCGGCTCCTGGTACGAGGTCTTCCCGCGCTCGTGGGGCGGCCTGAAGGGCGTCGAGGCGCTCGTGCCCGAGCTCTCCCAGATGGGCTTCGACGTGCTCTACATGACGCCGATCCACCCGATCGGCGTGACCAACCGCAAGGGCCGCAACAACACGCTCGTCGCCGGTCCCGACGATCCGGGCTCCCCCTACGCCGTCGGCGGCAAGGAGGGCGGCCACGACGCCGTGCACCCGGACCTCGGCACCGTCGACGACGTGCGCGCCCTGTGCGCGACGGCGCGCGAGCACGGCATGGACGTCTGCATGGACTTCGCGATCAACGCCTCCGCCGACCACCCGTGGCTGACCGAGCACCCCGAGTGGTTCCACCGTCGCCCGGACGGGACGCTCAAGTACGCCGAGAACCCGCCCAAGAAGTACCAGGACATCTACAACGTCAACTGGGAGAGCGAGGACTGGCGCGGCCTCTGGGACGAGTGGCTGCGCATCTTCCTGTTCTGGGTCGACTGCGGCGTGAAGGTCTACCGCGTCGACAACCCGCACACGAAGCCGTTCCTGTTCTGGGAGTGGCTCATCAAGGAGGTCCACAAGGTCGACCGCGACGTGGTCTTCCTCGCCGAGGCGTTCACGCGCCGGGCGGTGATGCGCGAGCTGGCCAAGCTCGGCTTCACGCAGTCCTACACCTACTTCACCTGGAAGACCTCGCGCTGGGAGCTGATGGAGTACGTCAACGAGCTCGCGCACACCGAGGAACGGGAGTACTTCCGCCCCAACTTCTTCCCGGTCACGCCGGACATCCTCGAGGCCTACCTCGTCCACGGCGGGCCGGGCGCGTTCCACGCGCGGCTGATCCTGGCCGGCACGCTCGCGCCCTCCTACGGGATCTACTCGGGCTACGAGCACTTCGAGAACGTGCCGGTGCGCGAGGGCTCCGAGGAGTACCTCAACTCGGAGAAGTACGAGACGTGGGAGCGCAAGCTCGACGGGCCGCTGCTGCCGGCGATCGCGCGCCTGAACGAGATCCGGCGCGAGAACCCGGCGCTGCAGGTGCTCGACAACGTGCACTTCCTGGACACGCACAACGACGCGCTCGTCGCCTACGTCAAGCGCGCGCCCGGCAACACGATCATCACGGTCGTGTCGCTGGACCCCTACGGCGTCCAGGAGGGCTCCGCGATCCTGCCGGCCGAGCTCGGGCTGCCGCCCGTGTTCCCCGTCGAGGACCTCTTCACCGGCGAGCACTTCGACTGGCGCATAGGGGGCAACTACGTGCGGATGGAGGCGGGGCAGCGGCAGGCGCACGTCCTGCGTGTCGTCGGATGAGCTCGCGCGCGAACGACCCCGGGCACTGGTTCGAGGCCGAGCCGCTGTGGTTCAAGACCTCGGTCTTCTACGAGGTCCACACGCGGGCGTTCTTCGACGCCAACGGCGACGGCTCCGGCGACTTCCACGGGCTGACGGAGAAGCTCGACTACCTGCAGTGGCTCGGCGTCGACTGCATCTGGCTGCTGCCGTTCTTCGAGTCCCCGCTGCGCGACGGCGGCTACGACATCTCGGACTTCTTCAAGATCCAGCCCGACTACGGCACGGTCGACGACGTGCGCGACTTCATCGAGGCCGCCCACCAGCGCGGCATCCGCGTGATCGCCGACCTGGTCATGAACCACACGTCGAGCGACCACCCGTGGTTCCAGGAGTCGCGCTCCTCGCCCGACAGCCCCAAGCGCGACTGGTACGTGTGGTCCGACACGGTCCACAAGTACGAAGAGGCCCGGATCATCTTCACGGACACCGAGACCTCCAACTGGACCTGGGACGAGCAGGCCGGCGCCTACTTCTGGCACCGCTTCTTCTCCCACCAGCCCGACCTCAACTTTGACAATCCCGAGGTCCAGGAGGCGATGCTCGAGGTCCTGCGCTTCTGGCTGGACCTCGGCATGGACGGCTTCCGGCTCGACGCGGTGCCCTACCTGTACGAGCGCGACGGCACCAACGGCGAGAACCTGCCCGAGACGCACGAGTACCTCAAGCGGGTGCGGGCGGAGGTCGACAGCCTCTACCCGGACCGCGTGCTGCTCGCGGAGGCCAACCAGTGGCCGTCCGACGTCGTCGAGTACTTCGGCGACGGCGACGAGTGCCACATGGCCTTCCACTTCCCGATCATGCCGCGCATGTTCATGGCGCTCCGGCGCGAGACGGCGACGCCGATGTACGAGATCCTGCGCAACACCCCGGCGATTCCCGACAACTGCCAGTGGGGGCTGTTCCTGCGCAACCACGACGAGCTGACGCTCGAGATGGTCACCGACGAGGAACGCGACTACATGTACGCGGAGTACGCGAAGGACCCGCGCATGAAGATCAATGTGGGGATCCGCCGGCGGCTCGCGCCGCTGCTGGAGGGCGGCCGCGACGAGATCGAGCTGATGCACGCGATCCTGTTCTCGCTGCCCGGCTCGCCGGTCCTCTACTACGGCGACGAGATCTCGATGGGCGACAACGTCTACCTCGGCGATCGCGACGGCGTGCGCACGCCGATGCAGTGGACGGGCGACCGCAACGGCGGCTTCTCGCGCGCGGACTTCGCGCAGCTCTACGCGCCGCCGCTGATGGATCCCGTCTACGGGTTCCAGTCGGTCAACGTCGAGGCGCAGCTGCGGCTGCCGACCTCGCTGCTGCGCTGGATGCGGCGCTTCATCGCGGTGCGCAAGGAGCACCCGGTGTTCGGCCTGGGCACCTACGAGCCGCTGGAGCCGTCGAACCCGCGGATCTTCGCCCACGTCCGCCGCTACGAGGACGACGTGATGCTGTGCGTGCACAACCTCGCGCGCAGCGCGCAGGCGGTCGAGCTGGACCTGAGCGACTTCGAGGGCCGCTACCCGCGCGAGATCTTCGGCCGCTCGCGCTTCCCGAAGGTCGGCGAGCTGCCGTACCTGCTGACCATGGGCCCGCGCGGCTTCTACTGGTTCCAGCTCGTGGAGGAGGACGATGCCTGACCTCCACGACCTGAGCTGGCTGCCCGAGGACGAGCTGCAGCGATGGGTGGTCGAGCAGCGCTGGTTCGCCTCCAAGTCGCGCGAGGTGACGCACCTCAACGTCGTCGAGGCGGTGCCGCTGCGCGAGGACTCGCCGATGCTCGTGCTCGCCCTGATGGAGGCCGTCTTCCCGGCCGGGACGCACGAGACCTACCAGGTGCCGCTCGGCCTGCGGCCCGCGGAGGACGGCTGGTCGGAGCGCGTGATCTGCACGGCCGACGGCCTGACCGTCTACGACGGGCTCGCCGACCCGGCGTACGGGCGCGAGCTGCTGCACCGGATGCGGCAGGACTCCGAGGTCACCGTCGACGAGGGGGTGCTCGGGTTCCACTGGGCGCCGTCGGCGTCCTCGTCGCTGGGCGGGACGGTCGACGTGCGGCCGGTCGGTGTCGAGCAGTCCAACTCCTCGATCGTGTTCAGCGACTCGCTGATCCTGAAGGCGTTCCGTCGCGTCGAGCCGGGCGAGAACCCGGAGCTCGAGCTGCTGCGCTTCCTGTCGTCGCGCGGCTTCCCCAACATCGCGGCGCTGGCGGGCTGGTACGACTTCGAGGGCCGGCGCGTGGACGCGACGCTGGGGATCCTGCAGGAGTTCCTGGCGGGCGCGCGCGACGGCTGGGAGCTGGTGCTCGACCAGCTCGGCTCGGATCCCGATCGGCTGCTCGCGGAGGTGCACGCGCTCGGGGAGGTCACCGGCGAGCTGCACACGGTGCTGGGCTCGGAGGCCGGCGACCCGGCGTTCTCGCCCGACGAGCCGAGCATGGAGTCATTGTCGATCCTGACCGCCAACGTCGACGAGCAGATCGAGCGCCTGTTCATCGAGCTGCCCGAGACGCCGGCCACCGAGCCGATCCTGGGCCGCGGGCAGGACGTGCGCGAGCGGCTGCAGCTGCTCTCGCACATCGGGGCCGGCGGCAAGGTGATCCGCACCCACGGCGACCTGCACCTCGGCCAGACGATGCTTACGCCGGACCGCGGCTGGGCGATCCTGGACTTCGAGGGCGAGCCGGCGCGCTCGCTGCCGGAGCGGCGCCTCAAGCGCTCCCCGCTGCGCGACGTCGCGGGCATGCTGCGCTCGTTCTCCTATGCGGCGGCGGGCTCGCGCATCCTGCGCGGGGTCGACGCGCCCTCCGACTGGGAGGACCGCGCCCGCGAGGCCTACTTGGAGGGCTACCGCGAGAAGGTCGAGCCGTCCTTGCTGCCGCCGGGCGCGCAGGCGACGGAGCAGCTGCTGACGGTGTTCGAGCTCGAGAAGGTCGTCTACGAGCTGCGCTACGAGCTCAACAACCGCCCGGACTGGGTCGCGATCCCCGTCGCGGGCATCGTGCGGCTGCTCGAGTCGGAGCTCTAGCGGCCCGCGCCTAGCCCCTAGGGCCGAGCTCCAGGACGAGGTCGATCTCGTCGCGGATCGGGATGCCCTCGGCGCCGGAGAGCGGGATCGAGGGCTTGCGGTCGCGGGCGGCGCCGACCGCGCCGGGGCGGAGCGCCTCGAGCCGGAAGCCGGCGCGCTGGTAGAGCCGCAGCGCGCGCAGGTTGTCGTTGGTGGTCATCACCCGCAGCCGGCGGGCGCCCGCCGTGCGAGCCGTAGCCGCGACGGCCTCGATCAGCGCTCGGCCCACGCCACGGCAGGGCACGAGCGCGTCGAGCGTCACGAGCTCGGCCTCCTCACCGGCGACCTCGTATGTCGCGATCCCGAGCCGCTCCTCGCCCTCGATTGCGACCAGCGCGTCCAGCTCCGCCGGCCGCCAAGCGCGCCGCGGCCGAGCACTTGCTCGCCCCAGAGCGCCGCGAGCGTCTCGCGCAGCCAGGCCCGCTCGCCCTCTTCGACCGCCCGTAACGGCATCTGCCCAGATAATGACGCTGACCCATCCACCCTTTCGCCACGGTGTACTTCGACCTCGACACGCTGGTGCTCGACGCGGCGCAGACGGTGTGCATCGCGCTGCCCGCGGCCGGCATACCGGCCGCGGTCTCGCTGCGGCTGGGCGGCCGTGCCTGGGCGCTGGTCGCCCCGTTGTCGCTCCTCGGGACGATCCTCCTGATCAGCCTGGTACCGGACAGTGCGGACCTCTTCACCTGGATCGCCCTGCTGCTCGTCCCGCCCGGGTGTGCGCTCGGGCTGGGCTGGGCGATCCACGGGGCGCGGCCGTGGATGGCGCTGCTGACGGTGCCGCTGCTTGTGTTCGCGTTCGCCGCGCCGGAGGGCGCCGTCGGCCGCGCGGCGCGGCTCGCGCTGGTCGTGTTCTCGACCGCGACGGCCGGTCGGCTGCTGGCCGGTGGCGCGCCGCTGTCACTGCTCAAGGCGGGCGTGGTGTTGATGGCGGCCTTGGACATCTGGCTCGTCATGGGTCACCAGTTCGAATCGCAGTTCGCCGGCTTCGACGCGGCGACCCCGGCCGCAGCGTTGCCGCAGCTCCAGCTCGCCGAGGTCGGCAACGTGGCGACCGACTACGGCGATTACTTCGTCTCGGGTCTCGTGGGGGCGATCATCGCGGCCGAGCGCGGACCCCAGCTCATCGCCGCCGCCGTCATGCTGCCGGTGGCCGAGGCCTGGAACCAGCTGTTCCTCGTGGTCGACTCCTTGCCGAACACCACGGCCCCTGCGGTGGTGCTGATCGGCTACGAAATCTGGCGGCGGCGCGCGCGGCCGCGTGAGACCGTCTCGTGAAGATCGTCGGCCGCCGGGTCGTGGTCCTCGGCGTGGTGTGTGCGCAACTCGCGTTCGTCGTGGCGGGCTACTGGTCGGACCACAAGGTGCTCGCCTTCCAGATGTTCCCGGAGGCGAGCACGTGGCGGGCCGACGTGGTACGGCTCACGTCCGACGGGCGACGCGTCCCGGTCTCGGAGCCGTGGGCGGGCTACCGCTGGGACGAGCTGGTGCCGGACAGCGCGCTGACATACCCCGCGGTCCGCCACCACGCCGACGCCGGGCTCGCCAACCAGCTGGCGTTCCTCCGATCGGTCCTTGAGTACATCGCTCGCAACACTCCGCGTGACCACGAGACGCGGTATCTCGAGGCGACGGTGACGTCGTGGCACAACGACGATCCGCCACGC
>DATFQI010000151.1:0-15424 GCA_035264365.1 Solirubrobacteraceae bacterium
ATCCAGGGCCCGAAGGGCGACACGGGCGCGCAGGGCCCGGCCGGTCCGGCCGGCGCCGATGGCGTCCAGGGGCCCGCCGGACCGATGGGCCCGCAGGGGTTGACCGGCCCGCAGGGGCCGAAGGGCGACGACGGCGCCGAGGGCGCGGCCGGCGCCGCTGGGGCCCAGGGTCCTGCGGGCTCGGCGGGCACGGCGGGCGCCGACGGCGCGCAGGGTCCGGCCGGCGCCGTGGGTGCACAGGGTCCCGCGGGCGCGACCGGCGCCGCGGGCGCCCAGGGCCCGAAGGGCGACACCGGCGCGCAGGGCCCCAAGGGCGACAAGGGCGACAAGGGCGACACCGGCGCGCAGGGCCCCAAGGGCGACACCGGAGCGCAGGGCCCCCAGGGGGCGAGCGGCCTGGTGACCGCCAAGGAGGTCTACCTCGACTCCGCGGTCGCGATCCCCGCCGACACGAACATCGCCGTCACCGCGATCAGCCTGCCGGCCGGCAGCTACCGCCTCGAGGCCGTGACCCGCCTCACGAAGGGCGCCGGCACCGGCGACTGGGCGTGCTCGCTCAACGGCGACCCGACCGCGAACACGGCCGGCGACGACGTCGACTCCGGCGACTACGGGCACACGCAGAACGTCTCGGCGACCGCCAGCATGCAGCTCACGGTGACGCTCGGATCGGCCTCGACGGTCGTGCTGCGCTGCCGCTCGTCGCTCGCCGCGAGCGCCCGCGAGACGAAGATCATCGCCACGCCGATCGGCGCCGCCAACCGCGTCGCCGGCACGGCTGGAGCTTCGGGCTCCTAGCGCCGATAACGAGGCCATGAGCGCCGTCCCCGCCAGCGCGGCCGCCGCCGTGCCGCGCAAGCGCCGCCGCCCGCGCGCACGGCTCGCGATCGCGCTGCTGCTCGCGGCGCTGCTCGCCGCGGCCGGCGCCTACGCCGCCGTGACGCTCACCCGCGAAAAGGCGCCCGTCCTGCCCGCCGCCGGCAAGCCCGCGCTGCTGACCGGCGAGGTGCTCGCCGCCGTCACCGCCGCGACGGGCCACGACGTCTACGGCGTCGTCGCGCCCGCCGGCACGCGCCCGGAGGTCACGCGCGGCTCGAACGGCGAGGTCTGGGTCCGCTACCTCGCCCCCGGCGCCACGCTCGGCGACTCCCGCGCGGACTACCTGACGGTCGGCACCTACCCGCGCGCCGACGCGCTGGCCGCCGCGAAGGCGGCCGCCGAGGGCGACGAGCAGCGCTCCGCCGAGCTTCCCGACGGCGGGATGATGCTGTGGAGCGTCGAGCGTCCCGAGAGCGTGTACGCGGCGAGCCCGCGCAGCGACCTCCTGGTGGAGGTCTACAGCCCGGATCCCGAGGCCGCCCGCGAGCTCGTCAGGGGTGGCGCGGTCGCCCCGCTGCGCTAGCGCTCCCGGCTAGGCCGCCGACGCCTCCGAGGCCCGCGCGGGCTCGCGCCCGCGGATCAGGTCCGCCGCCCGCTCGGCGATCGCGATCACCGGCGCGTTCGTGTTGCCGCGCGGCACGGTCGGCATGATCGACGCGTCGACGACCCGCAGCCCCTCGACGCCGCGCACGCGCAGCTCCGGGTCGACCACCGACGTCTCGTCGGCGCCCATCCGGCACGTGCCGACGGGGTGGTAGATCGTCTGGCAGGTCGCCCGCACGTGCGCCTCCAGGTCCTCCTCGGAGTCCGACGCCGGCACCATGTTCGGCGTCTCCGCGTAGCGCGCCAGCGGCTCCGCCCGGCAGAAGTTCATGACCATCCGCAGCCCGGCCACGGCAGAGGCCACGTCCTCGGGCTCCGTGTAGTAGCCGTGCATGATGAACGGCTTGCCCGTCGGGTCCGGCGTCGTGACCGCCACCATCCCGCGCGAGCGCGGCTTGAGCACGCACGCCGAGAGCGTGAAGCCGTGCGCCGGCGGCGCCAGCAGGCCCTCCTGCTCGAACACGACCGGGACCATGTGGAACTGGACGTCGGGCGCCGGCAGGTCGCCGCGCGTGCGCGCGAAGCCGCCGTTCTCGCCGATGTTGGAGGTCAACGGGCCCTGGCCCTGCATCCACATCGCGAGGTTGGCGTCGTTGAGCGCGTCCTTGAGCGAGGACTCCTCCTCGCAGAAGTAGGTCACGCCCGCGGTCGGGTGGTCCTGGAGGTTCATCCCGACCTCGGGCGACTCGGCGACCAGCTCGATCTGCAGCAGCTCGAGCTCGTCCGGGCGGCCGATGCCCGACAGCATCAGCAGCTGCGGCGAGTTGTAGGCGCCGCCGCACACGATCACCTCGCGCTCGGCCTGCCAGGTCAGCGTCTCACCCCCGCGCATCGCGGCCACGCCCACCGCGCGCCCGCCCGCGAACAGCACCTTGAGCACCTGGGCGTGCGTCTCCACGGTCAGGTTCTCGCGCTCCATCGCGGGGTGCAGGTAGGCGACCGAGGCGCTCGCGCGGCGGCCGTCGCGCTGCGTCACCTGGTAGTAGCCGTAGCCGTCCTGCTCGCCGTCGTTGAAGTCCTCGTTGCGCGCCAGGCCGAGCGCGTCGACGGTCTCCATGAACGCCTCGCAGCTCGCGCTGCGGGCGCGCGCCTCCGAGACGGGCAGCGGCCCCCCGGCGCCGTGGAACTCCGACGCGCCGCGCTCGTTGTCCTCGGCGCGCAGGAAGTAGGGCAGCAGGTCGTCCCAGCCCCAGCCCGCGCAGCCGGCGTCGCGCCACTCGTCGTAGTCGAGCGGGTTGCCGCGGATGTAGATCATCGCGTTCAGCGACGACGAGCCGCCGAGCATGCGTCCGCGCGGGAGGTAGATCCGGCGGTTGTTGGCGCCCGGCTCCCAGCCGGTGATGTGGTCCCAGTCGTGCTGGGTCCGGAACAGGGCGCTGAACGCGGCGGGGATGTGGATGAAGTCCGCGGTGTCCGGCGGGCCGGCCTCGACCAGGAGGACCCGCACGTCGGGATCCTCGCTCAGGCGGTTGGCGAGCACGCAGCCCGCCGAGCCGGCGCCCACGATCACGTAGTCGTACACCGCACACTCCTCCTCGTCGCGTGTGTGGCGATCTTGTCACGTGGTAGCCCATGGGCATGACCAAGACGCGCAAGCTCGGCGACGCCGAGGTGTTCCCGATCGGGCTCGGCGGTATGCCGATGTCGCTCTCCGGCCGCCCGCCGGAGGAGCGCTCGATCCGCGCCATCCACGCGGCGCTCGACGCCGGCGTCAACCTGATCGACACCGCCGACGCCTACTCGGCCGACGCGTCGGACTTCGGCCACAACGAGCGGCTGATCGCCAAGGCGCTGCGTGGTCGCCGCGACGACGTGATCGTCGCCACCAAGGGCGGCCACACGCGCACGGCGGACGGCGCCTGGGAGCTCGACGGCCGGCCCGAGTACGTCAAGCGTGCCTGCGAGGCCTCGCTGAAGGCGCTGGAGACCGACCGGATCGACCTCTACCAGTACCACCGCCCCGATCCGGACGTGCCCTACGAAGAGACGATCGGCGCCTTCAAGGAGCTCCAGGACAAGGGCAAGATCCGCTGGGTCGGCATCTCCAACGCGAACGTCGAGCAGATCGAGCTCACCCGCGGGATGGTCGACCTGGTCGCGGTCCAGAACCAGCTCTCGCTCGAGTATCCGTTCCCGCTGGAGAAGGGCGAGGTCGAGCTGTGCGAGCGCCACGGGATCGCGTTCCTGCCGTGGTCGCCGCTCGGCGGCATCTCCAAGGCCGCCGACGCCGCCGAGGCGCACGATCCGGTGCGCGAGGCCGCGGACGCGCACGGCGTCTCCCCGCAGCAGGTCGCGCTCGCGTGGCTGCTGTCCCTGAGCCCCGTCGTCATCCCGATCCCGGGGGCGAGCCGCCCCGAGTCGATCGCCGATTCCGCCCGCGCCGCCGCCCTCGAGCTCTCGCACGAGGAGTTGCAGGCGATCGGGGGGATCGCGACGACCGCATAGAATCACCCGTCATGCCCCGATCGATGTGGAGTGGCGCGATCTCCTTCGGCCTGGTGAACGTGCCCGTCAAGCTCTACTCGGCCGTCTCCCGGAAGACCGTCCGGTTCAACCAGCTCAACGCGGAGACGGGCAACCGGATCCAGCAGAAGCGGGTCGACCCGGAGACGGGCGAGGAGGTCGGCTACGACCAGATCGTCAAGGGTTACGAGCTCACCAAGGACCGCTACGTGGTCATCACGCCGGACGAGCTCGACGCGCTGGACCCGGAGAAGACGCGCACCGTCGACATCGAGGACTTCGTGGACCTCGACGAGATCGACCCCGTCTACTACGACCACCCGTACTACCTGGTCCCCGACAAGGGCGCGACGAAGGCGTACGGGCTGCTGCTCGGCGCGATGAAGCAGGCCAACAAGGTCGCGATCGCGCGCGTCGTGCTGCGCTCCAAGGAGCAGCTCGTCGCGATCCGCCCCTCCGGTGACGTCCTGATGATGGAGACGATGCTCTTCCACGACGAGGTCGTGCCCTCGGACGACATCGAGGACCTTCCGGACGGCAAGGAGCTCAAGGCGACCGACCGCGAGCTGAAGATGGCCCAGCAGCTGATCGACTCGCTCTCGAGCGAGTTCGACCCGACCAGCTATCGCGACGAGTACCGCGAGAAGGTGCTCGAGCTGATCGAGATGAAGGCCTCCGGCCAAGAGATCGCCGTGCAGCCCGAGGCGCCGGAGCCCGCCAAGGTGCCGGACCTCATGGCCGCGCTGGAGGCGAGCCTGGCCGCGGTCAAGGACGACGGCGCCGGCAAGAAGAAGTCGTCCTCCTCGTCGAAGAAGTCCGACAAGAAGGAGAAGGCGAAGGCCGCCTAGCGCGGTCTTCAGTCCATCTCGAACCACACCCGCGTGCGCGGGTGGTGGTCGATCCCCCAGCGGTCCGCGAGCTCCTCGACGAGCACGAGGCCCCATCCGGACGCGCGCAGCGGGTCGTCGGATGGTGTCTTGAGCTCGAAGCCGTTGCCCGGGTCGTGCACCTCGATCCGCAGCAGCGTGCCGGTGACCGCGACCACGAGACGCACCGCGTCGCCGCCCGCGTGGCGGACGGCGTTGGTCACCAGCTCGGACACGAGCAGCCGCACGTCGCGCATGCGGTCGGGGCTGACGCGGTCCTCGATCTCGTCGAGCGCGCCGCGGGCCTGCGCCGGGGCGGCGGCCGTGCTCGGCAGCTCGAGGTCGATCGTCTCCCCGCGGCCGCCGACCTCGTCGGGGTCGTCGACGAACGTGAGGTGGTCGCTCATGCGCGTGATCTCGAACACGCGCTGGACCGCGTCGCGGCCGCGCACGAGCACGAGCGAGCGATCGTCGGCGCTCAGCCGGCGCGCCGCGAGCGCGACCATCCGCAGCCCGCTCGAGTCCATGAAGGCGAGCTGGCGCAGGTCGAGCACGACCCGGCCGATGCCGTCCGCGGCGACCACGCGCGCGATCTCCTCCTCGAGCGGTCCGGCGCCGGAGAGGTCGAGCTCGCCCGTCAGCGAGATCAAAGCGTCACCGGCGCTCGTCAGCGCCGTTGTGAAGGCGAGGGGGGCCACCTCGCCTGAAAGCGTAAACGCCCGTGCAACAGGGGAGACCCGCGCCATGCCGAGACTGCGCCGCGCGGACTGCTCAGCGCCGGGATTCCAGCGCGTCAGGCGCGGCCGCGGGTTCTCCTATCTCGACGAGGACGGCGACCCGATCGACGAGCCCGACGTGGTCGAGCGGCTGCGCGGCCTCGGCATCCCGCCGGCCTGGAAGGACGTCTGGATCTGCCCGTGGGCCGAGGGCCACATCCAGGCGACGGGCATGGACGCCGCCGACCGCAAGCAGTACCTCTACCACCCGGACTGGCGCAGCCGGCGCGACGCCGAGAAGTTCGACGAGATGCTCGGCTTCGCCAAGGACCTGCCGGCGCTGCGCAAGCACGTGGCGAAGGAGCTCGAGTCCGGCGAGGCGCTGACGCGCGAGCGCGTGCTCGCCTGCGCCGTGCGTCTGCTCGACAGGGGCTTCTTCCGGATCGGCACGGAGGAGTACGCGGAGGCCAACGAGAGCTTCGGGCTGGCCACGATGCGCAAGGAGCACGTGAAGCTCGAGGACGACGACACGATGGTCTTCGACTATCCGGCGAAGTCGGGCGTGCGCCAGGTGCGGGCGGTCGTGGACCCGGTGGCGATCGACGTCGTCGCCAAGCTCAAGCGGCGCCGCGGCGGGGGCGAGGAGCTGCTCGCCTACAAGCAGGGCCGCAGCTGGACGGACCTGCGCTCGGGCGACGTCAACGAGTACATCAAGGAGGTCACCGGCAAGGGCTACTCCGCCAAGGACTTCCGGACCTGGAACGCGACCGTGCTGGCCGCCGTCGCGCTGGCCGTCTCGGGCGAGGTCGCCGCGACCAAGACGGGTCGCAAGCGCGCGATCTCGCGCGCGGTCAAGGAGGTCGCCCACTACCTCGGCAATACCCCGGCCGTCTGCCGGGCCTCCTACATCGACCCGCGCGTCTTCGACGCCTACCAGGGCGGGCTGATCATCCGCCCTGCGCTGGAGAAGGCGGCGGCGGAGGTCGAGCGCGCGCCGGCGATCCACCAGCCCCAGCTCGAGGAGGCCGTGCTCGACCTGATCGACGAGCGGTCCTCGGCCCCGGGCGTCGAGAAGGTCGCCGCTTAACGAGAGACGCGGAGAACCCGAGTCGCTCCGAGGAGCCCTCCTCCGGTGGCCGAAGCCTCCGGTCTCAGGGCGGCGGGCCTCTCACCTCGATGGCCTCGCTCTCTGCGTCTCACGCTCTCCGCGTCTGAGATCACCTTCTCGTGCAGACGGGCGCTTGGCAAGAGGCCGGAGCACGACGATCCCGCAATTTGGGGCGAAGGCCCTCAGCGCGGGTTGAGCACGTTCACGTTCAGCCAGCGGTTCAGCGGGCCGGCCGTGATCCCGTGCAGCACGACGGAGACGATCACCACGGCGACGGCGGTCCAGGTGATCAGGCGGGCCTCGTCCGCGGCGAGCACGCCGAGCCCGCTGGCCACGGCGACGTAGAACAGCGTCCCGACGCCGCGCACGCCGAACCAGGCGAGAAAGGCCCGCTCGCCCGGGCGCTGCAGGTGCGAGCCGAGCAGGGCGAGGTTGACGGTCGCCGGCCGCAGCACGAACACGACGAGCAGCGCCATCCCCCAGCCCGCCCAGCCCGGGACGCCGAGCCCGTCGAGCGTGAGCATCGAGCCGAGCAGCAGGATCACCGCGAGCTCGCCGAACTTCTCGACGATCTCGGCCCCGTCGTGCACGCGCGCGTTGAGCTCGTGGTCGCGCTCGTAGCGGCGGAACGCGAGGCCGCCGGCGAACACCGCCAGGAACCCGTAGGTCCCGGCCGTCTCCGCCAGCCCGTAGATCAGCAGCGTGGCCGCGACGCCCACCCAGCCGTCGAGCGCGCCGATCAGCAGCTCGCGGTCGCGCAGGCGCACGATCAGCGCGGCGATCGCGTAGCCGAGCGCCGCGCCCAGCGCCACACCGCCCACTACGGCGTAGACGACGTCGAGCGCGAACCACGATGCAATCGAGTCATCGGCCGCGACCGCGATCCCGAGCAGGACGAACGGGAAAGCGAGCCCGTCGTTGAAGCCCGCCTCCGCGCTGACGCCGAAGTGCGGCTCGTGCTCCTCGTCCTCCTCGCCCGGCGGGCCGACGCCGATGTCGCCCGCGAGCACCGGGTCGGTCGGCGCCAGCGCGGCGCCGAGCACGATCGCGGCCCCGGCCGACAGCCCCATGACGCCGGCGCCGAACAGCGCCGCGAGCGCGATGAACACCGGCATGCCGATCACGAGCAGCCGCGTGACCGTGCTCCACTCGCGCCATCGCAGCCGCCGCTCGACCTTCAGGCCGGTCGAGAACAGCGCGATCACCACCGCGAGCTCCGTGACGTGCTCGAGCAGCCCGGCGTCGCGCACCGGGTCGAGCCAGCGGACGTCGAACGCCGACAGCCCGACGGCGCCCACCACGCCGAGCGCGAGGTAGATCAGGGACGCCGAGAAGGCGCGCTCGTGCTCGTGCGAGAGCGCGCCGACGGCGGCGAAGACGGCCAGGCCGAGGAACGCGAGGCCGACCGTCCAGGGGTCGGCGAGCGAGAGACCGGGCAGCTACTCGGCGGGATCGCCCGGCACCGACGGGCCGTCCGGCTGGGGCGGCAGCGGGTCGTCGGGCGGCGGGGAATCGGGGCCGGTCGGGGGCTCGGGCGTCTCGCGCGAGGGGGTGGGGTCCGCGGGCACCGTCGGGGTCTCGGGGACGACGGGCTGCGCAGGCTCCGCGGGCTGGGGGATCTCCATCGTGGTCGGGGTCCGCATAGCTGGGCCCTACCCGTGACCGTAGGTGTACAGACGCTCGAGTGAGGACCGCAGGATCCGCGACACGTGCATCTGCGAGCAGCCCACGCGGGCGGCGATCTCCGACTGCAGCATGTCCTCCTCGAAGCGCAGCCGCAGGATCTCGCGGGCGCGGTCATCGAGGATCGACGTCAGCTGCTCGAGCGTCGCGCCGGCCTCCACGCGCTCGTACTCGGGGTCGGCGGCGCCGATCAGGTCGCCGGCGCTGGCGGAGCCGCCCTCCTCCTCGTGCACGGGCGCGTCGAGCGAGCGCAGGGAGCGGCCGTCGGAGGCCTGCAGCGCCTCCATGACCTCCTCGGGCGCACGCCCGACCCGCTCGGCGAGGTCGCGCACGGTGGGGGAGCGGCCGAGCTCGAGCCACAGCTCGTCGCGGGCCTCCTCGACCGCGAGGCAGAGCTCTTGGACGTCGCGCGCGGGGCGCACGTCCCAGGTGGAGTCGCGGAAGTAGCGGCGCAGCTCGCCGAGGATCGTGGGCACCGCGTAGCTCGAGAACGCGAGCCCCCGCTCGGGATCCCAGCGGTCGACCGCCTTCACGAGCCCGATCGAGGCGACCTGGATCAGGTCGTCCAGCGGCTCGGAGGCGCGGCGGTAGCGCAGCGCGAGGCTGCGGGCGAGCGGCATGTAGCGCTCGATCAGCTCCCGGCGGGCCTCGGTCTCGCCGGCCTGTTGGCGGAGTGCGAGGCGATGGTCCTGGCGCTGGCGGCGCGCACGGTCGGGCGTGCGGCCTCGGGTCTGGGTCGACGACACTGCTCAACGGCGTACCCGGTGCGCGTGAGAATCACGGTTGCCGCGTCAGGAGCGCGACAGCAGGACCCTCAAACGGGCACGTAGGGGATGTCCCAGACGAGCGCTGCCGCGAGCGCCGCCGCGGCCGCGCAGGCGACCGCCAGGCCGCTGAGGATCTTCTGCGTCCGCGTCGCCTGCGCGGCTTTGCGCTTGGCCTCCTCGCCCTTGACGAGCGCCCGCTCGAGCAGGTGCTCGGCCCAGGCGAACTCGAGCGAGAGGATGGCCAGGCCGATCGGGATCACGACGAACGCCGGTCCCGGGAGCGCGAGCATCGCGATCCCGGCGCCCAGGACGACCAGGCCGACCGCGACGAACATGAGGCGGTACAGGCGGCCCCGCTGCTTGTGCTCGGCTTGGCGCGCGCGCAGCTTGCGGACGAGCGCCGGCTCGGCGGGGCGCTCAGGCTGGTCGCGCTCGGGGGCGGCGCTCATCCCCGAACGGTAGCCGGTCGCGCTGGACCTCGAACCAGACGCTGAAGCGGCCCTCGCGCTGGACGCCCCAGCGATCCGACAGCCGGTCGAGCAGCACGAGTCCGTAGCCGCCCGGCGAGCCGTTGGACGGTGGTCGCGGCGTATGCACGTCGAAGCCCGCACCCGGATCGGACATGCGGACCCGGACTCTGTCGTCCTCGACGTTCGCCTCGATCGACAGCTCGTCGTCGTCACCGCAGCCCGAATGGCGCACGCTGTTGGTGGCGAGCTCGGACACGATCAGCTCGACGTCGTCGAGCCGGCGGCGCGGCAGCGCGTCCCCGATCTCCTCGCGCACGGCGCGGCGCGCGCAGCGCGCGGCCGTCACGCCTCCACTGAAGTGCCGGGTGGCCATCTCCACCGGTCTGCCCGGACCTGCGGCTCGTGAACCTGTGGTGGGTCACCGACTTGACGCCCTGCAAAGAAACGCCCATTGGGTACGTTGCGAGGGCATGCCGCAGCCGAAACGGGTCGAGGTCCACGTCCAGGGGCGGACGCTCTCGCTCTCGAACCTCGACAAGGTCCTCTATCCGGTCGCCGGGTTCACGAAGGGCCACGTGATCGACTACTACACGCGGGTCGCGCCCGCGGTGCTGCCGCACCTCGAGGGCCGCGCGCTCACGCTCAAGCGCTATCCCAATGGCGTCGAGGGGCAGTTCTTCTACGAGAAGAACGCGCCGAGCCACCGTCCGGAGTGGGTCAGGACGGCCAGGGTGCCGATCCGCACGGACGGGCGCACGATCGACTTCGTGGTCGCCGACGACCTGCCGACGCTGGTGTGGCTGGCCAACCTCGCCGACCTCGAGCTGCACACCTCGCTGGCGAGGGCGGCCGACCCCAAGGCCCCGACGATCCTCGCGTTCGACCTCGACCCTGGCCCGCCGGCCACGATCGTCGAGTGCGCGCGCGTGGCGCTGCGCCTGCGCGCGGTGTTCGCGCACTTCGGGCTGGAAGGCTTTCCCAAGACGTCGGGCTCGAAGGGCATGCAGGTCTACGTCCCGCTCAACGTGCCGACCACGTACGCGCAGACCAAGCGCTTCTCGCAGGCGATCGCGCAGCTGCTGGAGCGGCGCCATCCCGAGCTGGTCGTCTCGGAGATGCGCAAGGACCTGCGCCCGGGCAAGGTGTTCGTCGACTGGAGCCAGAACGACGAGCACAAGACCACGGTCGCCGTCTACTCGCTGCGCGCCAAGGACCACCCCACGGTGTCGACCCCGCTGCGCTGGGAGGAGGTCGAGGCGGTCACGGAGTCCGAGGACCCGGACGAGCTCGTGTTCACGTCCGCCGACGTGCTCGAGCGCGTCGCCGAGCACGGCGACCTGTTCGCGCCGGTGGAGCGGCTCGAGCAGGAGCTGCCGGCCCTCTGAAGCGCCTGCTGCGGGTCGTTCACTGACCGCGAGCGGCCGGCGAGTTTGCCAGGGGCGCCAACTCGGGAAAGCCGTGGCTTCGAGGGCAACGATGGCGAGGTTCCCACGGAACAGCGCCACGCTCCCGCCGGGCCGACGCCCCGCCCGGCGCGGACCGCGGCCCCCGAAGACCTCTGGCGCCCGCCTCCCGGCGGCGCGCCCCCGATCAATCAGAAGGAGCGACCACATGGCCGCATCATCCGCAGCGCCCACGCGCACCAACGACCGCGATCACGAGCGGCGCCCCGCGTCCGTCCAGAAGAGCACGGAGACCAAGTCGGCGCTCAAGACCACCGAGCTGATCGCCTACGTCGCCGCCGTCGCGGGCGTGCTCATCGCCGCCCTGATCGTCGACCAGGCCGACGCCGGCGGCCTCGGCGCCAAGCAGGCGTGGCTGTACGTGACCATCCTCACCGTTGGCTACATGGTCAGTCGTGGCCTGGCCAAGTCCGGCAGCCGCGACCCCTACCGGGACGACAACCGCTGACCACGGAAGGTCGACGCCGCTCGGCCCGCGCCCACCGGCGCGGGCCGACGCGGGCCGGCGCGCCCGCGGCGTGACGGCGGGTACTTTTGAGCCTGTGCGATGCGCGTTCGTCCTGGGCGGCGGCGGGGGTCCGCTCGGCGCCCACGAGGTCGGCATGCTGGGTGCGCTCGCCGACCGCGGGATCGTGCCCGACCTGGTCCTCGGGACCTCCGTCGGCGCCATCAACGGCGCCGCCTTCGCGGCCGACCCGTCCGTCGAGGGCGTCGAGCGGCTGGCCGCCATGTGGACCTCGATGCAGGACGGGGACGTGTTCTCCGGCTCGCTGCTCGGCCGCGTGGCCACGCTCGCGCGCACGCGCACGCACCTCCACGACAGCGCGCCGCTGCGCGCCCTGCTGACCGCCGGCCTCGGCGGCGCAAGGATCGAGGACCTCGCGGTCCCGTTCCAGTGCGTCGCGGCGAGCATCGAGCAGGCCGGCGAGCACTGGTTCACCGACGGCCCGGTCGTCGACGCGGTCGTCGCCTCGGCCTCCGTGCCCGGCCTGCTGCCGCCCGCCGAGATCGGCGGGGAGCACTTCGTCGACGGCGGGATCGTCAACTCGATCCCGGTCAACCGCGCGGTGGAGCTCGGGGCCACGAGGATCTTCGTGCTGCACGTCGGCCGGCTGGACCGGCCGCTGGAGCCGCCGCGCTGGCCGTGGCAGGTGGGGCTGGTGGCGTTCGAGATCGCCCGCCGCCATCGCGTGATCGGCGACCTCGCGGCACTCCCGGAGGGCATCGAGGCGCACGTGCTGCCGACGGGCGCGCCGGACCCGCCCCGCTACAGCGATCTCTCGCAGCTGCGCTACCGGGACGCGTCGCGGGTGAGCGAGCGGATCGCCGGCGCGCGTGCGGCCACGGCGCGCCGCCTCGAGGAGCTCGGGCTGTGAGGACGCCGCCGCTGCTCGTGCGCCGGCTGATCGTGGCCCCGCTCGTCTTCGTGCTGGAGCTGGCCTTCGTGGTGGCCTCCCCGCTCCTCGCGCTGCTGGCGGCACTGCTCGCGCTGTTCGTGGGCAGCCGTGGCCTGCGGCTGCTGGCGATCGCCGTCTCCTACGCCGCCCGGCACGCCGCCGGCCTGCTCGCCTGCCTCGCCTTGTGGGTCGCGAGCGGATTCGGCGCGCGCAGCCGCTCGGCGCGCTTCCAGCGCGCCTACTACGACCTGCTGCGCTGGTTCGTGGGCGGGGTCTACCGCTCGATCGTGCGCTGGGCACGCGTCGAGGTCCGGATCGACGGCACCGACGAGGCGCTGTCCGCGCTCTCCGAGGCCGCGGAGCCGGCGATCGTGCTCAGCCGCCACGCCGGCGAGGGCGACTCCCTGCTCGTGCTGCACGAGCTGCTGTGCCGGCACCGGCGCCGCCCGCGGCTGGTGCTCCACGAGGCGCTGCGGCTCGACCCGCTGATCGACGTTCTCGGCCACCGGCTGCCGAACCGCTTCGTCGACCCGCGCGGCGGCGACACGGAGGTGGAGATCGCGGCGATGACCGAGGGCGCCGGCTCCGGCGAAGCCGTGCTCATCTTCCCCGAGGGCGGCAACCTCACGCCGGCGCGCCGGCAGCGCGCGATCGAGCGGCTGGAGGAGGCCGGCCACGCGCAGCAGGCGGCGTGGGCGCGCGCGATGCGGCACGTCCTGCCGCCGCGTCCGGGCGGGACGCTGGCCTCCATGCAAGCGGCCCCGCACGCCCGCGTGTTCGTCCTCGGCCACGTCGGCGTCCCGGTCGGCATGGGGGAGATGTGGCGGCGACTGCCCGCCCGCCAGACGATCGTGCTGCGCGTCTGGATCGCCGAGGGCGAGCCGGAGGACCACGTCGAGCGCATCGACTGGCTCTTCGGCGTCTGGCGCGAGCTCGACGACTGGGTCGAGGCGCGGGCGGGTGGGATGGTGGGCGGGTGAGGGGTACCCTGCGGGGCATGGACCTCGAAGAGCGCACGCTGGAGGACACCCTCGAGCGCAGCTGCGCGGTCTGTGGCGCGCAGCTGACCACCCAGGAGATCCACGAGTCGCGCGAGAGCGGCGGGCCGTTCCTGTGCTCGGTGCACGCCGCCGAGGAGCTGCCGGCCGAGGAGGCCGGGCAGCTCGACGACGACGTGAGCTAGCTAGGCGCGGGCGCCGACGACCTGGCGCGCGGCGGCGGCGATCGCCTCCGCATCGATGCCCGCCGCGTGCAGCAGCTCCTCGGGGGAGCCGGACACCGGCATCTCGCGGACGGCGAGCTTGACGACCTTGCCGCGGTCGTCCGCGTCGGCCAGCGCCTCGAGCACCGCGTCTCCGAGCCCGCCCTCGGGCCAATGGTCCTCGACGGTGACCAGCGTGCCGCACTCTCGGGCGGCCGCGCGAACCGCCTCGGCGTCGATCGGCTTGATCGAGTAGCAGTCCAGCACGCGGGCCTTGATGCCCTCGCCCTCGAGCGTCTCCGCAGCCTTGACGGCCTCGTCGAGGGTGATGCCGCAGGCCATGATGGCGACGTCGTCGCCCTCGACCGCGACCCGGCTGCCGCCGATCCGGACATCCTCGTCGGCCGGCGTGCGCACCGGCGTCTTGCCGCGCAGGGTGCGCAGGAAGACGATGCCCTCGCGGTCGGCCATCTCGGCGATCAGCTTGCTCGCCTGGTTGGCGTCGGACGGGTGCAGGACGGTCGAGGAGTGGATCGCGCGGAACGACGCGATGTCCTCGAGCGCCATCTGCGACGGGCCGTCCTCGCCGATCGAGACGCCGGCGTGCGAGCCCGCGAGCTTGATGTCGGCGCGGCTGATGGCGGCCATGCGGATGAAGTCGTACGCGCGCGAGAAGAACGCCGAGAACGTCGAGGCGAACGGCTTCCAGCGCTTGCTGACCTGCATCCCGACCGCCGCGGCGAGCAGCTGCTGCTCCGCGATGAACATCTCGAAGTAGCGGTCCTCGTGGGCGTTGCGGAAGTCCTCGGAGTGCGTCGAGTTGGAGACCTCGCCGTCGAGCGCGACGACGGCGCCGTCGATGCTCCCGAGCGCCGTCAGCACCTCGCCGTAGGCCTTGCGCGTGGCGACCTTCTCGCCGAGCTCCCAGGTGGGCAGCTCGCCGGCCGCGGTCTCGAACGTGCCGGGCTCGCCGGCCTCGGGCTTGGCGACCTCGACGGTCAGGTCGCGGTAGCCGCCGAGCTCCTCGATCGCGGCGTCCGGGTCGTCGAGCGGCTTGCCGTGCTTGCCGGGCAGGTCCTCGACGGCCGCCACGCCCTTGCCCTTCATGGTGCGGGCGATGACCGCGGTCGGCTGGCCCTTGGTGGACTCGGCCTCGGCGTAGGCGGCCTCGATCTCGTCGACGTCGTGGCCGTCGATCTCGATCGCGTTCCAGCCGAACGCCTCGATGCGCTTCGCGTACCCGGCCAGGTCCCAGCCGAGCATCGTCTCGCGCGTCTGGCCGAGCCGGTTGACGTCGATGATCGCGACGATGTTGTCCAGTCCCTCCCAGCCGGCGTGCTGGAACGCCTCCCACATCGAGCCCTCGGCCATCTCGGAGTCGCCGCACAGGCACCAGACCCGGTAGGGCAGCTTGTCGAGGCTGCGCCCCGCCATCGCGATGCCGACGGAGATCGGCAGGCCCTGGCCCAGCGAGCCCGTCGCCACGTCAGTCGGCGGGATCCGCGGGGTCGGGTGGCCCTCCAGCCGGGAGTTGAGCTTGCGGAAGGTGAGGAACTCCTCGTCGTCGATCGCGCCGGCCGCCTTGAGGATCGAGTAGTACAGCGGCGACGCGTGGCCCTTGGAGAAGACCAGGTGGTCGTTGGCCGGGTTCGCCGGGTCGGAGTAGTCCAGCCGCAGATGGCCGTCGAGCAGGACGGCCATCAGGTCGGCGGCCGACATCGACGAGGTCGGGTGCCCCGACCCCGCCGCCGCCGAGCAGCGGACGGAGTCGACGCGCAGCTGCTGGCCGAGCTCGCGGCGGAAATCGC
>DATFQI010000152.1:0-11013 GCA_035264365.1 Solirubrobacteraceae bacterium
GGCGGCCGCGCGCGTGCGCCGGCCGCGTGCGGCGGCGGCCCAGCTCGCGCCGCAGATCCAGCCCGCCCCCGGCGGGACCCGGCGCGAGTTCTGGATCCAGGCCGAGACGACGCGCTGGGCGATCACCCCGACGCGCCACGACGACTGGCACGGGCGCAAGATCGGCGGCAAGACGTCCTTCCGCGCCTACCTCTACCAGGAGATGACGTCGGGTTTCGCGGCCGCCAAGGGCGGGCTCTCCATGCCGGGCCCCACGCTCGAGGCGGAGGTGGGCGACCTGCTGCTGGTGCACTTCCGGAATGCCGACAAGCGGCTGAACCAGGCGGTCACGATGCACCCGCACGGCGTCAAGTACAACCCCGAGTACGACGGTGCCTACATGGGCGAGTTCACGCGCGCGGGCGGCTTCATCGCGCCCGGCGAGACGTTCACGTACCAGTGGGAGTGCACGCCGGACTCGGTCGGCGCCTGGCCGTACCACGATCACGGGCCCAACCACACGCTCAACACGTTCCGGGGCCTGTTCGGCGCGATCGTGATCAACGATCGCGGCGCGAAGGTCCCTGACGTCAACTACACGTTGATGCTGCACCAGCTGACGCCGCCGATCACGGGCCTCAACCGCGCCTTCCAGTGCATCAACGGCCGCGCCTTCGCCGGCAACACGCCGACGCTGAAGGCCAAGGCCGGCCAGGACGTCGCCATCCACGTGTTCGGGATGGACTCCAACTTCCACGACTTCCACATGCACGGGCACCGCTGGCGAGACACCGGCGGCGCCCCGACCGACACCACGACGGTGGGGCCGAGCGAGACGATCACGGCCCGCTTCACCGAGGACAACCCGGGCCGCTGGCTCTACCACTGCCATGTCTTCTCGCATCAGGACGAGGGCATGGCCGGCTGGTACGACGTCGAAGCCTGACCTGACGATGAGGAGACCCATGCGCCTGACCTTCGCCGCGGCCGCCGCGGCCCTGCTCCTGCTCCCCGCTGCGGCGGGCGCGCAGACCTACCCCGAGCCCAAGGAGCCCGGGAAGATCGCCCCCAAGCCGAAGGGACCGTTCAAGACCCACACGGTCTGCAAGAACGGCAAGTGCGACTTCCGGACCATCCAGAAGGCGGCCGACAAGGCGAAGGCGGGCGACAAGATCGTCGTGCGCAAGGGCGTCTACAAGGAGCAGGTGACGATCAGCGGCAAGGCGAAGCGCTACCTGCGCATCGTCGGCGACCGCAAGAAGCCCAAGCGGGTCGTGCTCGAGGGCTCCAACAAGAAGCAGAACGGCTTCTTCGTCAACGGCGCCGACCAGGTCACCATCGACGGCTTCATGGCCCGCAACTACAAGGCCAACGGCTTCTTCGTGGTCAACGCCGTCGGCTACAAGCTGACCCATCTGGTGGCCGCGAAGTCCGGCGTCTACGGCGTCTACGCGTTTAACTCCAAGGGCGGCGAGATGTCGCACTCGGAGGCCTACTACCACTCCGACGCGGGCTTCTACATCGGCCAGACGCCGCAGCAGGACAAGCCGATCCGCTCGGTCGTGCGCGACGTCAAGAGCTGGGGCAACCCGATCGGCTTCTCGGCGACGAACATGCGCTACGTGACGATCACGCAGAGCGAGTTCTTCGACAACGCCATCGGGATCGTCCCGAACGCGCTCGAGTCCGAGAAGTTCCCGCCCGCCGAGGCGAACGTCATCACCGACAACGACGTCTTCTGGAACAACTTCAACGTCCACGCCGGCGCGCCGTTCAAGCCGAAGAAGTCCGGCGTCGTGCCGCTGGTGCCGGTCGGGACCGGCATCCTGCTGCTCGGCGGCCGCACCAACACGGTCGAGAACAACCGCGTCTACGGCAACTACCTCATCGGCGTCGCGGCGGTCGAGGGCATCCTGCTCGACAAGACGACCGAGGCGCGCGCGCTGATCGGCAACCGCGTCACCGGCAACACGTTCGGCGCCGGCGGCGAGGACCTCAACGGCCGCGACCTCGCCTTCGACGGTAACGGCACCGGCAACTGCTGGGGTCCGAACACCGGCGTCCAGACCACGCTGCCGGCCGACTCCGCGATGTTCCCGGCGTGCCCGTTCTCCGGGGCCAACGCGTTCAGCCAGGACGCGCAGACCGAGCTCCTCGGTTTCGCGGGCGCCAACGCGCTCAACGGCTGGATCAAGCACCCGCACAAGGCCAGGGCCGGCTACACGCCGCTGGAGGTCTACAAGAAGTGAAGCCGGTCGTCTCCCTCCTCGCCATCGCCGGCGCCGCGCTCGTCGCGGCGCCGGCCACGGCCGCCGCGCCCAAGCCGCGCACGGTCAAGATCGCCGACAACTACTACCTGCCGGCCAAGCTGACGGTGAAGCCCAAGACGAAGGTCGTCTGGCGCTGGCCCGCCGAGGCCGGCGACGTCCACGACGTCAAGCTCAAGTCCGCGCCGAAGGGCGTCAAGAAGTTCCACTCCCAGCCGGCCTCCGCGAGCTACACGTTCAAGCGCACGCTCGAGAAGCCCGGCCGCTACAAGATCGTCTGCACGCTCCACGAGGAGATGAAGATGACGATCACCGTGCGCCGCTGAGTCTGGACTTAGTCGTCCGGGGCGGGCGCTACGTTCGCCCCCGTGACGAGGCTCACCGCGTGCCCCAGTTGCGACTCGCGCTTCCTGCAGCCGATGCGCTGCGAGGCGCAGGACGACGGGACGGTCCAGGTCGAGCTGCGCTGCCCGGACTGCATGACCGTGCTGCAGCTCCCGCTCACCCGTGAGGAGATGCAGGAGCTCGACCGCAGCGAGGCGGCGTGCCGCGACGAGATCGTGGCCGCCTACGAGCGCTCGGTGTCGGAGAACATGGAGGCGCTCGCCTCGGTGCTCGTGCCGGCGCTCGAGCTGGACCTCCTGGGCGCGGACGACTTCGCGCCGTCGCCGCGCGTGCGGCGGGCCGGCTAGCCGCCGGCCACGGCGGGCAGGATCGTCAGCTCGTCGCCGTCGGAGACGGGCGTGTCGAGCCCGTCGAGGAAGCGGATGTCCTCGCCCCCGATGTAGACGTTGACGAACCGCCGCAGGCCGCCGCCGTCGTCGGCGAGGCGGTCGCGCAGCTCACCGTGGGAGGCATAGAGCGCCTCCAGCGCCTCCCCTACCGTGCCGCCCTCGACCTGCGCGGAGACGGCGCCGCCGGCCGCGTCGCGCAGCTGGGTCGGGAGCTTGACCGTGACCGCCATCAGACCGCGACCTCCTCCGGCGCGAACGCCGCGTCGAACTCGTCGATCGACGCCGCGATCTCCGTGACCGCGAACGTGCCGCGGACCGTGTCGAGCGTCTTCAGGCCGTCGCCGGTGATGTAGGCGACCACCCGCTCGTCGCCGCCGATGTCGCCGCGCTCGGCGAGCTTGGCCAGCACCGCCGTGGTGACGCCGCCGGCCGTCTCGGTGAAGATGCCGGTCGTCTCGGCCAGCAGCCGGATGCCCGCGCGGATCTCGTCGTCGGTCACGCTGTCGATGCCGCCCTCCGTGCGGCGGGCGAGCTCGACTGCGTACGGGCCGTCCGCCGGGTTGCCGATCGCCAGCGACTTGGCGATCGTGTCCGGCTTGACCGGGCGGCAGATGTCGGTGCCCTCCGAGTAGGCGGTGGCGACCGGAGAGCAGCCGAGCGCCTGGGCGCCGTTGAAGGCGGGCAGCTCGCCGCTGAGCAGGCCGGCGTCGATGAACTCCTGGAAGCCGCGGGCGACCTTGGTGAACAGCGAGCCGGAGGCGATCGGCGCGACGACGCGGTCCGGCAGCTCCCAGCCGAGCTGCTCGGCGGTCTCGAACGCGAGCGTCTTGGAGCCCTCGGCGTAGTACGGGCGCAAGTTGACGTTGACGAACGCCCACGGGCGCTCCCCGGCGATCTCCGTGCAGAGCCGGTTGACGGCGTCGTAGTTGCCCTTGATGGCGACGATGTTGGTGCCGTAGGCGCCGGTGGCGAGGATCTTCTCCTGCTCGAGGTCGGCCGGGATCAGCACGTAGGACTCGACGCCCGCGGCGGCCGCGTGCGCCGAGACCGCGTTGGCGAGGTTGCCGGTCGAGGCGCAGGCGATCGTCTGGAAGCCGAGCTCCTTGGCGCGCGCGAGCGCGACGGAGACGACCCGGTCCTTGAACGAGTGAGTCGGGTTGGCGGTCTCGTTCTTGATGTACAGCTCACGCAGGCCGAGCCGCTGCGCGAGCCGGTCGGCCTTCACCAGCGGCGTCCAGCCCGTGGGGAGCGCGCTGCGGGCGGGACCTTCCAGCGGGAGGAAGTCGGCATAGCGCCAGAGCGAGTGCGGGCCGGCCTGGATCCGGCGCTTGAGCTCCTCGGGACTGGCCTCGAGCGCGCCGTAGGCCACCTCCAGAGGGCCGAAGCAGCGCTCGCAGACGTAGCGCGCGTCCAGCGGATAGGTGGTCGAACACTCCTTGCACTTCAGGGCATCTGCCGGCATATGAAAAAGCCTCCGGCCTGTGTGGAGAGGGCGGAGGCTTCGAGGGCGATGCCTGACCGCATCTCCCAGGCCAATCGTTTGGAGCCTGATGGAATTGCCACCGTTTCCCGCTTGCGCGGGATGGTTGGCGGGGTTTCAACGGGCCAGTCCCTCCACCCCTCTTGATGCGTACTGCTATGTGGCGGCGAATCGTAGCAAGCGATCTGCCGTCGTAACCGGGAGATCGGCCGGCCGCGTAGAATCCTTGAAGTGATGCCGCCGACGACCGACGAGCCGCTGAGTCCGGGCCATGCCGAGCCTGCCCCGGTCCCCGTTCGGCCGTCGCGGCGCACGCTCGCGCGCTGCTGAGCGCGCCCCCGCCCCCGACGAGCCGCGCGTCGAGGTCGTCGAGGCCCCCGGCCTGCGCTGGGTCAACATCGAGCGCCCGCGGGCGGTCGACCAGGCGTGGCTGGAGGAGCGCTTCGAGTTCCACCCGCTCGACTACGAGGACGTCTTCTCGCGCAACCAGCGCCCGAAGGTCGACGAGTACGACGACTACCTGTTCATCGTGCTGCACTTCCCGCGCTACGACAAGAAGGTCGCGCGGCTCAACGCCGCCGAGCTGGACCTCTTCGTCGGGCCGGACTACCTGATCACGATCCAGAACGAGCCGCTGCAGGCGGTCCAGTACCTCTTCGACCGCGTCCGCTCCAACGAGGATCTGCGCGAGGAGATCTTCTCCAAGGGCCCCGGCTTCCTGCTCTACCGGATCGTCGACGACTCGGTCGACGCCTCGTTCCCGATGCTGCGCAAGATGGGCAACAAGCTCGAGCGCATCGAGGAGGAGATCTTCGAGGGCGAGCAGTCCTCCGAGGTCGTGCGCGACATCTCCAATGTCAAGCAGGAGATCATCAACTTCCGCAAGATCGTGCGGCCGCAGCGCCCGGCTTTCCGGGACCTCGAGCGCACCAAGGCGCGCTACATCGCCGAGGACCTCGACATCTACTTCGACGACATCAACGACGCCTCCGAGCGCGTCTGGGACATGCTCGAGAACTACAAGGAGGTCGTCGAGGGCCTCGAGTCCACGAACGAGTCGGCGATCGCGCACCGCACCAACGAGACCTTCCGGGTGCTGACGGCGATCTCGGTGATCGTCCTGCCGCTCACCCTCATCGCCTCGATCTGGGGCATGAACGTCGGCGTCCCCGGCGAGCAGGACCACACGGCGTTCTGGCTGATCATGATCTTCATGGTCGTGCTGCTGGGCGGGATGATCGCCTACTTCAGGCGCCGCGGTTGGCTCTAGCCCGCCATTCGGCCTCGAGCAGCGCATATGCGAGCTCGCTCTGCCACTCGCCCTTGGCGTACTCGTTCTCGATCAGGTGCGCCTCGCGGCGCATGCCGAGCTTCTCGAGCACGCGCGCCGATGCACGGTTGCGGGCGTCGAGGCGGCCGATGATGCGGCGCATCCCGAAGTGCAGGAAGCCGAGCTCGAGCAGCGGCCGCGTGGCCTCGACTGCGTAGCCGCGGCCGTGGAAGTCGGGATGCAGGACGTAGCCGACCTCGCCTTGGCGGTGCTCATGGCTGTTGGTCCAGATCGTCACGTCGCCGGCGTAGGCGCCCGAGTCCCCGACCTCGACCGCGAGCGTGAACGGGTCGCCGTCGCGCACGATCGCCGTCGCGGCGATCTTCTTCTCCAGCGACTCGCGCACCTCGCCGGGATCGCGCGGCCCCCACGGGAGCATCCGCGTGACGTCCTCGCGCGACTGCAGCGCCAGCAGGGCGTCGAAGTCCGCGGCCGTGTGGAAGCGCAGCCGCAGGCGCTCGGTCTCGATCGGGACCTGCGGCGGCACGGCGAGCGCCATCGCCGCCTCGGCGCCGATCCTCACGCCGGTGTAGCGGAACCCCAGGCGCTCGTACAGGGCGCCCGCCACCGCGGCCTCGCCGGTCACGGTCAGCTCCAGACGGCGGTGACCGCGCGTGCGCGCGAGGTCGACGATCGCCTCCGTCAGCCGCCGCCCGGCTCCGCGCCCGCGGACGCGCGGGTCGACCCAGACGCCCCAGACGTTGGCGATCGCGGGCAGGTCGGGGTCGACGTACATGCCGGCCATGCCCACCCAGCGGCCGCCGTCCCCGGCGACGAGCACGCCGTCGGCCCGCCGCTCCCACTCCTCGGCCGGGAACGCCTCCTCGTCCTCGGCATTCGAGCGGAAGGCCGCGGGCGCCTCGCGCAGGGCCGCCAGCCGCAGCGTCCGGAAGCGCTCGCCCTCCCCCGCCTCGATCCGCCTGATCAGCACGCGCGCCGAGCGTAACGGGAGCGCCGCTCTAGTGTTGAGCTCCCGATGACCGTCCCCGCCGCCCCCGACCTCGAGCGCCTCGCCGACGTCGCCGCGCTCGAGCGGCCCGCGCAGGCCAAGCGCATGCTGGTCATCGTCAACCCGTACGCGACGACGATGTCCGACCGGCTCAAGCACCTGGTCGTGTACGCGCTGCAGGGCCGCTACGACGTGACCGCGGTCGACACCCAGCGCAAGGGCCACGCGATCGAGCTGGTCGCCGAGGCCGCGCGAGAGGAGTACGACGTGGTCGTCGCGTTCGGCGGCGACGGGACGGTCAACGAGGCCGCCAACGGGCTCGCGGGCACCGGCACGCCGCTGACCTGCCTGCCGGGCGGCTCCAACAACGTCTTCTGCAAGATGCTCGGGATCCCCAACGACGTGGTCGACGCCACCGAGCACCTGCTCGGCCTGCCCGACCGCTGGGAGCCGCGCGCGGTCGACCTCGGGCGCGTCAACGGGCGCGGCTTCACGTTCGCGGCCGGCATGGGGCTCGACGCCAGCGTGGTCGAGCGCGTCGACGCGAACCCGGACATGAAGCGCCGCTTCGGACACTGGTACTTCACCCAGAAGGCCGTCGGCACGTTCATGCGCAAGTACGTCGTGCGCCCTCCCAAGCTCTCGGCCAGCATCGACGGCGGCGAGCAGATCGACGGCGTCAGCGTCTTCTTCCAGAACGGCCAGCCGTACACGTACTTCAAGGAGCGGCCGGTCAACCTCACCGAGGGCGCGCGGTTGGACTCCGGCGACCTCGCGGGCGTGGTCCTCACGCGCGCGAACCCCGTTGACGTGCCGACGGTGATCTTCCGCGCGCTGTCGACCGCGCCGATCCCCGGCCACCGGCGCGTCGAGGCCTTCGAGGGCGCGCACGAGGTCGTGATCCGCTCCGGCGACGGGCGCCCCGTCCCGTGGCAGGTCGACGGCGACCACGTCGCCGACGACGACGAGGTGCGGGTGACCGTCGAGCCGGGCGCCCTGCGGATCGTCGCCTGAGAGTTGACACCCGCCGCCTCGCGCGGCACTACGCTTGACAACCGGCCAACCCCTGCCGATGTCAGGGGTGGATAGGTGAGTGACCAGATGTCAGCGCACGCGATCCGAGCCCCGCTCGTCCGCCTCCGTGTCGGAAGGCTCGACGACGCTCGCCTCGCCGAGCTCGCCGCCGCCGGCGACGAGCGCGCCTTCGAGGTCATCTACGACCGCCATCACCGGCCGCTGCTCGCCTTCTGCCGGCACATGCTCGGCTCCCAGGACGAGGGCGAGGACGCGCTCCAGCAGACGTTCCTGCGCGCCCACCGGTCGCTGCTCTCCCAGGGCGCGCCGGACGACATGCGGCCCTGGCTGTTCGCGATCGCCCGCAACCGCTGCCTCACGATGCTCGCGGCGCGCAAGGTCGCGGCCGTGCCCGTCGAGGAGATCGAGCCCTCGACCGACGGCCTCAGCGCCGGCGTCGAGCGCCGCGCGGAGCTGCTCGACCTGCTGGGCGACATCTCCCGCCTGCCCGACGACCAGCGCTCGGCGCTCGTGCTCGCCGAGATCGGCGACCTGTCGCACGCGGAGATCGCGCGGGTGATCGAGGTGCCGACAGCGAAGGTCAAGGGATTGGTGCACCAGGCGCGCACGCGCCTGATCGCCGACCGCGACGCCCGCGAGACGCCCTGCGAGGACGTGCGCGAGCTGCTCGCGACCGCCAGCGGCGGGGAGCTACGGCGCGGGCCGCTGCGCCGCCACCTCGCCCTCTGCGACGGCTGCCGGGCCTACAAGGAAGCGGTCACCAAGCAGCGCGCGTCGCTCGCACTGGTGCTCCCGGTGCTGCCGAGCGCGGGCCTCAAGGACGCGATCTTCGGCGCGCTCGGCGGTGGAGGCAGCGGCGGTGCCGCAGCGGCCGCCGCAGCGGGCGGCGCGGCCGCCGGCGGGACCGGCGCCGGGGTCTCCGGTGGCGGGCTGACCGCCGGCCTGGCCGCCAAGCTCGCGATCGGCGCGGCCATCGTGGGCGGCGCCGGGGGTGGCGCCGTCGTCGTCGAGCGGGCCGTGGACTCACCGGAGCGGGCCGCGACCGCGGCCTCCGCCGCCGACGGCGCGGCCGCGGCGAAGGAGATCGTCGCGAAGACCGCGCTGCCGGGGTCACAGCGCAGCCCCGTCGCCGACGGCGTCTTCGCCGGCAGCCCGGCCGAGGGCCGCGGCAGCGAGACCGGCCAGGCGAAGCGCGAGGCGGCCGCCGAGCGCCGCCGGGAGCGCGCCGAGTCGCGCCGGGCCGCCAAGCAGCGCCGCGTCGAGGCGCGCGAGCAGGCCAGGCGCGACCGCGCCGCGGACAAGGACCGGCGGATCGCCGACCGCCAGCAGCGCGGCCAGGACCGCGCCGCCGCCAAGGAGCAGCGCACCGCCGCACGCGAGCAGCGCCTCGCGAGCAAGCCCGCCCGCTCGAACGCCAACGGCGACGGGCGCTCGACGGGCAGCGGGACGACCAAGCGCTCACCGACCGCCGCGCCGCAGACCCCGAAGCCGAACGACGTCTCGGCGCCGAAGCCGGCACCGACCCCGAAGGCGGCGCCGACGCCGAAGGCCGCGCCCGCACCGAAAGCGATCCCGGCGCCGGCCCTCACCCCGATCGCGAACGGCAACGGCAAGACCAACGGCCGAGTCGTCGACGAAGTCGCCCCCTAACTCGCCAACCTTGCGGCGCCGCGCGGGTCTTGACCCCTGACGCGCGAGAGGCGCTCAAGGGGACACGGGCCCGCCCCGGGGGGAACGGTCACAGGCCCGTGAAGCGGTACCCGGCCGGGATCAGAGCCCGATCCCGGCCGGGGTCCGCTCAGGAGCCCTAGGAGCCGCCGGCCGGGATGACGCGGTAGGCGTCGAAGACGGAGTCGATCGCGCGCAGCCGGTTGACCGTGGACTTGAGCGCGTGCGTGTCGGCGACCTCGATCACGAAGCGGTTCTTGACCATCGGCTTGTCGACGATGCAGCGGGCCTCGATGATGTTCACGCCGCCCTCGGCGAAGGTGCGACTGAGGTCCTCGAGCAGGCGGTGGCGATCCCACGCGTCGACCTGGATCTCGACCTTGAAGCTCGTCTCGTTGTCGCCGTCCCAGGAGACGGGCACGAGCCGGTCGGCATCGCGGCGCAGCGCCACCGCGTTGGGACAGTCCTCGCGGTGGATCGTGATGCCGCGGCCAAGCGATACGTAGCCGATGATCGGGTCGCCCGAGACCGGGCGGCAGCACTTGGCCAGGCGCAGCGGTACGTCCGCGACGCCCTCGACGCGGATCCCGTACTTGGTCGCCAGCGACTCGGGCCGGCGGCGGGCGGGCGCCTTGCGCGGGATCAGGTCCTCGGCGGCCGAGCGCTCCTCGGCGGCCTCCCCCGCCTTCAGGCGGGCGAGCACCTTGTTGACGACGACCTTCGGCGAGATCTTCGCGCCGCCGAGCGCGATGTAGAAGTCGTCGGCCTTCTTGAAGCCCATCTCGCGGATCACGTCCGCCAGCAGCGGCGAGCCGGTCAGCTTCTGGGCCGGCAGCCCGGCCTTGCTGAGGTGCTCCTGAAGTAGCTCGCGGCCCGTGTGCTCGGAGTCCTCGCGCGACTCGGCCTTGAACCAGGCCTTGATCTTGTTGCGCGCGCGGGTCGTCTTCACGACGGCCAGCCAGTCGCGCGAGGGGCCGCGCTCGCGCTTGGAGGTGAGCACCTCGACGATGTCGCCGGACTGCAGCTCGTAGTGCAGCGGCACGATCTTGCCGTTGACCTTGGCCCCGACGCAGCGGTGGCCGACGTCGGTGTGGATCTCGTAGGCGAAGTCCAGCGGCGTGGCCCCGGCAGCGAGCGACTTGACCTCGCCCTTGGGCGTGAACACGAAGACCTCGTCCTCGATCAGCTCGCCGCGCAGCTGGTCGGTGAACTCCTCGGGGTCGTTGTCCGCGTCCTGGTGCCAGTCGAGCAGCGACTTGAGCCACTGCAGCTTGGCGGCGGTCGGGTCGGCGGGCTTGCCGGACGCCTTGTCGCCCTCCTTGTAGCGCCAGTGCGCGGCGACGCCGTACTCGGCCGTCTCGTGCATGTCGCGGGTGCGGATCTGGATCTCCAGCGGCCGCCCCTCGGGCCCGATCACCGTCGTGTGCAGTGCCTGGTACATGTTGAACTTGGGCATCGCGACCATGTCCTTGAAGCGCCCGGGCAGGGGCTTCCAGAGCGAGTGGATCACGCCCACGGCGCCGTAGCAGTCCTTCACGGAGCCCACGATCACGCGCATCGCGGTCAGGTCG
>DATFQI010000153.1:0-18097 GCA_035264365.1 Solirubrobacteraceae bacterium
CACCAGCGTGCTGCCGCCGGTGAAGGCGTCCCAGGCCTCCGGTGCGTCGATGTCGGCGTCGGGCAGGCCCCCGATCGAGTCGACGGTCTGGCCGGTGTTGTTCAGGCCCCACAGCTGGTCGAACAGGGCGTCGTTCGGGACCGTGGCTGACGCCGTGCGCCAGCGGTTGGGCTCGGCGTAACGGACGTTGGGATCGCGCTCGAGCCGCGTGATCGCGGCGTCGATCGACTCCCCGCGCGCGGTCCCGACGAGCTGGACGCCATCCACCTTCAGTGCCCGCTTGACCGTGACGCCGGCCGCGCGCCGCGCCGCCGCGCGCTCGCCGACGCTCGCCCCGCGCTCGAAGCCCACGAGCACCTCGCCCGGCACCGGCTCGCCGTTCGCGAGCCGAGCGGGCGACCCCGCCCCACGCTCCGCGGCCTGCGCGGCCGCGGGCATGAGGGCGAAGAGGCCCGCCGCGAGCGCGGCGAGCCCCTGGGGCCGGATCAGCACCGGGTGGGCTTCTTGGCGCCGGGCTTCAGGCAGCGGTCGGCGAACGAGGGCCGCGCCCGCTTCTTGACGGTCATGATCTTCACGGCGCCGATGCGGTCCGGCTGATGTCCTTCTCGGCATCCTGCGGCTTCCCTGACCGCGCGACCATGAGGGCGGAAACCCGGGGGTGGGGAAGATCCTCATTGTCAGAGAGCGAACGCCCGGGTCCCTCAGAAACACGGACGGCCCCGAGCGCCGGAGCGCTGCGGGGCCGTCGCGAGGCCGTGGGCGGGGCCGGCTAGCAGCGGATCGCCTTGGTCGTACCGGGCGCGGCGCAGCGGTCGACGAAGGAAGGCCGCGCCTTCTTCTTGATGGTCATCGTCTTCACAGCGCCGATGAAGTTGCCGGGCTTGGTCACCGTGACGGTGAGCGTCGTGCCCGCGAGCAGCTTCTTCTTCAGCCATTTCGACAGGTTGACCGTGCCGCCGGCGTTGCGCTTGGTGAACGTGTTCCCGGCCGGGCACTTCTTCTTCTTGGGCGCCTTGCAGACCACCTTCAGGCGCGAGCCCTGCGGGATGCCCTTGACCTGCAGCTGCGTGAACGTCGTGAACTTGTTCGTCGACTTCTTCACGAAGAACGGCATCGAGACGACGATCCTCGTCGGCGGGGTCGACTTCGCGTCCGAGCCGTCGCAGTTCTCGTCGATGTTGTTGTCGGGGATGTCACGAACGCCCGGCTTGATGCTCGGGTTGGCGTCGTCGCAGTCGGCGGGTCGCTGGAAGCCGTCGGCGTCACGATCGAGGTTGATGGCGTCCGCTCCGTCGCAGTTCTCGTCGACGCCGTTGTCCGGCACGTCGGGCGCGATCGGGTTGATGCGCGGGTCGTCGTCGTTACAGTCGCTGCGCTGGTTGAATCCGTCACCGTCGTTGTCACGCGCCGCGACAGTCCAGGTGCGCTTCACCTCTGGGCCGACGTTGTTCGCCTTGTCGCGACCGCGCACCGTGAACGTGCGCTCGCCGAACGACAAGTCGCTGTAGGTCTTGCCGCTCGTGCAAGTCTCGAACTCGCCGTTGTCGAGCTTGCACTCGAAGCGCGAGAAGTTCGCCGGTGCCTCGGATGTGGCGAAGGTGAACGTCGCATTCAGCGCTGTGGTCACCACGCCCTCGGTGATCGTCGGCGAGCTGAGACTCGTCACCGTTGGAGCGATCGTGTCCACGGTCCAGGTCCGGATCGCCGGGATCTGATCGACGAAGGCACCGCTGACTCCTCGAACCCTGAACGTGTGCGTTCCCTCGGAGAGCCCACTCAACGCGGGGGTGAGCGTGGCCTGGCCGGAGGCGTTCTTCGTCCCGCACGCGGAGAACGCTGCGCCGTCGAGCGAGCACTGGAAGCCGTCGCCGCCGATGCCGGTCGAGTAAGTGAACGACGCAGACTTGCTGCTCACGAAGGACCCGTTCGCGGGTCCGCTGACGATTGCGGTGTCGATGATCTTGAACACGCCGCTCGTTGCGAACCCGCCGAGGTTGCCGGACGCGTCGATGCCGCGCACCTCGAAGATGTGAGGGCCTTCGGCGAGCGTGTAGGTCCTGCCCGAGCTGCAGCCCTCGATCGGGCCGCCGTCCATGCGGCACTGCGCCGAGGCGAGGGGGCCTGTCACGCCCGAGGCTCCGAAGAAGAAGGACACCGTCCGCTCCGAGCCCGTCGAGAAGATGGGCAATACGGACATAGTCGGCGCGGTCGAGTCATCGAAGACCGCACGAGGCACGAACACGAGGTTCTGGAAGATATTGGCCGTCATCGAACACGTCGTGCCGCTGACGCTCTGGCACCCCTCCCAGCCCACGAAGTCCGCGCCGGCGAAGGCGCTCGGCGTGAGCGAGAACGTCACCGTGCCGAAAAACGGCGAATCGAACGCGCGCGACGGGCACCCGATGATGACGCGATCGTCGGAAGGGCCGGAACAGGAATAGCCGGAAGTGCTGATCGAGCCCGGCCCCTTGATCTGCGGGAAGACGGTGAGATTTGCCGCGTGCGCCTGGACGGCGCCTACCGTCAGCCACAAGGCCACGGTTGCGAGCAATGAGAGCAGGGCTCGCCGCCCGGTCCGACCAGAGAACCTCAGTTGGGCATCCATCAGCATTTCCTTTGCGTGTTGCCTCCCGATAACGGCGCGACCATACGCTGGACCGGTGTTCGCGTGGGAAATCTTGGGTCGAACATGCGTCTAAAGCCGACGGCTGTTCTACAGGGCGCGGTCAGCAGGGGAAACGGGCGATGAGCCGGCCCTCGTCGACCGGAATTTCGTGTCAGACGGCGGACGTTCTCGTCAGCCGCCGAGGGCGACCCGGTAGAGCGCGCCGGGACGTCCGGGGCCCTCGGTGCGCGTGCGCCCGGTGCTCGTGAGCAGGCCGGTCGCCTTCACGTCGCGGCGGAAGTTCGCCGGGTCCAGCGACTCGCCGGCGATCGCCTCGTAGAGGCGCTGGGCCTGGCTGAGCGTGAACTCCTCGGGCAGCAGCCCGCCGCCGACGCGCATGAACCAGCCCTTGTCGGCGATCCGGGCGCGCAGGCGCCAGAGGCCGTCGTCGACGATCCGCGCGTGATCGAGTGCGAGCTCGGGCAGCGCGTCGAGCGGGTGCCAGCTCGCGTCGCGCTCGGCCGGCGGCCGGTCGGGCAGCGCGCCGGGCGGGACGAGCGCGAGGTAGGCGATCGAGGGCAGCCAGCCGCGCGGGTCGCGCTCCGGCTCGGCGTAGGTGCGCAGCTGCTCCAGGTGCACCGAGCCGACGCCGGTCTTCTCGCGCAGCTTGCGCTCGGCGGTCTGCTCCGGCGACTCCTCGGCGCCGACGAAGCCGCCGGGGAGGGCGAACATCCCGCGCTGCGGCTCCTCGAGCCGGCGCGCCAGCAGGACGGAGAGGCGTCCGTCGAGCAGCGTGAAGACCACCGGGTCGGCCGCGAGCCCGATCGGGGCCGCGTAGCCGGCGTCGTTGGTGGCCTCGATCCGCCTCACCCCCGCAGGTGGGCCAGCGTCTCGGGGTGCTCGCGCAGCACGTCGGCGAGCGTGCGCGGCTGCCGGCCCAGGATCTCGCGGACCGTCTCGCTCGGCGGCACGAGCTCGCCCGCCTCGAGCGCCGCGTACGAGGTCACCCAGCCCTCGATCTCCCACTCGGGCGCACCGCTCGGGCGGCGCGACTCGCGCGCCTGCTCGAGGGTCTCGCGCTCGTAGACGACCTCCCGCCCGGCGGCCTCCGACAGGATCGCGGCCGCCTCGTCGAGGCTGAGCGCCTCCGGGCCGGTCACGTCGTAGGTGCGGCCGTCGTGATCCTCCGGAGCGGCGAGCACCGCGGCCGCGACGTCGGCGACGTCGTCGCGCGAGACGAACGCGGCCCGCCCCTCCCCCGCCGGCCCGCGGATCACGCCCTCCGGCGAGGCGAACACCGGCACGTACTCGGCGTACATGCACGAGCGCAGGAAGACGTGGCCGAGGCCGGCCGCACGGATCCGCTCTTCGGTGGCCGCGTGGTCGCGCGCGAACGTGAACACGCCGTCCGGGGCGGCGCCCATGAACGAGACGTAGACGACCCGCCGCACCCCTGCCGCGGCGGCGGCGTCGACCGCGCTGAAGTGCTCCGCGACACGGTCGGCGGACTCCGAGCCCGAGACCAGGTAGACGGTCTCGGCGCCGTCGAAGGCCGTGCGCATCGCCGCTCCGTCGCGGTACTCCGCCTCGGCGACCTCGGCCCCGAGCTCCGGCGCCCGCGAGGCGTCGCGGACGACGAGCCGCAGCGCCTGCCCGCGCGCGGCGAGCGCCCGGGCCACCCGCCCGCCGAGCCCGCCGGTGGCTCCGGTGACCGCGATCATCCACCGGAGCGTAGTCGGGGCGGCCGGATTCGAACCGGCGAACCTCCGCGTCCCAAACGCGGCGCTCTAACCAGGCTGAGCTACGCCCCGCTCCCGCCGAGTATCGCAGCGGGGCGACTTCAGCCAAAGCACCGGAGTTCGTATGAACGTCCAACGTGATCAAGACCGCGCTGCGGGCGGTCGATCAGAGATGCGAGGCACGACGCCTCCCCGACAAGGGCAAACCGTCCGCGAGGACGGGACGCAAAGCCACGGAGCTCACCGAGCCAGCCGGGCCGCCGAAAGGACTCATGTCTCACCCGTTCCGCCGCTCTGCGGCACTGACACTTCTCTTCGCAGGTCTCCTGGTCCCCGCGGCGACCTCCCACGCCGGCCCGGCCAAGGGCGTCAAGCGCGACTCGTCGGTGAAGGCGCGGATCGCGCTCGGGGTGAACGTGCCGGCGCGCGCCTCCCAGCAGGAGTGCGCGAACTCCGATGCCGCCCCGACCGAGGCGAACGTCGACGCCGTCCGCACCGCGATCCTCTGCCTGCACAACCAGATCCGCTCCCAGCGCGGGCTGCCGCTGCTCAAGGAGAACGCCCGCCTGCGCCGCGCGGCGCTGGCGCACTCGAGCGACATGGTCTCGCGCGGGTTCTTCGAGCACACCACGCCGAACGGCACCACGATGGTCCAGCGCATCCAGGCCGCCCGCTACACGTCGCCGCGGTTCGGCTGGGCGCTGGGCGAGAACCTCGCCTGGGGCACCGGCTCGCTCGCCACCCCGCGGGCGGTCATGAAGGCCTGGATGGACTCCCCCGGGCACCGCGCCAACGTCGTCAAGCGCGCCTACCGCGAGATCGGGATCGGCATCGTCGCCGGCGTGCCGTCGGACCACGACAGCGGCGCCACCTACACCGCCGACTTCGGGGTCATCCGCCGTTAGCTACGCCGGGCGCCGCCACCTGGCGCCCGCACCGCCGCCCTCCACGCTGATCCTGCCAGCGTCGCGGAGCTCGTTCAGCACCAGCCTGATCGTTGCCGGACTGATCCCCGGGAGCGCCCGCTCGAGATCGCGCCGGCGGAACTCGGGGGGAGCCTGCTCCAGGATGTGACGGCGAACCTGTTCCTGCTTGCTCCCTGTCGTCCCACGGGCGGCGGCGATGCGCTGCTCGAAGTCGTCGTACGCGCCGGCCAGGATGGTTGCGAGGTAGGTCACCCAAGGCCAGATGTCGTGCTCCCCGGTGTGCCAGCCTTGCTGCGACTCGAACAGGCGCGCGTAGTAGGTGTTCTTCGACTCGTAGATGCGCTGTTCGAGGCTGACGTATCTCGCGACGCCGTAACCGTGGGACAGCAGCTCATAGGTGGTCAGCAGACGCGCGAGCCGCCCGTTCCCGTCTGCGACGGGGTGAATCGCGAGGACATCGAGGATCAGCGCACCCACGAGGACGAGCGGGTGGCCGACCTCCTCCCGCTTGGCGGCGTTGTAGCGATCGATGGTCTCGCGCAGCAGGAACTCGGTGTCCTTCGGCGGCGGAGGCTCGAACACCACCTCGCGATGACCGCTCTCGTACGAGACGATGAAGTTCTCGTCGGTCTTGAGATAACCGCCTCGTCCACCGGCATGCTCGAACAGCTGACGGTGGAGGTGCAGGACGAAGGGGACACTGAGCGGCTCGTAGCCGTCCAGTCGCATGAGCCCATCGATCGCGTCTCGATACCCGGCGAACTCCTTCTCGTTGCGGTTGCGGAAGCGCGGCGCCCCGTCGACGATCTTCCATGCCCGTTCGCTCTCGACGATCACGCCTTCGATCGCGTTAGAGGCGGTGATCGACGCGATTCGCGCGTTCTCGGACAGTTGCCGGAGCACCTCGGGGACCTGGTCGGCAAAGAGCTCCTCGCGACCTCGACCTGTGTCGATGCGCGCGACGACCGGGCCGAGTCCGCGAGGTTGGCCGGCGAACGTTGCATCCAGGTCGAGAAAGCTACGCATCGTGCTAATCCTTCCGATTTCATGCTAACTCTCCCCAGTATTAGCATGATTATCGCGTCCGTTAGTACGATCCGGCCCGCGACGTCATGCGCCGTTAGGCGCGCCGGTGGGGCGCGCTAGCCTCACCGCCCCGATGGCCGACGTGAAGCCCTTCCGCGCCCTGCACTACGACCTCGACGCCGCCGGCGGCCTGGAGGCCCTGGCGGCGCCGCCGTACGACGTGATCGACGACGAGCAGCGCGCGGAGCTGGTCGCACGCTCCCCGCACAACGTCGTCGAGATCGACCTCCCGCGCTCCGACGGCGACCCGTACGCGCACGCCGCCGAGGTGTTCGCCGCCTGGCAGCGCGACGGCATCCTCGTCCGCGACGAGCAGCCCGCCGTGTGGGCGCTCGCCCAGGACTACACCGGCCCCGACGGCGTCCGCCGCACGCGCCACGGCCTGTTCGCGCGCGTGGGGATCGAGGACTACGGGCCCGGCAAGGTCCGCCCGCACGAGCGCACGCATCCCGGCCCGAAGGAGGACCGGCTGCGGCTCACGCGCGCCACGCGCGCGAACCTGTCGCCGATCTTCTCGCTCTACGACGACCCCGACGGGGCCGCCTGGGGCGCCGTCGCTCCCCACCTCGACGGCCCGGCGTGGGGCGAGGTCACCGACGAGGACGGCACCGTGCACCGGCTCTGGCGCGTCGCCGACCCCGCCGCCGGCGCGGCCGTGACCGAGGCGCTCGCGGGCGCCGAGCTGCTGATCGCCGACGGCCACCACCGCTACGAGACGGCGCGCGTGTACGAGCAGGAGGGCGGCGCCGGCCACGTGCTGATGTGCCTCGTCGCGCTCCAGGACCCGGGACTGACCATCTTCCCGACCCACCGGCTGATCACCGGCCTCGACCAGGACAGGCGCGAGGCGCTGCGAGCCGCGATCGAGCGCGACTGGGAGGTCGCGCCGATCGCCGCCTCCGAGCTCGAGCCGACCGGCGACGGACCGGTGCGCATGGGCTACTACGACGCCCACCACAAGCGCCCGCTGATGCTCACGCTGCGCGACCCGGCGATCGCCGACGCGGCGCTGCCGGACAAGCCCGAGCCCTACCGCCGGCTCGACACCGCCGTGCTCGAGGCGCTGATCCTCAAGGGGGCGCTCGGGATGAGCGAGGACGACATCTCCCACTTCAACGGGCTCGACTACGCGCGCTCGACCGAGCAGGCGCGCGAGCAGGTGGAGTCCGGGCAGGCCGAGGCCGCGTTCTTCATGCGCGGCACGCCGGTCGCGCAGGTCCGCGACGTGGCTGGCGCCGGCGAGAGCATGCCGCCGAAGTCGACCTACTTCTTCCCGAAGGTCCTGACCGGCATGGTGTTCAATCCGCTGTCCGACTGATGCGAGCCACCGCCACCCAGAAAGCCGGATTCACCCACGACGTCAAGGTGCGCAAGCACAACATGACGGCCGACGAGCCCGCCGACCACGGCGGCGAGGACCTCGGGCCGAGCCCGCAGGAGCTGCTCGCCGCCTCGCTGGCCTCGTGCACGGCGATCACGATGGAGATGTACGCCAAGCGCAAGGGCTGGAACGTCGACGGGCTGGCCGTCGAGTGCGACTACCAGCCCGCCGAGCGCGGCGCCGTGACCCGCTTCGAGCTCGTGATGAAGATGCCGGCCCACCTCAGCGACGAGCAGGTGCGCAAGCTGCAGGTGATCGCCGCCAAGTGCCCCGTGCACCGCACGCTCGAGGGCGAGGTGGCGTTCGAAGAGCGAGTAGAGCTGAACTGACCCTGCGCGACCAGCTGTCGGCCGCGCTGCTGGCGCCCGAGGAGGCGCTGGCGATGGAGGTGCACGGCCGCACGGACTCGGCGGTGCTGGCGCCGCTCTACGTCGGCGCGGACGGCGAGCTCCACGCGGTCTTCACGCGCCGCCGCGACGACCTCAAGCGGCACCCGGGCGAGATCTCCTTCCCGGGCGGCCGGCAGGATCCCGGCGAGTCGCTTTTGGAAACCGCGCTGCGCGAGGCGCACGAGGAGATCGGGCTGCCGCCGGGCGCCGTCGACGTGCTCGGCGCACTCGAGCCGACGCCGACCTTCGTCACCAACTACGCGATCTATCCGTTCGTCGGGCTGATCGAGCCCGGCTTCGAGTGGGTGATCGGGGAGACCGAGGTGGCCGAGGTGCTCGAGCTGCCGCTCGAGACGCTCCGCGCGGCGTACGGCGAGCGCCGCCTGGTGCGCAAGGGGATCCCGTTCCGCACGCCGACCTACGAGGTCGGCGGCCACCTGATCTGGGGCGCCACCGGCCGCATCCTGCAGGACCTGCTGGGCCGCATCTGAGCAGCCGCCGTTGACGTTCAGGCGCCCAGCAGGCGGTCGACGGCGTCGCGAGCGGCGGCGAGCCAGGCGTCGTGGTCCAGCGGGTCGGCGTCGAGGATCTCGAGCGGGATCCGCCAGGTCCGCGAGGCGCTGCGGGCGACCTGCTCACCCTGGGGGAGGGCTCCTTCGTAGACGACGCCGCGGACGGGCGTGTCGACGAGCTTCTCCCACAGCATCCGCAGCCGCCCCTCGTGCAGCTCGGGCACCGGGAGCGTGCCCATCAGCCAGCACACGATCGTGACGCCGGTGAGCGCGTCCATCAGCGTCCCGATCCGATCGGGGTCGCCGACGTAGGGCTCGGCGCCGGCCGCGCGGATCGCCTCGGCGTTGGCCTGCGAGCGCGTGGTGCCGCGCACGGCGTGGCCGGCGGCGGCGAGCTCGGCCGCCAGCGCCCGCCCCCGGCAGCCGCAGGGCACGATCAGCACGCGCGCCATCTCACTCCCCTCGGGACCGGTAACGACGGGCCTGCTCGGCCAGCTCGCGCCGGTGCTGCTCCACGCTGGCCGCGATCTCGTCCTCGTCGCGCTCGGGCAGGCCGCGGCGGCGGCGCATCTCGTTCTGCGCGTCGATCATCTGCTGCACGTCGTCGATGTCGTTCTGCGCCTCCACCTCGGGCGAACGGGTCGGCTTCCAGTCGAGGATGTCGATCGCCGAGCGCTTGGAGAACATCCCGAGCAGCAGCACGAACACGATGAAGAAGGCCAGCGTGCCCCCGAAGATGACGGTGAACGGGTCGATGTCCGTAATACTCGCACCGGTGACCCGGGCACCGAAGGTCATCGGCGTAGTCGGCGCGGGGACGATGGGCGCGGGCATCGCCCAGGTCGCCGCGCAGTCGGGCGCGCGCTGCCTGCTGCACGACCCCGACGCGGCGGCGCTGGAGCGCGGCCTGGAGAGCGCGCGCGGGCGGATCGAGCGCGCGATCGAGAAGGGCCGCGTCCAGCGCGACGCGCCCGGCCCGCTCGAGGGGGCCGGCTCGATCGCCGCGCTGGCGGACGCCGAGCTCGTGATCGAGGCCGCGCCGGAGGACCTCGAGCTCAAGCGCGCGCTGTTCGCCGAGGTGGCCGGCCACGTCGCGGAGGACTGCGTGCTCGCCACCAACACCTCCTCGCTGAGCGTGACGGCGCTGGCCGCCGGGGTCCCCGGGCCCGAGCGCGTCGTGGGCATGCACTTCTTCAACCCGCCGCCGCTGATGAAGCTGCTCGAGCTGGTGGCCGGCGAGCGCTCGGGCGAGCCGGCGCTGGCGCGCGCCCGCGCGGCCGGCGAGGCGATGGGCAAGCACGTCATCGACGCCGCCGACGGCGCCGGCTTCCTGGTCAACCGCTGCAACCGCCCGTTCGCGCTCGAGGGCCTGCGGCTCGTCGAGCAGCGGATCGCCACGCCCGCGCAGGTCGACCGCATCTGCCGGATGGCCGGCGGCTTCAAGATGGGCCCGTTCGAGTTAATGGACCTCGTCGGCATCGACGTCGGCTTCACGATCTCCAAGTCGTTCTTCGAGCAGTCCTTCGGCGAGCCGCGCTGGCGCCCGTCGCCGCTCGCCGCCCGCGCGGTCGCCGCCGGCCGCCATGGGCGCAAGACCGGCGAGGGCTGGTACCGCTACCCCGACGGCCCGCCGCCCGACTCCGAGCCGCCCGAGCCCGGTGGCGGCGACGGCCTCGTCGTGATCGCGGGCGAGAGCGAGCTCGCCGACGAGCTGGCCGAGGCGGCGATCGGCGCGGGCTGGGACGTCGCCGCGCCCGCGGAGGCCGACGGCGATGTGCCGGAGCTGATCGTCGACTGCGGCGGCCATGACGCGCTGCTCCAAGGCGGGCCGCAGCTGCTGCTCTGCGACGCCACGCCGCTCGCCGCCCAGGACCCGGGCGGCCCGAGCGCCGGCTTCCACCTGCTGGCGCCGTTCGGCCGGCTCGCCGAGCTGACCGCCTCCCCCACGACCGCTCCGGCCACGCTCGCCGCCGCCGAGCGCTTCTTCGCGACGCTTGGCATGGTCAGCGAGCGCGTCGGCGACGCGCCCGGGCTCGTGCTCGGCCGGATCGTCGCCCAGCTCGTCAACGAGGCCTGCTTCGCGGTCGGCGAGGGCGTCGGCTCGCCGGCCGACGTCGACGCGGGCATGGTGCTCGGCCTCAACCACCCGCGCGGCCCGATGGAGTGGGGTGACGAGATCGGGCCCGTGGGCGTGCTGACGCTGCTGACCGCGCTGCAGGAGGAGTACCGCGAGGAGCGTTACCGCCCGGCGCCGGAGCTGCTGCGCGCCGCGCGATCCGGTGAGCCGCTCCGAGCGGACGACTAACGTGTTGTGACGCGCGTGCCCGCCCCTCGCCTGATCGCGCCGCTCGCCGCGGCCGCCGCCTTGCTCGCCGCCGCCGCGGCCGCCGCCCCGCTCGCCGTGACCCCCGTCGCCCAGGCCGCGCCCCCGCGCGCAACCGCCGGCGCCGGCGGCGCCCCGCAGGCGCTCCGCTCCGTGCCGGAGCCGATGCAGTTCCCCGGCGACGCGTCCGCCTCCGCGATCCGCTCCGCCCGCGGCACCTGGCTCGTCGGCGCGCGGCCCGGTGCCGGCGCCCGAGCGGTGGCCCGCGCGTTCGGCGCGCGGCTGATCGGTGGCGGCGACTACGTGGTGGCGCGCGCGAGCGCGCGCGCGATGGCGAGCGCGCTGCGCAGCCGCGGCCTGCTGCTCTACGCGCAGCCCGACGCGCTGCGCGACACCAAGCAGGCGGTCCCCGACGACCCGCTGTCGAAGTACCCCGACGCGTGGCGCGCCGCGATCGCCGACCCGAACCTCGCGCCGCCCGCCGTGGCGCCCAACAGCCCGCTGATCGCGCTGCTCGACACCCGCCTGGACGAGACCCACGCCGAGTGGGCCGGCGACCCGAACATCGCCACGCTCGGCGGCCGGCCGCTCGACAACCTCCACGGCACGGCCACCGCGGCCGTCGCCGCCGCGCCCAAGAACGACGTCGGGATCCTCGGCGTCTGGCCCGGCGCCCGCGCGCTCAACGTCCCGCTGCCGCCGGAGGCGCTGACCTGCTCGGCCTCCGCGGGCGGCGTGCGCGCGGCGGTCCGCGCCGGCGCCGCGGTGATCAACATGAGCTACGGCTCGCAGAGCCTCTGCCGTGCCGAGTACAACGCGATCCAGCTCGCGATCCGGCGCGGGATCGTCCCCGTCGCGGCCGCCGGCAACGAGTTCGCCGAGGGCAACCCGCCCGAGTTCCCCGCCTCGCTGCCGCATGTGCTCACGATCGCGGCCGTCAACGCGCGCCTGGACTCCTCCGCGTTCTCGAACTCCAACCCCGCGGTCGACCTGAGCGCTCCCGGCGAGTCGATCATGACCGCGGTCCCCGTCCCGCTCGACGTCGAGGACGGCAACCCGGACGGGTATCAGCGCCTCAACGGCACGAGCTTCTCGGCGCCGATGGTCTCCGCCGCGGTCGCCTGGGTGCGCGCCGCGCGCCCGGACCTCTCACCGGACCAGGTCGCCCAGGTCGTGCGGCTCTCCGCGCGCGACCTCGGCCGCAAGGGCTTCGACAACGGCACCGGCTTCGGCCTGCTCGACGTCGGCGCCGCGCTGACCAAGAAGCCGCCCCCGCGCGACCCGCTCGAGCCCAACGACGACATCGTCTGGGTCGACGGCCGCGCGTTCGGCCGCGCCGCGACGCCGGTGTTCACGGGCCGCGCCACCAAGCGGCTGGTCGGCCTCGTCGACGCCTACGAGGATCCGGCCGACGTCTACCGGCTGCGGATCCGCAAGCGCTCGCGCGTGCGGGTGATCGCAAAGCCGACCTTCGGCGACCCCGTGCTGGCCGGCTTCTCGTCGGGCACCTCGTCGCTTGCGAAGTGCACGCGCAGCGGCTGCAGGAGCTCCCGGCGGCTGGCGACGTCGCGCCGCAAGGGCTCCCGCACCGAGCGGATCACGCTGCGCAACCGCACCGGCCGCACGCGCACGTTCTACGTGGCGCTCGGCGCGCAGTCCGGTGCCCGCGCGCTCGACGCGGGCTACCGGCTGACGATCAAGCGGCTCTAGGAGCGGGCGCTGGGCGCCCACTGCTGCTCAGCGAGGTCCCCGGTCCCCTCGAGCGCCGCCGGGGTCGGCACCTGAGGGTTGTCGCGCAGGTACCACTCGGCGTCCAGCGCCGCCTGACAGCCCGAGCCGGCGGCGGTGATCGCCTGCCGGTAGGTGTGGTCGACCAGGTCGCCGGCGGCGAACACGCCCGGGACGTTGGTGCGCGTGGACTTGCCCTCGGTCACGACGTAGCGGTCGGCGTCGGTCTCGACGATCCCGTCGACGATCTCCGACTGCGGCTCGTGGCCGATCGCGATGAAGGCGCCGTCCATCGGCAGCTCCTCGGTCTCGCCCGTCTCGACGTTGCGCAGCCGCGCGCGGTCCAGGGCACCGTTGTCGCCGGCCAGGAACTCCTCGACCACGAACGGGGTCTTGAACTCGATGTTCTCCGTCGAGCGGGCACGCTCGAGCATGATCTTCGAGGCGCGGAACTCCGCCCGGCGGTGGACGACCACCACCTTCGAGGAGAACTTGGCGAGGAAGATCGCCTCCTCCATCGCGGAGTCGCCGCCGCCGACGATGATCGTGGCGCGGTCCTTGAAGAAGGCGGCGTCGCAGGTCGCGCAGTAGGACACGCCGCGGCCGCCGAGCTCCTCCTCGCCGGGCACGGCGAGCTTCTTGTGCTCGGCGCCCATCGCCAGCACGACCGAGCGGGCCAGGTACTCCTCGTCGTCGATCCACACGCGGTGCGGCTCGCCGTCGGAGCCCGGCTCGAAGCGGGTCACGTTCTCGGTGATGAAGCGCGAGCCGAAGCGCTCGGCCTGGTCGCGCAGGTCCTGCATCATCTGCGGGCCCATCACGCCCTGCGGGTAGCCCGGGTAGTTCTCGACGTCCGTGGTCTGCTGGAGCAGCCCGCCCCACAGGAACCCCTCGATCACGAGCGGGTTCAGGTTCGCGCGGGCGGTGTACAGCGCGGCGGTATAGCCGGCCGGTCCGCTGCCGATGATGATCACGTTCTCGACGTCTGGCATTGGCCTCTCTCGTCCTTACTTCACTTTGTATAGTGAGTGTAGCTCGTCACGCCAGCGATCGACGGTCTTGCGCAGCTGGAAGTAGGCGATCACGCCGGGGATCAGCGGCAGCCAGAAGGTCACCGCCCGGAACAGCAGGACCGCCACGACCGCCTGCCCCGCGTCGACCTCGAACGCGGCCAGCGAGGCGATCATGCCGCCCTCGACGCCCCCGACGCCGCCCGGCATCGGCAGCAGGTTGCCGAACATGCCGACGAAGAACGCCTGCGTGAGCACGGCCAGCGGCGGGGCGCCGCCGAACGCGTGGAACGAGGCCCACAGGATGGCCACCTGGAAGGCCCAGAACAGCACCGCGCCGGCCAGCGCCGGGTCCGGGTGGCGCAGGTGCTGGAGCGCGTCGCGCATCCCCGCCGACGCGGAGGCCGGCAGGTTCGCGAGCCGCTGCGCCCATTTGCCGAGCTTCCCATGGCCGCGCGCGAATCCCTCGAGCCGGCGCTGCAGGTCGGTCGGCACCAGCGCGGTCGAGACCCCGATCGCGGTCAGGATCACGGCGATGATCGCGGGCACGACGGTCAGGCCGAAGGGCGCCGGCCCGTGGAAGATCCCGAGCCGCAGCCCGAGGCCGCAGACGATCAGCGCGGCCATGTAGGGCATGTAGGTGAGGATCAGGAACGTCAGCGTCTTGTCCGCGACGACGCGCTTGCGCATGCCCGAGCGCCGCAGCGCCCAGGCCGTCAGCACGAGGCCGCCGGCGCCGCCGGCGGCGAAGATCCGCGAGGCCGCCAGCCCGGCCATCGTGATCTGGTAGCTGGCGCGCCAGTCGATCCGGCTCGAGCCCGCCGCCAGGAAGATCCCGCGGAACATCGCGACGTAGCTGAAGAACATCCCGCAGCCGAACAGCAGCGCCACGAGCATCCAGTAAGGGCTGCCGTCCTCGATCCGTCGCCAGGTGTCCTCGAGGCCGGCGAGCTGGGGCAGCAGGAAGTACAGGGCAGCGAGCGAGAGCAGCAGGAAGGCGCCGAGCGACAGCACGGTGCGGCGGTTGATCTCGAGCCCGTGGTCGTCGCCCTCCTCGGCAGCCTCGATCTCGAGCGCCTCGTACTCGGGCTCCTGCAGCAGCTGCTCGTCCTCGCGGGCGTGGCTCGGGCGCGTCTCGCTCACGCTCCCGCCCTCCGCTCGAGCCGGCGGATGGTGCTGCTCACCCGCCGCGCGAGCGGGACCGCGGCCGGCGTGCCGCGCCGGACGCCCTCGGCGAGGGCGAGGCCGGCCGCGAGATCGACGACGTAGTGCTCGCCCAGGTAGACGAGGGCAAGGCCGAGCGTGCCCGCGTAGGCCCAAGCGAGCGGAGCAGCGGCCGCGCGGCTGTCGGTGAGCACGTGAGCCGCCGTCACGGAGGTGGCGAAATGCAGCGACGGCATGGCAGCGAGTGGATTGCCTCCAAGGAAACCGTACAGCGGGGCCCACCCGGACCTCCAGAACTGCTCGCCGTACTCGACCATCATCCGGCGAAGCTCCGGGGTCCGGCCGTCCGCCATCAGACCCTGCGCCGCGGCGTACCAGGGCGGCGCGGTCGGGACCGCCCAGTAGCCGATCAGCCCGAGGTCGAACGTCGCGTAGATCTGCGCGGCGCCGCGCGGGAAGTGCTCGGGGCGGCGCAGGATCAGGTACGCGACGGTCCCGTGGGGGAACAGGAACCACAGCCAGTGCGACCACACGAGCAGCTTCTCCCAGGCGCGGAAGCGGCCGGGGGTCGCGAGCGCGCGCTGCAGGCGCAGCGTCGGCGTGGTGCCGAGGCCGATCGTCTTGTCGGCTCGCACCGGGTAGGCGACCTTGACCCGGCGCTCGAGCGCGGCCGGGTCGTCGTTGGGCATCTCGTACGTGGCGACGTAGGCCCACATCTGCAGCACGCACGTCCCGACGTCGCGCGCCCGCGAGCGCGGGACGAGCACGCAGAGGGCGAAAGGCGCGAGGGCCGCGGTCCCGGTCACGACGGGCGGCGGGAGCTTCAACCGCCTGCGGACGAGCGGTGCCGCGATCCCGGCGGCGAGGGCCGCACCCGCGGCCACGCGGATGGCGGTGGGCAGGCGCACGGCGCGGGCGAGTCTAACGGCGGGTGCCGACGGGATCGCAGCGGCTACGGCAGGTCGATCCGATCGAGGTCCATCACGGGGACCTCCGGGAACGTGTCGAAGGCCAGCCCGTGGGCCGCGAAGCCCGCGCGTACGTCATCCACGTACGCGCGCGCGACGACCGCGCGCTGCGCCGCCACGGCGGCCGCGTAGCGCTCGCGCGCCTCCGGCAGGCCGGCGTACGCCCAGACGGGGCCGCCGAGGTCGAGGTCGAGCGCGGCCGAGACGTCGACGCGCGCGTAGTTGCGCTCGCGGTCGTCGAGCGCCTCCAGCCGCGCGGGATCGACCTCGGCGGCGATGCCCTGCACCGCCGCCCCCGGCTCCGGCACCACGTCCAGGAACGCCACGAAGACCTCCGGCCGCGCGCCCGTGCGCGCGTCCAGGAAGTACTTGTAGCCCGGGATCGTGCGGCGGTTGTCCATCGCCACGCCGAAGCGTCTGCGCCAGCCCTGGAGGCGGCAGGGGACGCCTGTCGCGCCGTCCAAGAGCGAGCCGTAGCCGAACACGAACGCCGGGGCCATCCCCGTAGGATCGCGCCCCATGGACTACGAGACCGTGCTGGTGGAGCGCCGCGGCGGCGAGCTGCGCATCACCCTGAACCGCCCGGAGGCGATGAACGCCTGGAACAAGCAGCTCGGCCTCGACCTGCGCGACGCGGTCGAGAAGGCCGCCGAGGACGACGAGGTGCGCGCCGTCGTGATCACCGGCGCCGGCCGCGGCTTCTCCTCCGGGGCGGACCTCAAGGCCGGCTTCGACCCGACGCCGGGCGGGCGCCCCGACGTCCACACGGCGCTGACCGAGCGCTATCACCCGATCATCACCGGGATCCGGCGGATGCCCAAGCCCGTGGTGGCGGCCGTCAACGGCCCCGCGGTCGGCATCGGGCTCTCGCTCGCGCTCGCCGCTGACCTCGTGATCGCCAAGGAGAGCGCCTACTTCCTGCTGGCGTTCGTGAACATCGGCCTGGTGCCCGACGGCGGCTCGTCGCTGTTCGTGCCCGAGCGGATCGGCTTCACGCGCGCGACCGAGATGGCGATGCTGGGCGAGAGGATCCCCGCCCGCCGGGCGCTCGAGTGGGGCCTGATCAACCGCGTGGCGGCCGACGAGGACTTCGAGGCGGAGGTCGACGCGCTGGCCGAGCGGCTCGCGAGCGGCCCGACGCTCTCCTACGCCGGCACGAAGCGCCAGCTCAACGCCTGGCTCTACGGTCGGATGGACGACCAGTTGGCGCTGGAGGCCGACATCCAGCAGCAGTCGGCCGAGACGGGTGACTTCCTCGAAGGTGTGCAGGCCTTCCTGGAGAAGCGCCCGCCCGCGTTCGGCGGTCGGTAGCCGGACCGGGCTCCGGCGCGATGGCGCCGCCGCACCCCTCTTCGGCCTCCGGGCTCCATATACTCCGCCGCCGCATGGTGAAGGTGCTGTTGACCCGCGGCCTGACGGCCGCCCTGGCCGGCCTCGCGCTGGCGCCCGCCGTCGCGAACGCGGGGATCTTCTTCCCGGAGAAGGGCGGCTCGCAGAACGCGGACAAGATCTGGACGCTCTACCTGCTGATATTCATCCTCGCCTGGATCGTGTTCATCGGCGTGGCCGGCGCGCTGGTGTGGGCGATGGTCAAGTTCCGGGCGCGCAAGGGCATGGTCGCGGCCCAGATCCACGGCAACACGCGCCTGGAGATCGGATGGACCGTGGGTGCCGGCGTGATCCTCATCTTCATCACCGTCTTCACGTTCATCACGCTGCCGGGCATCAAGAACCCGCCCGCGTCGGACATCGACGCCAACGGCAATCCGGTCACCGCTTCCAATGTGCTCTATGCCTCCACGGACCAGCCCGCTCCGCCCAAGGGCAGCGCGAGCATGAACCTCCGCGTCGACGGCCAGCAGTACGTGTGGCGCTACCAGTACCCCAAGGCCGACAAGGCCGTCTTCTCCTACGTCGACATGGTGGTGCCCGTCGGCATGACAGTCACGCTCGACATCACGGCCGACGACGTCGCGCACTCGTGGTGGATCCCGAAGCTCGGCGGCAAGATGGACGCGGTCCCCGGCTACACGAACAAGACCTGGTTCCGGATCCCGACCGACGCGATCCCCGAGGGCCAGGACCGCGTCGTCTTCACCGGCCAGTGCGCCGAGCTCTGCGGTCGCAACCACGCCAACATGTACGCCCGCGTCATCGGCATGCGGATGCCCGACTACAAGAAGTGGTACGCCGATCAGGTCCAGGCGCTGAAGACGGCGAAGACCGACGTGGCGAAGCAGCAGAAAGAACTTCAGGCCCAGCAGGC
>DATFQI010000154.1:0-3398 GCA_035264365.1 Solirubrobacteraceae bacterium
TTGGACCTGGCGTATCTGCACGTGATCGAGTCACCGCCCGACGCCGGCTTCTCCGCGCTAAAGCTCGCGCGCCGGCACCGAGACGGCGCGATCGTCGCCAACTCGGGCGGGTGGCAGCTGTGGGACGGCGAAGACGCACAAGCGATTTTAGAGACCGAGCAGGCCGACCTGATCAGTTTCGGGCGCCAGTTCCTGGCCAACCCCGACCTGCCCGAGCGGCTGCGCCTGCGCATCCGCCTCAACGAGCCCGATCAGGCGACCTTCTACGGCGGCAACGAGCGCGGCTACACCGACTATCCGCGCCTGACCGAGGAGCTCCAGCATGCGGCCTAGCCGACAAGCATGCGACGCCTCGGCGGGCGTTTGCTTCCTGCCGCCCGGGACGGGACCGACCCGCGCCGATCCCTCCGACGGGTCGGCGGCCAAGCCGACGCTCGTATACGTGACCGATCCGATCTGCTCGGGCTGCTGGGCGTTCGAGCCGACATGGCGCAGACTCCGCCACCACTACGACAGCGTCGTGACCGTCCGGACGATCTACGGCGGCCTGCTTGCCGGCTGGGAAGGCTTCAGCGACCCCGGCGCCGGCATCGCAAAACCGGCGGACGTCGGCCCGCACTGGCAGCAGGTCGCGGCCCGGACCGGTCAGCCGATCAACCCTGAGGTCTGGCATACCAATCCGCCCTCGTCGTCGTACCCAGCCTCCAAGGCGGCGCACATCGTCCGCATGCTCGACCCGGCCGCCGAGGAGCGATTTTTGCGCCGAATCCGCGAGGCCGTGTTCCTCGAGGCCCGTAACGTCGCGCGCCGCGACGTGCTAGTCGCCTGTGCGGCGGAGGCGGGTATCGATGCCAAGGCGTTCTCGGTGCTCTTCGACGCCGACGCGGGCGCCCACGGCTTCGCCACCGACCTGCACGACAGGCACGTGCTCGGCGTCCGCCAGTTCCCCACGGTGCTCGCCATCGCGACCGGCCAGCGCCCGCGCATGCTCCTGGTCGGCTCACGACCATGGGCCCAGGTCGAGCCGGCCGTCCTGACGGCTCTCGCGATCCCGGGGGCGGAGCCGGCCACAGCGCCCACGGTCGACGCAGCCCTCCACGTCTACCGATCCGGCACCACACTCGAGTTCGCCACGCTGCTGGAAGTCACGCCGCAACAGGCGGAATCACAACTTCACGCGGCCGGCGCAACACGCCACAACGTCGGCTCACTCCACTACTGGACTGGACCGGGAACCCGCGTGTAGTCCGCCGTCCCGATTACGCCCGCTTCCGCTAGGCGAGTGACAGCGCGGCATCAAGCGGCCGGGACGACTGGACGTCGTCCCCAGCAGGCGTTTGTCAGACGTCGTCTGAGACGCCCGCATTCGTGAGGAAGGCGCGGCAGCGAGTGTGTTCGTGAGTCTCGTCACGCGGGCCCCGATGCGGCTGTTCGTTCTGCGGTCGCCGTCGGCTCTCCCGCAGGCTACGTCGGTTCTTCGCCACACGACGTCGGCTCGCCCGCCTTCCGAAGCACGCCCACGCGCTCGATCCTTCAAGCCCCACAGCCACCACCTCCAGAGCTCGCTGCGCTCCCCACGGGAAGCCGCTCCAACGGCGGCGTCGCGACATCCGAAAGGACACTCACCATGCACCTGCACGTCCCCAAGGCGCCCACCGCGCTTGCCGCGACGGCACTAGCCGTCGCCATCCTCGGCTCCGCTCCGATCACCCACGCGGCCGGGAAGTTGATCCTGCCCAAGCACTCCGTCGGCACGGCACAGATCAAGGCGAACGCCGTCACCGGCGCCAAGGTCAAGAACGGCACGCTCACCGCGACGGACTTCATGTCCGGCCAGCTCCTGGCAGGTCCCAAGGGTGACTCGGGAGCAACGGGTCCGGCGGGGCCCACGGGCGACACCGGACCCAAAGGCGTCACCGGGCTTCCGGGTGCCCAGGGACCCAAGGGCGACAAGGGCGATCCCGGCGCCACAGGGCCGAAGGGCGACGCGGGCCCCAAGGGTGACACCGGACCCAAGGGCGACACCGGGCTTCCCGGTGCCCAGGGACCCAAGGGCGACAAGGGCGATCCCGGCGCCACAGGCCCGAAGGGCGACACAGGCGCAAAGGGCGACACCGGCCCCAGCGACGGCTACATCACCAGGCCCGCTTCAGTGATCGTCACAGACGGAACGACCGTCGGGAGCGTGTACCTGCCGCCCGGGAACTACGTCATCTCGGCGAAGGTGCAGGCGAGTAGCTACTTCGCGAACACGCCCTTCACGTGCACGCTTTTCGCGGGCGCCGACAAGGACACCAGCTGGGGGATGACCGGCGTCAGCAACGTGCCCGAGGACCAGACGCTCACGATCACTCACAGCTTCAATTACGGTGCCTCCGCCGTCCTGAGCTGCAGCGGTGGGGTCGTGATAAAGAACGCCTTGATCACCGCCATCAAGGTCGGCGAGCTCCACGCCTCATAGCGCCGATCGTCTCACGCGGGAGGGCGTCATGCCCTCCCGCGTCGCCGCGTGCAGCCACGGGCTATCGCGCGATCGTGTGGGCCCACGCCGCGCCGGTTCGCCGGCGCGGATTGCGTGTCCGTCGATCAGCAAACGGCCGAGTGCGGCGATTACGACGGCAGCTACTTCCACCAGGCCAAGCTCCGGTTGCGCGACCACGATGACGGGCTGGCCGTCGTGCCGGGCGATTACCTCGACGGCGCGCGCGTCGGCGAGCCCTTTGTCGACGCCAACGGCGAGGCGGGCGACGATCTGCCCGCTACCGGGGAGGGCGAGCGCGCCAGCGGGACGCTCTCTCCGGCGGCGATCCCTGAGGTCGACGCGGGCACCGAGGAGCCCCCAGCGCAAGTTCAAGGTGCGGTCCGCGTCCGGGCCGCTCGCGCAGCGCCTCCGATACGACCGGGTGAGCGCATGGTTGACCGGCCCGGGACGCGGGTTCCACTACGACATCGTCCACGATCGCGTGCTGGCGCACGGCTGGCGGCGATGGCTGGGAGGTAACGGGCCGCTCCAGGCGGCGCTCGGCCTCGCCGCGCAGCTCGCCCCCGATCGCCACCCCGCGCACGCCGGCAGTCCGACCTGAAACACCCGCCGGCCCCCGATGCCTCCCACACTCCAAGCGACGAGTGGCGCTCCTCCTCCCGCAAGCGAGCGGGCACCCGGCGCCACGCCGGCGAGACTTGCGCGTTGGACGACGGATGAAAGTCAAGCGGCGCTGGAGTTAATTTTGCGATGGCGGTGGACGCCCGGGTGGATCTCGATCGGCCGCAGGCCGATGTGGTCGCCGTCGAGCGGGGCCGTGGCCGCGGGTCAGAGTGGCCGTTTCGCGTCGTCGGCTCGGCATTGTCGAACACGCGGGCATGCCTGGCTGGCGCCGCTTGACGCGCGGCGCACGGCT
>DATFQI010000155.1:0-19231 GCA_035264365.1 Solirubrobacteraceae bacterium
ACGACCTTTATGACTGCGAGATAGCTGCCAGCTTCCATGGGAGAGTTCGTTCCGGACCTCAGGTTGGAGTCGAGCGTTTTAGCACGCCCCGCCAAAGCGCGGAAACCCGCACGTTAGGCGCATTTCCTTCCCGATGTCAAAAACCTCGAACCTCGGCAAGGGACCTTGCAGGACGCCGAAGTCTCGACTTCGGGTTGAGAGATGCCTCATTCTCACCCTACGGTTAAGGGTTGGTCTCGGGAGGCGGAATCAGGGCTGGAGTGCCGGTCGCCTCGGGGGTCGGCTCGGGCATCGGACCGAGCCCTCCGGCCGCCACGCGCTCGGGCACGCGGACGTCGAGGTAGGTCGCGCCGGCGGCGCTCGGATCGGCCAGCACGCGGGCCGCTGAGAGCCACTTGCGACGGGCGTCGGAGGCGTCGCCGAAGATCAGGTCGGGGCCGTCGACGAGCGCCAGCATCATCCCCCGCGGACCGGTCCACAGACGGTCGACGCGGCGCCGGAGGGCGTCCGGCGCGGCGGCCGCGATCGTCAGCGCGGTGCGCGTGTTGAGGTTGCCGACCCGGTCGCCGGTGGGCGGCGCGTCGAGCTTGATCACGGGCAGGTCGCCGTCGGCCACGACCCCGCGCAGCAGCAGCCCGTCGCCCGAGGCGGCGATGTCGCGGTCGCCGGAGACCAGCACCGCGACCGCGGTGTTCTCTAAGACGTGGATCTTCAGCGTGTGCGGGAAGTCGGCCCTCACCTCGATCGCGGCGACCGAGGCGTACTGCGCGACGGCGTTGCGGAGCGCGTCCTCGCGCACGTGCAGCGTGGTCATGTCGCGGGCGGCGGCCTCGAGCGCGGCGCGCACCTTGGGCTCCTCGCTCGAGCTCGCACCGGTGATCTCGACGTCGCGGACCTCGGCGAGCGAGGAGTCGCGCAGCCAGGTCCAGCCGCCGTAGCCGAGCGCGCCGAGCAGCAGCAGCGCCACGAGCAGGCGCAGCGGGACGCGCGGCAGGCGCGGCGTGCGGGAGCGCACGCGACCGGCCGCGCGACGGGGCAGAGTGGGATCGAGAGCCACCAGGGCGACCTTCGACCCGCTACGCCCGACTCCTCCGCTCCCCCGGGGGGTCAGATCTTGCAATCCAGCATTCCGCTTTCCGGTTTGCTGGATTGCAAGATCTGACCCCGATCGATTAAGTGACGAGGCGGCGGCCGAGGGCGTCGACGTCGCCCGCGCCGAGCGTGAGCAGCACGTCGCCCTCGCGCAGCGTGGCGCGCAGGTAGGCCTCGGCCTCGTCGAAGCCGGGCAGCCAGGCGACTGGGCGCCCGCCGGCGGCGTCGGCGGCCGCGACGGCCACCAGGCGTCCCGTCACGCCCGGGAAGTCCTCGGCGCGCTCCCGCGCGGGGTAGATCCCCAGCACGACGACGACGTCGGCGAGCGCGAGCGCGGCGCCGAACTCGCGCGCCTGGTGCCGCGTGCGCGAGAACAGGTGCGGCTGGAAGACGGCGACGATGCGCTCGGACAGCAGCGTGCGGGCGGCCTCGATCGTGGCGCGCACCTCGGTCGGGTGGTGCGCGTAGTCGTCGACCACGAGCGCGCCCGCGGCGGTCGTGCCGAGCCGCTCGAAGCGGCGGCCGGCGCCCGCGAAGTCCGCCAGCGCGGCCGCGGCCTGCGCGAGGTCGGCGCCGGCGAGCCGGGCCGCCGTCAGCGCGGCGGCGGCGTTACGGGCGTTGTGGGCGCCCGGGACCGGCAGCGCCACCTCGACGCCGTCGAGCGTGAAGCGCGAGCCGTCCTCCCCCAGCTCCGGCGCGGCGACGTCGAACGGGATGACCGGCGTGTCGCCGGCGAGGGCGAGCAGCTCCGGGCGATCCCAGACCACGGCCTGCTCGGAGAGCGCCAGGAAGGCGCGGAAGGTTTCGTCGACGTCGCGGCGCGAGCTGTAGGTCGTGTGGTGGTCGAGCTCGGCGTTGGTGAGCACCGCGATCCGCGGCGAGAGCTTCAGCAGGCTGCGGTCGGACTCGTCGGCCTCCACGACGAGCCACTCCCCCGCGCCCCAGCCCGCGTTGGCGCCCGTGGAGCGCACCTCGCCGCCGACCAGGTAGCTCGGGTCCAGCCCGCAGCCGCGCAGCGCGTGCACGACCATGCTCGAGGTCGTCGTCTTGCCGTGGGTGCCGCTGATCGCGATCGTCGGCTTGAGCCGCGTGAGCTCGCCCAGTAGCTCGGCGCGATGGAGTTCGCGCTGGCCGCGCTCGCGGGCGATCGCGCGCTCCGGGTTCTCCGGCGGGATCGCGCTGGAGACGACCAGCTCCGCGTCCTCCGGCACGTTGGCGGCGTCGTGGCCCGCCACCGGCTCGACGCCGAGCGCGCGCAGCGGCCCGACGTACGGCGACCCGGCGGCGCGGTCGGAGCCGGTCACGGACGCGCCGAGCGAGCGGGCGACGAGGGCCAGGCCGCTCATGCCGGCGCCGCCGATCCCGACGAAGTGCAGCGCGCGGCCGCTCCAGGGCTGGGTCGTGCTCACGGGCGCAGAACCTAGCGGGGACCCTGGCCGCGCCGGGCGCCCGGGAGTATGGTCGGGCCCATGACCGTCCGCCTGCACCGCTGCCCGAACACCTGGGCGAAGCTCCCCGGGCACCCATGCTGGAAGGTCCAGAAGGCGCTCGAGGACGCCGGGATCGAGTACGAGCTCGTCAAGGGGCCGCAGCGCCGCGGCAAGCGCGACGAGGTCGAGCGCATCAGCGGCCAGCGCAAGTACCCGATGATCGAGTTCGAGGACGGCTCCTCCTACCGCGAGGAGTCCAAGGACATGGTCGCGACGATCGCCGCCGGGCAGCTCGACGCCAAGCGCGGCGCGCCGTCCTCCCCGCCGCCGGCGGCGTAGCCCGGGCGCCGGCGAGCAGCCGCGCGCGCCGAGCAAGCGGGCCGACGCGCCGAGCAGGCGGCTGCCCGGGTTTCCTCGCGCGCGGCCCTGGGCAGCCCACCGCCACGTGAACGGCAGCGGCGACCGGATCGAGCGGGTGGCGCGCGAGGCGTTCGGCTTCGAGGCGCTGCGACCCGGCCAGCGTGAGGCGATCGCCTCGGTCCTCGACGGCCGCGACACGGTGGCGGTGATGTCGACGGGCTCGGGGAAGTCGGCGATCTACCAGATCGCCGGGCTGCTCTCCCCCGGCGCGACGATCGTGGTCTCGCCGCTGATCGCGCTCCAGCGCGACCAGGTCGAGGACCTCAAGGAGCGCGCGGCCGGCGGTGCGGCCCAGCTGAACTCGCACATCAGCGTCTCCGAGCGCGAGCGGGCGCTGGCCGAGCTCGCCGAGGACGCGCTCGAGTTCCTCTTCCTCGCTCCGGAGCAGCTCGCCAACCCGGAGGTCCTGGACGAGCTCGCGGTCGCCGAGCCCTCCCTGCTGGTCGTCGACGAGGCGCATTGCATCTCCGAGTGGGGCCACGACTTCCGCCCCGACTACCTGCGGCTCGGCGCGGCCGTGGAGGCGCTCGGGCGCCCGACGCTGCTCGCCTTGACCGCGACGGCCGCCCCGCCGGTGCGCGACGAGATCGTGGAGCGGCTCGGTATGCGCGAGCCCGAGATCATCATCCGCGGCTTCGACCGCCCGAACATCCGCCTCGGGGTCGAGCGCTTCCACGGCGAGGGCGGCGAGGAGCGCAAGCTGCGAGCGCTGGCCGAGCGGATCGCCGGCTCCGAGCCGCCCGGGATCGTCTACGTCGCCACCCGTCGCCAGGCCGAGGAGCTCGCGCAGTCGCTCTGCGGCGACGGCCTACGCTCGGCCTCGTACCACGCGGGCATGAAGCCGCGCGAGCGCGACGACGTCCAGACGCGCTTCATGGACGGCGACCTGGACGTCGTGTGCGCCACGACGGCGTTCGGCATGGGCATCGACAAGGCCGACGTGCGCTGGGTCTTCCACAGCGAGATCTCCGAGTCGGTCGACGCCTACTACCAGGAGCTCGGCCGCGCGGGGCGCGACGGGGAGCCCGCCGAGGCACTGCTCTTCTACCGCACCGAGGACCTCGGGCTGCGCCGCTTCTTCTCGGGCACGGGCCAGGTCGAGGTCGACGAGATCGCCCAGGTGCTGAGCGCCGTGCGCCAGCACGACGGTCCCGTGCCACCCGCGGAGCTGCAGGAGGAGACCGAGCTCTCCCAGACCAAGCTCACCACGGCCGTCTCGCGGCTCGAGGAGGCCGGAGCCGTCGACGTGCTCCCGAGCGGCGAGGTGGCTCCGGCCGACGGGGCGGCCGAGCCGAGCGAGGCGATCGGCGCCGCCGCGGAGGCCGAGGAGAAGCGCCGCAGCTTCGAGCGCTCGCGCGTGGACATGATGCGCGGCTACGCCGAGACGGACGGCTGCCGGCGCGCGTTCGTGCTCGCGTACTTCGGCGAGCCGTTCGAGCCGCCGTGCGGCAACTGCGACAACTGCCTCGAGGGCCGCACGAATGACGCCACGCCCGAGGAGGTGCCGTTCGAGATCGGCAGCCGCGTGGCCCACGGGCAATGGGGCGAGGGCGTCGTCCATCGCTACGACGACGACGCGATCGTGGTGCTCTTCGACGAGGTCGGCTACAAGACGCTCGCGCTCGAGGTCGTGACCGAGCGCTCGCTGCTGGCTCCGGCATCAGCCTAGGCGGCCGGCCAGCGGCCGGCGCCGAGCTCGCGCGAGATCGCGCGCGCGGCCTCGGTGACCGCCGCCACGACGCCCTTGGCGGCCCCGCGGGGGAGCAGCTCGGCGGTCTCCCCCACCACGGCGATCGCGCCCACGGCATGGCCCGCGTGATCCGTGATCGGCGCGGCGACGCTGGACTCGCCGAGCACCGCCTCGTCGCGCTCGCGTGCGAAGCCCTGCTCGCGCACCGCTTCGAGCTCGCCCAGCAGTGCCTTGGCCGTGAGCGTGCGGTTGGTGAGCTTGGGCAGCGGCTCGGCGAGCAGCTCGGAGACCACCGGATCGGGCGCGAAGGCGAGCATCGCCTTGCCGAGCGCGCTCGCGTGGGCCGGCAGCTGGGCGCCGACCTCGAGCACCTGGAAGGCCGAGTCGGGCCGGAAGACGTGGTGCACCACGGTGACTGAGGCGCCGTGCAGGACGCCCACGCGCACGGCGGCGCTTGTGCGGGTCGCGAGCCGCTCCGCGTGCACCAGCGAGCGCGCGCGCAGCTCGTTGAGGTCCAGGTAGGAGTTGCCGAGGTGCAGCAGGCCGGCGCCGAGCTGGTACTTGTCGGAATCGCGGTCCTGCTCGACGAAGCCGTGCGCTGCGAGCGTCTGCAGCAGGCCGTGCACCGTCGGCCGCGAGAGGCCGAGCTGGTCGGCGAGCTGGCTGACGCCGAGGCGCCGCGGGCCGCTGCCCAGGGCCTTCAGGATGCGGGCTGCGCGGTCGACCGACTGGATCGTTCCGCGCCTTCTCGATGTCTCGCTAGCGTTCGGCATTGTCGAATCGGCTTCGATAGTTTACGATGTCGCTGAGACGCCGAACCGGACAGGAGCGAGCGTGGTCGGGATCGTAGTCGTATCGCACAGCCGTGATATCGCCTCTGGCACCGTGGCCCTCGCCGGCCAGATGGCGGGTCCCGACGTGCGCATCGAGGGTGCGGGCGGAACGCCCGACGGCGGCCTCGGCACCGACGCCGACCGCGTGCGCGCGGCGATCGAATCCGCAGACGCGGGCGACGGCGTGATCGTGCTCGGCGACCTCGGCAGCGCGATCCTCACCGCCCGCGCGGTGCTCGCCGGCCGGGAGAACGGCCACGTCCGGCTCGTCGACGCGCCGCTCGTGGAGGGCGCGGTCGCCGCCGCGGTGACCGCCTCTGCCGGGCTCGCGCTGGACGACGTCGAGGATGCCGCGAAGGGGGCCGCAGGTGCCGCCAAGCTCTGAGACGACCGCGACGCTCCCGCCCGACGTCGACCTGCACGCGCGCCCCGCCGCGCGCTTCGTGCGCACCGCGCTCGGCTTCCGCTCGACGATCGCCGTGGCGGTCGGGGACCGGGAGGCCGACGCGAAGAGCCTCCTGTCCGTGCTCGCCCTCGGCGCGAAGGCGGGCACGACGCTACGGCTCCGGGCCGACGGCGACGACGGGCCGGTCGCGGTCGAGGCGCTCGGCCGCTGCCTGGCCGGCCTGACGGACTAGCGCCACGACCTCCGCAGCATCCGGGGCGGCGAGCGCGGCGCCCGCCATGCGCCGCGCCGCGCTGGCGTCGAGGGCCCTCACGGCTGCCCGCGTGGCGCCCACGCGCGCGGCGCCCGTGCTGAGTTCGCGCACGCCGAGGCCGACGAGCAGCGGCTGCAGCAGCGGGTCGCCGGCGGCCTCGCCGCACACCTCCAGGACGCGGCCGGCGGCGTCCGCGGCCTCGCAGGTCGCGGCGATCGCGGCCAGCACCCGCGGGTCGTGCGCGACGGCGGCGCCCGGCCGGAAGCGGTCGGCGCCGAGCACGTCCGCCGTCAGATCGTTGGTCCCGATCGAGACGAAGTCCGCGGCGGCGGCGATCTCGTGCGCGGCGGCGACCGCCGCGCGCGTCTCGACCATCGCGCCCAGCTGAGCGCCCACGGGCAGCAGCGGTCGGATCGCCGCGATCTGGTCGGGCGACTCGACGAGCGGGAGCAGCACGCGCAGCTCGGTCGCGGCGCCGGCGGCGCCGATCGCGCGCAGCTGCGCCTCGAGCTCGCCGGCGTGCCCGAGCAGCAGTGACAGGCCGCGCTGCGCGGTGCCGCGCAGGAACGGCGGCGTCTTGTCGGCGCCGAAGTCGAGCACGCGGACGGTCGCGGTCCGCCCGGCGAGCGGCGCCAGGACGGGTTCGAGCGCCGCCCGGTGGGCGGCCTCGGTCGGCCAGGCGGGCGCGTCGAGGAACGCGAGCTCCGTGCGCAGCAGGCCGATCCCCTCGGCGCCCGCGCGCAGGCCGGCCTGCGCCTCGGCGCGCGTCGCGGCATTGACCAGCACGCGCACGTGCACGCCGTCGGCGGTGACGGCGGGCAGCCCCGCGTCGGACTCGGCGGCGGCCCGGTCGCGCGCACGGCGCGCCTGGGCCCTGCTGGCCACTGCCGCGCGCGCAGCGGCGGGTGCGACCGTGAGCGTGCCGGCGCCGCCGTCCAGGACGAGCTCCGCCCCCGCGGGGATGGCGAGCGCCTCGGCGCCGAGCCCGACGGCCATCGGCACGCCGAGTCCGCGGGCGACCACGGCGGCGTGGGCCGAGGGTCCTCCGGCCGCGAGCGCGATGCCCGCCACGGCGGCGCCGAGCTCGGCCACGTCGGCCGGGCCGAGGTCATCGGCGACGAGGATCGTCGGGCCTGGTGGCGCCTGCGGTCCCTGTGCGGGAACGGAGCCGCCGCTCGGCAGCAGCGCGCGGACGGCGCGGCGCCCCAGCGAGCGCACGTCGTCGGCGCGGGCGGCCAGCACCGGGTCGGGCAGAGCGGCGATCGCGTCCGCGTGGAGGCCGCACGCGGCGGCCAGCGCGCCCGCGGGCGGGCGGCCGTCGGCGAGCACGGCGGCCTCGAGTGCCGCGTCGAGCGCCGGGTCGGCGGCCATGAGGACGCCGGTCTCGACGATCTCGGCCTCGGACTCGCGACCCTCGGAACGCAGCCGCGCGGCCAGCGCATCCAGCTCGGCGCCCGCGGTGGCGAGCGCCGCACGCGCGGCATCGAGCGCAGCGGGGCGCTCGGCTTCGGCCAGCGGCGGCGCGTCGGTCACGGCCGGATCCAGCACCCGGGCGCGGCCGGCCGCCTCGCCGGGCGACGCCGGCAACCCCCGCAGCGACCGCTCGCCCATCAGCCCGTGGGGCCGAGGGCGCGTCCGAGCGCGGCGACGATCAGCGCCGACGAGGTCGCACCCGGATCTTGGTGGCCGATGGAGCGCTCGCCGAGGTAGGAGGCGCGGCCCTTGCGGGCGTGCATCGGCACCGTCGAGCGGGCGCCCTCCTCCGCCGCCGCGGTCGCGGCGGCGATCGCCTCGCCCAGGTCCTCCCCGTTCTCGACGCCCGCGCGCAGCGCGGCCACGGCGGGCGCGAGCGCGTCGACCATCGTCTTGTCGCCGGGCTCGGCCGCCCCGAGCTCGACCACGCCGGCGAGCGCCGCGTCGAGCGCGTCGGCGAGCACGGGCCCGTCGAGCGCCGGTGCCTCGCCGACCGCCCGGCCGGCCCGGCGCAGCGCGGTCCCCCACAGCGGACCGCTCGCGCCGCCGACCTTCGAGACCAGCGTCTTGCCTGCGGTGACGAGCTGCTTCCCGGGCGGTTGGGAGCCGTCAGCCGCCTCCACGACGGCGCGGAAGCCGCGCGTCATATTGACGCCGTGGTCGCCGTCGCCGATCGCGGAGTCCAGCTGCGTGAGGTGGGTCGCCTCGGCCTCGACGGCGGAGGCGACCTCCTGCATCCAGCTGGCGACGTCGACGGCGGTGGCCACGGTGGTCTCTGTGCTCACGGCTCACGCACCCCAGCGGAGCGCGGCGGTGTGGACGGGAGCATCCCACAGCGCCGTGAGCTCGTCGTCGAGCGCCAGCACCGTCAGCGACGCGCCGGCCATCTCGAGCGACGTGATGTAGGGCCCGACCAGCCGGCGCGCGGGCTCGAGCCCGCGCTCGCGCAGCTCGCGCTCGATCTCCCCGTGCAGCACGTAGAGCTCGAGCAGCGGCGTGCCGCCCATCGAATTGGTGAACACCAGCAGCGGCGTGCCGGGATCCGGCGCCAGGTCGTCGATCACGGCCTGGACCATGATCGCGGCGACCTGCTTCGCGGTGCCGAGCGGCTCGCGCCGCCGACCCGGCTCGCCGTGGATGCCGATGCCGACCTCCATCTCCCCGGCGGGGAGGTCGAAGATCGGCTGGCCTGAGGCGGGCGGGGTGCACGACGACAGCGCGACGCCGAACGAACGCGCGCGTTCGTTGACGCGGCGCGCCGTCCCCGCCACGGCGGCGAGGACGTCACCGCGCTCGGCGGCCGCGCCGGCGATCTTCTCGGCCAGCACGGTCGCGCCGACGCCACGGCGGCCCGCGGTGTACAGCGAGTCCTGCACGGCCACGTCGTCGTCGAGCAGCACGTGCTCGACGCCGATTCCCTCCTCCGCGGCATCCTCAGCCGCGAGCTTGAAGTTCATGACGTCGCCCGTGTAGTTCTTGACCAGGTGCACGACGCCCGCGCCGCCGTCGACGGCCTTGGTGGCGGCGACCATCTGGTCGGGCACCGGCGAGGTGAAGACCTCGCCGGGGCAGGCCGCGTCGAGCATGCCCAGGCCGACGAAACCGCCGTGCAGCGGCTCGTGGCCGGAGCCGCCGCCGGAGATCAGCGCGACCTTGCCGGCGCGCGGTGCTCCGGCGCGGACGACGATCTGCGACTCCGGGTCGTAGCGCAGGATGTCGCCGTGCGCGGCCGCGAGGCCGACGAGCGAATCCTTGACGATCTGCTCGGGGTCGTTGAGCAGCTTGCGCAAGGTGGTGGGGGTGACCGTGGCCATGTCCGATCCTCTCACTTGACGGCGGCGGTGACGCCGGGGTCCGGGGTCGTGACGGCTTCCTTGATCGGCCGCGTGACACGCCGCGGCTCCGCCAGGAAGTCGTAGACGAAGGCTGCGAGGCCGGCGCCGACGAGACCGGGCAGCACGTAGACCGGGATCAGCTGCGCCCAGTGGGTCACGCCGCCACCGAAGGCGGAGACCAGCTCGGGCCCGAACGCGCGCGCCGGGTTCAGCGAGGCGCCCGTCATCGGGCCGACGACCATGATGATCGCGATCACGACGCCGCCGATCACGATGCCGGCGAGGTCGCTGGGCGACTTCGAGTCGACGATCCCGAGGATCGCGAACATCAGCATGAACGTGCCGATGCCCTCGGCGAAGATCGCCTGCGCGTAGGTGGCGGTGTCCTCGTTGAAGCTGGTCTGCCCCATGCCGAGGTCGATCGCCGTCGAGGCGAAGATCGCCCAGATGCCGAGCGCGCCGAGCACGGCGCCCGTGACCTGCGCGGCCCAGTAGGTCGGGACCTCGCGCCACGGGAAGCGCTTGGTGGCCGCGAGCGCGAACGTCACGGCCGGGTTGATGTGACAGCCGGACACCTTGCCCAGCGCGTAGACGAGCGCCGTGATGATCAGGCCGAAGGCGAACGAGATGCCCAGCAGGTCCGCGCCGGTGATGGCGGGCGTGCTGTCGCCGGCCAACACGAGTGTCGCGACCACCGATCCCGGTCCGACCAGGACCAGCAGGGCGGTTCCCAGTACCTCCGCGAAGGCGCGCTGGGCCATCGAGTAAGTCTCCATCCCTCTTCCCTCCTCAACGGATTGGGACTGTGATTCGACATTATCGAATCGTGTTTGCGGAACGTACTCCTCTGCCGGATGCACGTCAAGGGCGTTCGCGCGCTTACTCGCCCCGTGTGCGAGCGAGCGTCACACTGGGTGGCAGGCCTGGCCATGATCGGTTGACCCCCTGACCAGGTCTAGGGGCGCGGCGCGAGCCGCGCCCCGCCCTAGCTTCCCCGCGCCGCGGCGAGTACCTCGGCCGCGATGTCGGCAGCGGCGTCGGGACGGGCGAGCCGCGCGGACGCGTCGCTCATGGTGCGCAGGCGCTCCGGGTCGAGCGCGATCGCGTCGACCTCCCGGCGCAGGCGCTCCGGCGTGAGCTCGGCGTCGGGCACCACGACGGCCGCGCCCGCGCCGGCCATCCAGCGGGCGTTGGTGGTCTGGTGATCGGCCGACGCGTGCGGATACGGGATCAGCACGGCCGGCAGCCCGTACTGGGCGAGCTCGAACACCGAGCCGCCCGAGCGGGCGACCGCCAGGTCGGCGGCGGCGAGCGCGGTGCCGAACGGGGTGATGTAGTCGCGCAGGAGATAGCGCTCGTCGGGCGCCTGCAGCTCGGCGAAGTCGCGCCGGCCGGCGACGTGCAGGACCCGGTACGGCGCGCCGCTCAGGCCCTCGACGGCCGCGAGGTTGATCGAGCGCGCACCGAGCGAGCCGCCGAACACGAGCACGACGGTCTCCCCTGCGTCGAAGCCGAGGTCGGCGCGGGCGCGGTCTCGGTCGGTGAAGGTCGGCGGCACGGGCCGGCCGGTGACGCGGTAGCGCTGGCCGTCACGACCGTCGAGCGGGAACGCGAGGCAGACCCGCCGCGCGCGCGGAGCGAGCGCGCGGTTGGTCATGCCGAGATGCGAGTCCGCCTCGGCGAGCACGAGCGGGATCCGCTTCAGCGCCGCGGCGAGCCCGACCGGCCCGGCCACGTAGCCGCCGCCGCCGAGCACCGCGTCGGGGCGCCGCGCGCGCAGGATCCGCCGCGCCGTTGCGAGCGCGCCAACGGCCTTGGCCAGCGCGCGCGCCGCCTTCAGCGGGTTCGAGCGGCTGATGCCCTCGGCGACGATGCGATCGAGCGGGTAGCCGGCGGCCGGGACCAGCTCGGCCTCGGCGCGCTCCCCGCCGACGAAGCTGACCTCGGCGCCCTCAGCCCGCAGCGCGTCCGCGACCGCGATCGCCGGCACGACGTGGCCCGCCGTCCCGCCGGCGGCGATCACGATCCTCGGCGGCTCTGCGCCGGGAGTCCTCGTCACGGCGCGGCCGTCCGGGGATGGCGCGCAGGTGCGCCGAGCCCCCGCCGGCGATGTTGAGCAGCAGGCCCATCGAGCACAGCAGCACGATCAGCGAGGTCGAGCCCGAGGAGACGAACGGCAGCGGCACCCCGGTCAGCGGGGCGAGGCCGAGCACGGCGTAGACGTTGAGCAGGGCTTGGCACAGGATCAGGGAGGTCAGACCGCCGGCGAGCAGCTTGGCGTAGACGCCCTTGGCGTTCTTCGCGGTCCGCAGCCCGGCGTACCCGATCATGCCGTAGAGGAACAGCAGGCCGCAGACTCCGGCCACCCCGAGCTCCTCGCCGATCACGGCGAGGATGAAGTCCGTGTGGGCCTCGGGCAGGTAGAAGATCTTCTGGACCGACTGGCCCGGGCCGAGGCCGAAGAAGCCGCCCGAGCCGAGCGCGATCTGGCCCTGCACGGACTGGAAGCCGATCGTGCCGGCGTGGTCCCACGGGTTCATGAAGCTCGTCAGGCGGGCGCGCCGGTAGGGCTCGAAGAGCGCGAACAGCAGGATCAGGAGCGCGCCGACGCCCGCCACTAGGCCGAGCTGGCGCATCGGCACGCCAGCCGCGACCAGCATCGCGGCCATCGTGAAGCAGATCACCAGACTGGTCCCGAGGTCGGGCTGGGCCATGATCAGCAGCACCGCAGCGCCGCCGACGCCGAGGATCGGGCCGACGATCAGCTTGAGGTTGCGCGTGATCTTCGGCCGTGCGGAGAGCACGGCGGCGGCGTGCAGCACCAGCGCGATCTTCATGATCTCCGACGGTTGGAACTGCAGCGGGCCCACGCCCAGCCAGCGCCTGGCGCCGTTGATCCGCAGGCCGAAGCCGGGGATCAGCACGAGCAGCAAGAGGATGAACGCGGCGGCCACCAGCCACGGCGTGTAGCGGCGCACGCTCTCGAGACCGTGGCGCGAGAGCAGGTGCATGGCGACCAGGCCGATCGAGCCGTAGGCCAGGTACTTGACGAGGTACATCGTCCCGTCGCCCTGCCCCTCGAGCAGCGTGCGCGCCGACGACGCCGAGTAGACCATGACCGCGCCGCCCGCCAGCAGGCAGAACGTGGCGGTGAGCAGCAGTCGGTGTTCGAGCGGCTGCTCTCTCCGGCGTGACATCAGGCCTGCTTTCGACGCTGGCCGGTCGACGCCTCCCGGGCGCCAGGTCGTATTTATGTCGAGCTCAGAGGGCGCGCGCGAGCGCCCGGAAGTGGTCGCCGCGCTGCTCGTAGCTGGCGTACTGGTCGAACGACGGGCAGGCGGGTGAGAGCAGCACGACCTCGCCCGGCCGGGCGGCGCCGCTCGCGGCCGACACGGCGCGCTCGAGGTCGCCGCACTCGTACAACGGGACGCCGGCCGGCTCGAGGTCGTGGCGGAGTTGCGGCGCGGTCTCACCGATCAGGTACGCGGCGCGGCAACGCTCGGCAACGGCGGGGGCGAGCTCGGCGAAGCCGCCGCCCTTGCTGCGGCCGCCCAGGATCGCGTGCACGCCGCCCGGGAACGAGGCGATCCCGACCAGGGCCGAGGCGACGTTGGTGGCCTTGGAGTCGTTGACATAGAGCACGCCGCCGACCGTCGCGACCTCCTCGAGCCGGTGCGCGAGGCCGCGGAACGAGCGCAGGCCGGCGGCCACCGCCTCGGGATCCAGCCCGCGCGCGAGGCAGACGGCGGCAGCGGCCATCGCGTTCTGGACGTTGTGCTCGCCGCGCAGCCCCAGCTCGGAGACGGCGAGCAGCGGCTGCTCGTCCCACCACAGCTGGCCGGCGCGGTGGGCCAGCTCGGCCTCGGGTCCGGCACCGAAGCAGACGCGCCGCGCGCAGCCCCCGAGGTCCGCGACTCCGAGCCCGAGCGGCGCGACGGCGACCGCGTCGTTCGGCTGGCGGGCGAAGATCTCGAGCTTGGCGGCGCGGTAGGCCGCGAAGGTGCCGTGACGGTCGAGGTGGTCCTCGGCGAGGTTGAGCAGCACGGCGGCCTCGGGCGCGAACGCCTCGGTGTCCTCGAGCTGGAACGACGACGCCTCCGCCACGATGACGGTGCCCGGTGCGAGCATGCCGGGCAGCCCGGTGAGGGCCGTGCCGACGTTGCCGGCGACCTTCGCGGGCACGCCCGCCTCGCGGTGCAGGTGGCCGATCAGCTCGACCGTCGTCGTCTTGCCGTTGGAGCCCGTGACCGCGACGAACTCGTGCTCGCCCAGCAGCCGCCAGCCGGTCTCGTACTCGCCGAGCACGGGAATCCCGCGCTCGCGCGCCGCGGCGATGACCGGCGCCTCCTTCGGCACGCCGGGGCTCTTGATCACGCTGCCGGCGCCGTTGAGCAGATCCACCCCGTCGTGCGGCGCGTGCACGGCCACGCCGGCGGCGAGCAGCCGCTCGAAGGCCTCGGACGCCACGGGACCTGAGTCGACGCCCGCGACCTCGGCTCCGCGCCCGCACAGGGTCAGCGCCGCAGCCACCCCCGAGCGGGCGAGGCCGACGACGAGGTACGGGCCGGGGGGCAACGGCGGACGTGGGATCACGGGCTGCATTCAAGCGGGCGCGGCCGGGTGGAGACCTTTGACCCCGCCACGGCAGGTAAAAGGTCTCCACTCCGCCGATCCGGCCGAGACCCACCCCCTTAGTGAGCCGTTGTCCGCGCCCGCTCCGGCGCCGCAAGCTGCGACACCCCGAGGAGCGCCCCCCGCGGGACGCAACGCCGCGAGCCGCGCGCCCCGCGAGCCGCGCCGCCCCGAGGAGCGGCGCGACCCAGCGTCACCGCACGACTCGGACCCGCAGCGTCGGGCTCGCCCGGCCGCGCGGCGAGTCGCCGTAGGCGTAGTAGACGAAGCGCAGCTCCTGCGAGGGGCCGATCCGCGTGAACGCCGTGAAGCGGCCGTCCGGGCGGGTGCGGACGCCGGTCACGACGCGCCAGGGGCGGCCGGGCTCGCGGCGGATGGCGGCGAGCGTCGCCCGGCCGATGCCGCGGCCGCGGCGGCCGGTCAGGCGACCGCGGATGCGCACGCGCACCCCGTACGGCACCGTCGCGGTGCGGCGCCGCAGCGGCGCGCCCGAGCGGTCGCGGCCGGGCTCGAGCCAGGCCGTGAGCCGTGCGGCCGTGGTCGCCCCGCGGCCGTTGGGCACGTGGCCGCGGCCCGCGAGAGGGTTCGGCGGGAACGGCCGTGGCGCCGCGACCGGCGGTGGCGCAGGGGCGGCGGGCGCCGCCGTCGCGACCGGCGCAGGCGTGGTGACCGCGCCAGACCCGTCACCGGGCGCGGGCCCGGGCGGCGTCTGCACGCGGGGCTGGTTGGCGACCTCCACGGTGCCCGCCTCGACGGTTCGGGCGTTGCCGGCGGCGTCCGTGACCGCCAGCCGCAGGCGCCGGGCGCCGTCGGGCACGAGTCGCGTGTCGACGTCGATCGTGCCGCGCAGGCTCTGCGGGCAGGGCGGCATGCGGTCGGCGCGGCAGCCGTCGGCGGGCTCGAGCGTCCCGACCCCGACGCCGGCGAGCGTGACCGCGACGCGGCGGATGCCGGTGTCGCCGTCGGATGCCACGATCGCCAGCGGCTCGATCCCGGACTGCGGGCGCGGCTCGAGCAGCGGGCCACTGGCCGAGGCGGCGGGCTCCCCCGCCTCCTCCAGCTCGACCGTGAAGCCGTGCACGCCGAGCAGCGGCCCCGGCCAGTTGCACCAGCCCGGGCCGTTCACTGGCGAGCACCAGACGGTCAGCTCGAGCCCGCGCGATCCGGCGGGCAGATCGCGCCGCGTGACGGCGCTCTCGCCGGGGACGGCGGTAAGCAGCCGAGCGCCGGAGGCCGTCATCGACAGGAAGGCGGGGTTCGTGCTCGCCGACTGCGGGCTGAAGCGCCAGTCGACCCAGGCGGCGCGGGCCGACGTCCGCGGCATCGAATCCGGCAGCACGAAGTACAGCGTCGCGGCGGCGTTCTCGGCCAGCCGCCAGTTCGGCGTGCCGAGCCGCACGACGCCGCCGTGGAACCCGCACTCGACCTCGGGCCAGCCGCCCGCCACCCACCACGCGCTCGACTGGAACCCCATCGGCGTCCACGGCCCGTCCGCGGCCGGGCGACACTGCGAGACGCGCACGCTGCCGGCGGTGGCAGGCGGCGCCGCGGCCAACAGCGCGGCGAGCGCGGCGCCGAGCACCGCGAGCGGGCGCACGAGGCGCGGGCCCGGCGGGCGCACGAGCTGCGCGCGGCGTCGGCCCGACAAACCGGCGAAGCCGCGCCGGCTCGCAAGGCGCGGGGCCGGCCGGCGCACGAGCTGCGCGCGGCGCCGGCCCGACGCGCGCCGGCGCGCAATGCGCCGGCGCGCCAGGAGCCGGCGCGCGACGCGCCGACCGGGCGGCCCCGCGGGGCCGCTGCGGGTCGCGGGGCTCACGTCGCGGGCTCCGGGCGGACGCGCGCGGACTGAGACGCGCGGCCGTTCTCGAACTCCAGGCCCTCGGCCTCGAGCATGCGCCGGACCGCGGCGGGGTCGCCGAGGGCGGTGCCGCCGACGGTCCCGTCGGACTTCAGGACGCGGTGCGCGCCCTCGAGCCCCGTGCGGATGAAGCGCCCGTTGAGCGAGCGGGCGTGCGTGTCGCCGCCGCCCGCGGCGCGGGCGACGTCGCCGTAGCTCATCCAGGCCCCGGGCGGGATCGAGCCGACGATCCCGGGCAGCAGATCGGCATCCATGGTGGGCACTCCTCTCGTGGTGTGGTGGACACCCGAGAGGCCCGCAGCAACGCGATTCGCCCCGGCCGCGGCGGATCGGCACGAAGCCGGCGCGGAGTCGTGGCAGGCCGCGCGAGGTCCGGGCTAGTCGCGCGAAGTCGTGGCTAGCCCCGCGAAGTCCTGGCTAGCCGACGGACTGCTGGTACAGCGTGAACCCGATCGCGCTGCACACGGCGGCGACGATCCAGAAGCGCAGGATGATCTTCGTCTCCGACCAGGCCTGCAGCTCGAAGTGGTGGTGGATCGGGGCCATCAGGAACACCCGCTTGCGGAAGACCTGGAAGGAGAAGACCTGGATCAGCACCGACAGCGCCTCGATCACGAAGATGCCGCCGAGGATGACCAGCAGCACCTCGGTCTTGGTCATCACCGCCATCGCCGCGATCCCGCCGCCCAGGCCGAGCGACCCGGTGTCGCCCATGAAGATGGAGGCCGGGAACGAGTTGAACCACAGGAACCCGACGCAGGCGCCCACGAGGCAGCCGGCGACCAGGGCGAGGTCGGTCTGGCGCGTGGTGAACGTGATCGCGATGTAGGAGAGCAGCACGATCGCCGCGCAGCCGGCGGCCAAGCCGTCGAGTCCGTCGGTCAGGTTCACGGCCGAGGTCGTCCCCGCCACCACGAAGTAGATGAAGACCGGATAGAGGATCCCGACGTCGATCGTGTAGTCGACCAACCGCAGCCGGATCGTGTCCGGCAGCCCCGCCCACTCCGTCGCGACGAGCCACAGCCCGACCGCGATCAGGATCGTCACGATCAGCTTCGTGCGCCCGCGCAGGCCGAGCGAGCGCCGGCGCGCGAGCTTCACGTAGTCGTCCGCGAAGCCGAGCAGCGCGCACGCCATGGCGACGCCGAACACACCGACCGCGCGCGGGTCGAAGTCCGTCAGCAGCAGGAACGGCACCGCGATCGCGGTGAAGATGATGATCCCGCCCATCGTCGGCGTGCCGGCCTTGGCGTGGTGCTCCTGCGGCCCCTCCTCGCGGATCTGCTGGCCGAACTCGCGCCGCCGCAGGAACGAGATGAACTTGGGCGAGAGGAAGATGCAGATCAGCAGCGAGGCCGTGCCCGCGATGAGGACCTCTCCCATCAGCTCTCCTCGGCCAGCGACTCGGCGACCAGCTCGAGGCCGACGCCGCGCGAGCCCTTCACGAGCAGCACGTCGCCGGGCGCGATCAGGTCGCCGGCCAGCGCGGCGGCCTCCCGCGCGGTGCCGACCGCATAGCTCTCGCCGTCGAAGGCGTCGAGCATCCGTACCGCCCGCGGCCCCACGGTCACGAGCACGTCGACGCCCGCCGTCGCGGCGTAGGCGCCGACGTCGCGATGGTGCTCGTCCTCGGCCGGCCCGAGCTCGAGCATGTCCCCCAGGACGGCGAGGCGCCGGCCGGAGGTCTCGTGGGTCGCGAGGTCGTCGAGGGCGGCGCGCATGGACAGCGGGTTGGCGTTGTAGCAGTCGTTGATGATCGTCGCGCCCGTCCCGAGCAGGACGCGCTCGCCGCGCAGGCCCGAGAAGCGCACGTCGACACGGCCGCCCGGGGTGACCCCGACCGCGCGGGCGGCGGCCACGGCGGCGAGCGTGTTCATCAGGTTGTGGGCCTGCTCGAACGGGAGCTCGAGCTCGATCCGCTCGCCACCCGCGATCACCACGTGCTGCGACGGCGGCGCGTCGGGCACCGAGCCGCCGCGCAGCGAGCTGCCCTCGAAGCTGACGTCGCCACCGGGCCCGAACGTCACGACCTTCAGCGCCTCGCGCAGCCACGGCTCCAGCAGCGGCTCGTCGCTGGGCACGACCGCGGTCGCCCCGTCGTAGAGCCCGACGAGAAGCTCCGCCTTGGCCTGGGCGACCCCCTCCAGCGAGCCCATCTGCTCCAGGTGCACGGGCCCGATGTTGGTGATCACGCCCACGTCGGGCTCGGCGATCGCGGCCAGCTCGGCGATCTGCCCGAAGCCGCGCATGCCCATCTCGAGCACCATCACCTGCGTCCCCAGCGGCGCGCCGAGGATCGCCAGCGGCAGGCCGATCTCCGTGTTGTAGTTGCGAGGATTCGACGCCACGGTGCGGTGCGGGGCGATCAGCGCCGCGATCAGGTCCTTGGTGGAGGTCTTGCCGACGGAGCCGGTGACGGCGATCACGTGCGCCGCCAGGTCGCGCCGCCACGCGCGCGCCAGCGCCCCGAGCGCGGGCACCGGCAGCTCGCCCACCAGCACGGCGCCGTCGCCAGCGGCCTCGAGCGCCCCGGCCGCCCACTCGGGCGTCACGAGCACGCCCCAGGCGTCCGCCTCCAGGGCGCCGGCCGCGAACGAGCCGCCGTCGGCGTGCTCGCCGGGGATGCCGACGAAGAGGTCGCCCGGCCCCACCTCGCGCGAGTCGATCACGACGCGCGTCGGGCCGTCGCCCGCGCGCCCGTCGCGGTGCGGGCGGGCGAGCTGCGCGCCCGCCGTGCCGGCGACCCGGTTGTCGCTCCAGTGCTTCACGCGCCGGCCCGGACCGCGCGCAGCGCCTCGCGTGCGACCTCGACGTCGTCGAACGGCTCCTTGCGCCCGCCCGCGAACTCCTGGCCCTGCTCGTGGCCCTTGCCGGCGATCACGAGCACGTCGCCGGCCTCCGCGAGCTCGACCGCGCGGCGGATCGCGGCACGGCGGTCGGCCTCGACCTCCACCCCGCCGCGGTCCTCGATGCCGGTGAGGATCTCCGCGATGATCGCGTCAGGATCCTCCGAGCGCGGGTTGTCGGAGGTGACGATCGCGAGATCGGCCTCGCGCGCGGCGATCGCGCCCATCAGCGGCCGCTTGCCGCGGTCGCGGTCCCCGCCGGCGCCGAAGACGGCGATCACGCGGTGCTCGGCCAGCTCGCGCGCGGCACGCAGCGCGTTCTCGAGCGAGTCCGGCGTGTGGGAGTAGTCCACGAGCACGGCGTAGGGCTGCCCCTCGTCGACGGGCTCGAAGCGCCCGGGCACGCGCGCGGCGCCGGGCAGCGCGGCGGCGATCGTCTCCGCGGGCACGCCGAGCGCGCGCA
>DATFQI010000156.1:0-3897 GCA_035264365.1 Solirubrobacteraceae bacterium
CGCCGGCGGGTTCTCCGCCCAGTAGCGCGCAGCATGCGTCTGGTCCGCCGTCCGCACGGTGCTGTTCGCGGCGCCGATCGCCTTGACCTCCTCGAACTCACGGGCGTACCGGTGGCTCGTGAGCTCGAGCGGCCCGGCGGAACGGAAGTCGCCCGGATCCTCGATCAGGAACGGCTTGACGTCCGCCAGCCATGCGTTCGGGTCGTTGACGAACGCCGGCAGCACCGGCTTCCAGACGCCGGCTCCCGAGCCGACCGCGAAGCGGAACGGGCCGAAGCGGCCGTCGCCGGTCCGCGCGGCGATCATCGCCGCGGCGGCCTCCTTGCCGACGGCGACGCCCTCGGTCTCCGCGGGCCCGTCGGGCACGCCGGCGAGCGAGGTCGCGAGCTGCGCGTCCAGCGTCGCCGTCTGCGCCGGCACGAGGTGCACGAGCACGTCGTGGGCGGCGGTCGCCGCGGCGGCCTCCCGGGAGGCTGACGACCGGGCCGTGCCCGGGGTCAGCAGGTAGCCCTCGCGTCCGGCGTCGATCGCGTTGACGGCGTCATAGACGGCGCCGTGCACCATCGCGAGGTGTGGCACCGACACCTGTGGCGGCTGCGCCGCCACGGCGAACAACGCGTTCGACGCGTTGAGGTTCCACTCGGTGACGGTGTCTGCGCGGGCGGGCGCGGCGGTCGTGAGCAGCGCGGCGGACAGCACCACCGCGGAGAGCGTCTTCTTGGTCATGGCGGACCTCATGGGAGTTGAAGGTGGTCGTCGAAGAAGGCACGTGCGACCGGGATGTCGAGTCGCGTCGGGGTGACCTTCGCCCGGCAGAGCGGATCGCCGCCGGCCGTCATCCCGACCACGGTGTCGGACCCGTGGGGCAGGACCGGCCCGCCGGAGTCGCCGTAACACCCCCCGCCGTAGCCGGCGTCCGGGTTGGCGAGCAGCCCAAGCTCCGTCTTCGTCAGTCCCGAGAACCGGGAGGTGGAGAACATCCGTCCCGGGGGCGCCTCGTAGGAGGCGGGCCCGCGCTTGAAGTGCGGGATGAAGCCGTAGCCGACGCTGTCGAACAGGGTCGTCGGCCGCAGCCCGCCGCGGGCGGCGAGGTCGTCGAGTAAGCGAGCGGCGGGGAGCTTCAGGCCTGCCAGCCCGGGAACGGGGTCCTCGAGCAGGATGACGCCGTAGTCCTCGCTGTCGGACAGCGCGAAGTCGTACGCGACCGCCGCATGCCAGTCCGTGGCCACGGCCTCGAACCGGTCCAGGTCGTAATGCGCGCCGCTGTCGAACGTCACCGTGAGGTCCGACGGGGCGAAGCCGAGCGCGGCCACATCGGCGAGGCAGTGCCCAGCGGTGACGAACACGCCGGTCCCGGGATCCGCCTTGCGCGGGCCCGCGTACCAGCCCGAGCACCAGGCCTCGCGGAAGCCGTCGTGCGCGATCGCCATCATCCCGCCGTCCGGGTGGCCGTCGCCGTCGGGCCGGCCGCCGCTGATCGCGTGCGCGCCCGGGGCCGTCGCCGCAGCCACCGCAAGCGCCACGATCATCGCGGCCCCAAGCGTGAGTCTCGGTCTCCTCCTGGAAGGTCTCACTTCCGCACCTCCGTTGAGCTGACAGTGCGGACGACCGTTCCGGACGCCGGTAGAAGCTCGGTCAAAACGCGGCTTCTACCGGGCTTTTACCGCGTGCGAGCAGGCTGCGCGGTGTGAGCCTCGGGAGACCGCACGCGCAGCTCGAGAGCGCGGCCGACCGCGTCGCGCTCGCGGCGATCCTCGACGCGAGCGGCCGCTACGAGGAGGCGGCGGCGGCGCTGGGCGACGCGCTGGCGGTCTACGAGCGTGTGCTCGGGCCGCAGCACTACGAGGTCGCGGGCGTGCTCCTGGACCTCGCCGGCGTCGCCGAGCACGCGGGCGAGACCGAGCGAGCGGACGCACTGCGTGCACGGGCGCAACAAATACGGCGCAGGGTGGTCGGCCATACCCACCGGAGGTCGAGGTGAGTGCGGTGGACCGACAGGCTGGTCTCGGCATAGGATCGGCACCGGGACACGCAAGGACGCAGATGCAGATCACGTTGCTCGGACCCGTGGAGGCGAGCTCGGTCGACGGACCGGTCGCTCTCGGCGGGCCCAAGCCGCGGGCCCTGCTCGCAATGCTCGCGCTCGAGGCGGGCTTGCCGGTCTCCGCCGAGCGCCTGATCGACGGGCTGTGGGGAGACGAGCCGCCCGCGACGGCGGCCAAGATGGTGCAGCTCTACGTGTCCCAGCTGCGCAAGGCGATGGCGGCGCACGGCGAGCCCGACGCGATCGGCACCCGTGGCCGCGCCTATCAGCTGCAGCTCGGCCGCGAGCGGGTGGACGCCGGCCGCTTCGAGCGACTGCTCGCCCAGGGCGCCGCGCGCGAGGCGCTCGGCCTGTGGCGCGGGCCCGCGCTGGCGGACGTCGCCGACGAGCCGTTCGCCGCACCCGAGATCCGGCGGCTGGAGGAGCTGCGCGCGAGCGCCCTCGAGGTCGCGATCGACCAGGACCTCGACGCCGGGCGCCAGCGCGAGCTGCTGCCGGAGCTCGAGGCGCTGCTCGCGCAGGAGCCGTTGCGCGAGCGCCTGCACGCGCAGCGCATGCTCGCGCTCTACCGCTCGGGCCGCCAGGCCGAGGCGCTGGAGGCGTACCGGCAGGCGCGGGCCACGCTGGTCGAGCAGGTCGGCGTCGAGCCGGGACCCGAGCTGCGGCGGCTCCACGAGGCGATCCTGCGGCAGGACCCGGCGCTCGAGCCCCCGGGCCAGGAGCCGCCCGGCTCCCCCCTGGTCGGGCGCGACGAAGAGCTGGCCCGCCTGCGCGAGCTCTGGCGCCGGGCGCGCGCCGGCTCCGGTGCGGGCGTGCTCGTCACCGGGCCGTCCGGCATCGGCAAGACGCGGCTCGTGCAGGAGCTCGCCGGCGAGGTGCGCCGCGACGGCGGCGCGGTCGTCCACGGCGAGCTGGGGGTGGTGCGCGGCCCGACGCTGCTCGTCGTCGAGGATGCCCGGCGGGCGCCCGAGGTCCCGCCCGGGAGCCCGGTGCTCGCCGTCGCGACGGCAGTCGACGGCGAGGGGGAGACGCTGGAGCTGCCACCGCTGGGACGCGAGGACGTCGCCGCACTCGCGCGTTACCACGCCGGCGCGCGCGCTGACGCCGAGCCGGCGGTGGACCGACTGCTCGCCGAGAGCGGCGGGGTGCCCGCCCGCGTGCACCACGCGGCGGCTGCATGGGCGCGGGAGCTCGCGACCCGGCGCGTCGGCGAGGCGGCGGCACGGGCGTCGGCCGAGCGCGCCGGCTGGCAGCTCGCGGGCGACGACGTCGCCGCGGAGGTCGTCGAGCTGCAGACGGTCCGGGAGCGGGCGGAGCCGGCCGATCCGGACGCGCCGCCCGCGTGCCCGTTCAAGGGCCTCGCCTCCTTCGACGTCGAGGACGCGGCGCTGTTCTTCGGTCGCGAGCGACTCGTCGCCGACATGATCGCCCGGCTGCCGGGCGCGCGGCTGATGGGGATCGTCGGCCCGTCGGGCAGCGGGAAGTCGTCGGTGATGCGCGCCGGCCTCCTGGCCGCGCTCGCCGACGGCGTGCTGCCCGGCAGCCGGCACTGGCCGCAGGCGCTGATCCGCCCCGGCGCCCATCCCCTGGCTGCGCTCAAACGCGCCGTCGCCGAGCTTCCGGAGCTCGGGCGCTCGATCATCGCGGTCGACCAGTTCGAGGAGACGTTCACCGCCTGCGCCGACGCCGCGGAGCGCGCCGCGTTCGCCGATGCGCTCGTCGCCTGCGCGCGCGACCCGCGCCGCCGCGCGCTCGTGCTCGTCGCCGTGCGCGCCGACTTCTACGGCCACTGCGCGCGCTTCCCCGAGCTCTCGCGGCTGCTCGGCGCCAATCACATCGTGGTCGGCCCGATG
>DATFQI010000157.1:0-6085 GCA_035264365.1 Solirubrobacteraceae bacterium
CTCGCCGGCCGCGGCCCAGGAGCTCCCGGTGCCCCAGCTGCCCGATGCCACCGGCGTGGTGCCGCCCGGGCCCGACGCCGTCATGTCCGACAACGTCGAGTACCTGGGCTCGCTCAAGCAGGACGTCGGCCTGACGACGGGTGCGAAGGTGATCGGGGACCGGATGTTCGTCACCTCCGGCAAGAACATCTCGATCTACGACATCTCCGACCCCGCCAAGCCGGTGAACCTCGGCGGGATGAAGACCAACGTCGCGTGGGAGAACGAGGAGGTCCCGACCAACGGCAAGGTGCTCGCGGTCGCCAGCGACTTCTACTCCGTCGGCGTGCCCGAGTGCGTCGCCGCTGGGGCCGCGACGGGCTGCGTGCAGCTCTTCGACGTGCGCGACCCGGCGAGCATCAAGCAGGTCGGCGTGATCCCGATCGCCAACCACACGGCCGAGTGCGTGCTCGACTGCCAGTACTTCTACGGGCGCGCCGGGACGATCATCGACGCGCGCGGCGTGCTCGACGGCCAGCCGCCGACGGTGGTCGGCAACTGGATCGACGAGCTCGCGGAGCAGGGCGTGAACGAGAAGTCCTGCCACCACATCCGCGAGATCCGCCCGGGCGTGCTGCTGACCGCCTGCCAGCCGTTCGCGGCGATCTCCGTCAACGCCGAGGACGGCGGCTCGCCCGAGCATCCGAAGGTCCTCTACACCGGCGAGGCGGCCAAGTTCGTGCACTCCGCCCGCTGGCCGCGCTCCGGCAACGACAAGTTCGTCCTGATCGGCGGCGAGGAGAACTTCACGGGGCGCTGCGAGCTCAACAACTCGGAGTTCTCGACCTACGACGCCTCCGACGTGCTCAACGGCCGCTCGGCGCAGTTCCGGGGCCCGGTCGACCAGGTCCCGCCGGCCGGCAACGGCTACTACGCGGACGGCAAGCCGGTCGCGGGGGCGCTCGGCTGCTCCGTGCACTGGTTCCAGGAGCACGCTTCGTTCCGCAACGGCGGGCTCGTCGCGATCTCCGAGTACGAGGACGGCGTGCGCTTCCTGCAGGTCGGCAAGGACGGGCAGATCACCGAGCAGGGCTACTTCCTCTCGCTCGGCAGCTCCTCCAGCTCGCCCAAGTGGGCCGGCAAGGACGACGTCCTGTACTCGATCGACTACCAGCGTGGCATCGACATCCTGCGCTGGAAGGGCGAGCACTACGTCCCCGGCGGTGCCGACGCGCCGGGGCGCGTGCGCGGGACCAACGGCGTCACGCCGGTCAAGAGGCCGAACGCCGAGCAGGCCGCGAGCCGCGACGCCCTTGCCGTGCAGCTGCAGTCCACGGGCTGGTCGCCGCTGGTCTGCAGCCTCGTCGCGCGCGACGGCTGACCGCCGGTTCAGCAACTTTTGAACGGGGTGTCGATCCAGCGACACCCCGTTCGTCCCATGGGCGACAATCCCGACCAGGAGGTCCCCATGAAGTACATGCTGCTGATCCACCAGGGCGCCACCCCGCTCCCCGGCACGCCCGAGTGGGACGCCCTCTCGCAGGAGGAGCAGGGCGCGGTGTACGCGGCCTACGGCGAGATCAACCAGACGCCCGGCGTCACGCCCGGGGCGCGGATGGCGGGGCCCGAGACCGCCACGACCGTGCGCGTGCAGGACGGCACGACGCTGACCACGGATGGCCCGTTCGCAGAGATCAAGGAGGCGATCGGCGGTTACCTGTTCTTCGAGGCCGACGACCTCGACGCGGCGATCGAGCTCGCGGCCAAGGTCCCGGCGGCCCGCATGGGCGGCGGGGTCGAGGTGCGCCCGATCAGCGAGTGACGGCGCCGCTCGAGCGGGTCTTCCGCGACGAGTGGGGCCGCGTGCTCGCGACCCTGATCGGCCTCCTCGGCGACTTCGACCGCGCCGAGGAGGCCGCGCAGGACGCCTTCGCGACCGCGGCCGCGCGCTGGGAGCGCGACGGCGTGCCGTCCAACCCCCGCGCCTGGCTGCTCACCACCGCCCGCAACCGCGCGATCGACCGCATCCGCCGCGAGCGCGTGCTCGACGAGAAGACCCGCCTGCTCGAGGCGGGCGGGCGGGACGACATCACCATGGACGACGAGACCGCGATCCCCGACGAGCGCCTCGAGCTCGTGTTCACCTGCTGCCACCCGGCGCTCGCGACGGAGGCGCAGGTCGCGCTCACGCTGCGCACGCTCGGCGGGCTCACGACGGAGGAGATCGCGCGCGCGTTCCTGGTGCCGGAGGCGACGATGGCGCAGCGGCTCGTACGCGCCAAGCGCAAGATCAAGCAGGCCGGGATCCCGTTCCGCGTGCCGCCCGAGCACCTGCTGCCGGACCGGCTCGCCGCCGTGCTGGCCGTCGTGTACCTGATCTTCAACCGCGGCTTCTCCGGCCGCGGCGAGCTGGCGGCGGAGGCGATCCGCCTCGGCGACTCGCTCGTGCAGCTGATGCCCGACGAGCCGGAGGCGCACGGCCTGCTGGCGCTGATGCTGCTGCACGACGCGCGCCGTCCGGCGCGCTTCCGCGACGGCGAGCTCGTGCTGCTGGAGGACCAGGACCGGACGCTCTGGGACGCGCGGCTGATCGCACGCGGCCGCGCCGCGCTAGAGCGGACACTCGCCCTGCGCGGCCGCGGTCCCTACGTGCTGCAGGCGGCGATCGCCGCCCTGCACGCCGACGAGCCGCGCGACTGGCCGCAGATCGCCGCCCTGTACGGCGAGCTCGCCCGCGTCACGGGCTCGCCGGTCGTCGAGCTCAATCGGGCGGTAGCGGTCGCCGAGGCCGAGGGGCCGCAGGCCGGGCTGCGGATCGCGGACGGCCTCGACCTCGACGGCTACCACTACCTGCACGCCACCCGCGGCGAGCTGCTGCGGCGGCTCGGCCGCGACCGCGAGGCCCGGGACGCGCTCACGCGCGCGCTCGAGCTCGCCCACGACGAGGCCGAGCGCCGGCTGCTCGAGCGGCGGCTCGCCGGCCTGCCGCCGGGTTGACGTAATCGGCAGACGGGTACCACCGAATGCCAGATGCTGCCGCCGCCCGATCCGTACGAGACGCCCGGCCCGCCGCCCGATCTCGAGCTTGCCTCTCCGTGGGCCGTCTTCCTGACCGGCCCGCCCACCGCCGAGGCTCACAAGCTCTCCGACGCGGTGCTCCGCTTCCGCCCCGGGCTGCTCTTCGTCGCCGAGCCCTGATCCGCCGTGTCCGCGAGCGAGTTCATCCCCGAGGGCGGTGGACTGAAGGCGATGCGCGAGGCCGCCGCGGGATGCCGCGGATGCCACCTGTACCAGCACGCCACGCAGACCGTGTTCGGCGAGGGGCCGCGCTCGGCGCGCATCATGCTCGTCGGCGAGATGGCCGGCGACCGCGAGGATCGCGAGGGCCATCCGTTCGTCGGCCCGGCCGGCCGCGAGCTCGACCGCGCCCTGGAGGCGGCGGGGATCGAGCGCCACGAGGTCTACGTGACCAACGTCGTCAAGCACTTCAAGTTCGAGGAGCGTGGCAAGCGGCGCATCCACCAGACGCCGCGCAAGGGTGAGATCGACGCCTGCCTGCCGTGGCTGGACACAGAGATCAAGCTGATCCGCCCGCGCGGCATCGTCACGCTCGGCGCCACCGCGGCGAAGGCCCTGCTCGGGCCCGGCTTCCGGCTCACGCAGCACCGCGGCGAGCTGCTCGAGTCCGAGCTCGCGCCCGTCGTGGCCGCGACCATCCACCCGTCCGCGATCGTGCGCGACCGTGACGAGACGTCGCGCAACGCCGAGCGGCAGGCGCTCGCGAACGAGCTGCGCGCCGTCGCGGAGGCGGCCGCGGCGGCATGACCGATCGCGCCGAGCACCACGAGGGCGAGGAGGCCCGCGAGATCCGCGACCGGCAGGTGGCGGAGATCCTGCAGGAGCTGCGCGTCGCGATCACCGGCGGGCAGATCCTGTTCGGCTTCCTGCTGACCGTGCCGTTCGCGCAGGGCTGGGCCAAGACCGACGACCTTCAGCGCACGCTGTTCCTGGTCACGCTGCTGGCGATCGCCTCGGCGACGACCTGCTTCATCGCCCCGACGGCGGCGCACCGGCTGCGCTTCCATCAGGGCGACCGCCCGTTCCTGGTCGCCTACGCCAACGCGGCCGCGATCGCCGGCCTCGTGTTCCTGATGACGGCGATGGTCAGCGCGACGCTGCTCGTGACGGACTTCGTGTTCTCCCGCACGACGGCGGTCGTCGCGACGGTTGCCGTCGGCCTGGTGATGCTGACCCTCTGGTTCGCCGTGCCGCTGTCCCGCTACGCCCGCGAGTAGCGCGTGATCGCTCGGGAGGGGACGCACATATGCGGAGAACTCGCTGGACGGCGGCTGCGGCCGCCATCGCCGCTTTCGCGCTCGCTGCGCCTGCGGCGGCACATGACGGCGCCTTAGGCAGCGCCTGGTGGATGGGAGACGACCATCCCGGCTGGTACGGGCCGAGCCCGGAGAGCCAGTCCAAGAACGTCAAGATGATCGGCAGCGTCTCGCGGACGCGCGACTCGTCGAGCTACCGCAACTCCGACCTCGCCTTCTGGGGCGACCGCACGTTCGCGGGGCATTACGAGGGCTTTCAGATCATCGACGGCTCCGATCCTGAGAACCCGGAGCAGATCGTCGACTTCGCCTGCCCGGGCTCGCAGCACGACATGTCGGTCTGGCAGGACCTGCTGTTCGTATCGGTCGAGACGCCGCGCACCAGCCCCGACTGCAACTCGACCGCGATGGCGGGCGGGATGCCGGGCTTCGAGGGCATGCGCATCTTCGACGTCTCCAACCCCGCGAAGCCGGTGCTGGTCAAGGGCGTGCCGACCGACGGCGGCTCGCACACGCACACGCTGGTGCCGGATGCGGAGAACGGCCGCGTGCTGCTCTACGTCGCCTCCTACACGGCGAGTGAGCTGCCCGAGTCGCCGTACGGCAACGAGTGCCGCCGGCTGAACGCCGACGGCACGCGCGCGCACCGGAAGATCTCGGTCGTCGAGGTGCCGCTGGCCAACCCGGCCGCCTCGAGCGTCGTCTCCGAGCCGACGTTCCCGCAGAACGACCGCGGCGGGACGCCCGGCTACAACGGCTGCCACGACATCACCGTCTACACGGCGATCGAGCGCGCCGCCTCCGCCTGCATCGGCGAGGGCCAGATCTGGGACCTCTCCGACAAGGAGAACCCGAAGACGATCGCGCGCATCCCACAACCCGAACGTGGAGTTCTTCCACTCCGCCGCGTTCTCGTGGGACGGCAAGACGGTCGTCTTCGGCGACGAGGCCGGCGGCGGCACCGGGGACCGCTGCCGTCCGCAGGATCCGGACACGCTCGGCGCGCTCTGGTTCTACGACGTGCCGAGCCTCGACAACATGGACGACGCGTCAGTGGAGCCGTGGCTGAGCTCGTGGAAGGTCCCGCGCCACCAGGTCCCGGTCGAGCCCAACCAGACCCGGGTGCCGAACTGCACGATGCACAACTTCAACACGCTTCCCAACACGAAGCGCGACGTGCTCGTGTCCTCGGCCTACGCGGCCGGCACGACGGGGGTCGACTTCACCGACCCCCGCAACCCGACGGAGGTCGGCCACCACGACCCGCACGGCGCCAACACCTGGTCGTCGTACTGGTACAACGGCCACATCTGGACCAACGACGGCGGGCGCGGCGTTGACGTGATGCTGCTGTCGGACAAGGTGCGGGCGGGCACGCAGAAGCTCCCGCACTCCAACCCGCAGACGCAGGACGCCGTCCTGCGCTAGCCGGCCGGCTGTGAGCGGCGGTCGCGGAGCGCCTTGAAGGCGACCGCGGCCGCCGCGAGCACCGCCACTGCGAGGGCGGCGTGCGTGAGCGCGCCGGCGGCGGTCTCGAAGGACTCGTGGAAGGCGTAGCCGGCGAGCGTGAAGGCGGTCGCCCAGACGAGCGTGCCGGCGAGGCTGTAGGGCAGGAAGCGGCGCAGCGACAGCCCGGAGGAGCCGGCCACGAACGGCGCGACCGCGCGCACAAGGCCGACGAAGCGGCCGATCAGGATCGCCTTGCCGCCGTGGCGGTCGAAGAACGCGTCGACCTTCGCGAGCCGCGGCGGCGTGACGCCGACGCGCGGGCC
>DATFQI010000158.1:0-3998 GCA_035264365.1 Solirubrobacteraceae bacterium
ATCGGCAGCGGCTCGCGCAGCCCGCGCGCGTGCAGGTCCAGCAGCACGGCGAGCTGCTCGCGGGCGGACTCGGCGCCGACCGGGGCCAGCCGGCAGACGGTCACCGGCCCCTGCGCGCCGGGTCGCGCCCGGCCGAGCAGCGCCGCCTGGATCGGCCGGTCGGGGTAGGCCGCGGTCAGCGCGAGCCAGCGCACCCACAGCGCGATCCGGTGCTTGGGCGCCACGCGCGAGTACTGCACGACGCGCAGGAGGTCGCCGTGGATGCCCGGCACGGTGCCGGACAGGATGCGGCCGTCGCCGAGCTCGAGCTTGACGTCCGCGGAGCGCGAGGCCCCCTCCCCGAGCCGCAGCGCATAGCCCGCGAGCTCCTCGACGGTCGGGCGCAGCCGCTCGATCACCGGGTCCCCGAGATGGCCGGGCGGGAGCAGGCCGCGCGCGACCTCGGCGTCCACGCACGCATCCATGTCGGCGCCGGCGAGCCTTCCCTCCAGCAGCCGCGTGCCGACGCCCCACTGCTCGAGGTGGTCGAGCTCGACCGTGAGCGAGTCGCCGACCTCGTCGTCGAAGTCGCCGAGCACGATCCCGAGCCGCTGGCGCAGGAACGCGCGGACAGGGTGCTCGGCGAAGCGGACGAGGGCGTCGAGCTCGACCAGCGGCGAGCGCAGCTCGGGCAGCGGACCGCGCAGGAACGGGGGCGGCGGCGTGCGCGGCGCGCCGAGCGCGCGGGCGCCCTGCAGGGTCACGCGGTCGAAGCCCCAGTGGCGCCCCGGCACGAGCTCGCCGAGCGTGAAGTTGCGCGGGTCGAACGGCTGCAGCGGGTGCTGGACGAGCACCTGATCGCGCGCTCGGGAGCCGTCCGTGGTACGCGCCGTCGCGTCGATCACGTCGAGCAGCTCACCGACGGGCACCGCGGGCGGGCGCGGCGTGTTCGTGCGCTCGTCCTTGCCGGTGTAAGTGACGATCAGCCGGTCGGTCGCCGCCATCAGTGCGTCGAGCAGCATCTGGCGGTCCTCGGTGCGCGAGTCGCGGTCGCCGACGTGCGGATCGCGCAGCACGAGGTCGTCGCCGTCGCGGACCGACTTGCGCGGGAACTCGCCGTCGTCGAGCCCGAGCAGGCAGACGACCCGGTGCGGCACCGAGCGCATCGGCACGAGCGTGCAGATCGTCAGGTGCCCGGTGCGGAAGTTGGTCCGGGTCGGGCGGCCCTCGAGCCGCTCCGCGAGCAGCGCGCGGACCTCGGCGAGCGCGAGCGTGGTGCGTGAGGCGCCGGCCACCGCCGCCTCGCGCTCGACGTCATCGAGCAGCCGTTGCAGCTCGGCCCGCTGCCAGCCGTCGCGGCCCGGGGTGGCGGTCAGCGCATCGGCGGCGGCGGCGATCGCGGCGGTCCAGCCGCCGACCGTCATCGGCTTGCGCATTCGATCGACGCTCGCCTCCAGGCGGTCGACGAGCTCGGCGAAGCGCCCGGCGAGGTCGATCGCGCCGCTCTCGACGTCGTCGAGCGGGAGCACGCCGCCGAACAGCCGCTGCTCCTCGTCGGTCATCGCCACCCCGAGCAGGACGCGATCCAGCCCGGCGCGCCACGTCCCGGCGGGCAGCTTGTCGAGCTTGAAGGGCGCGCGGTGGGCGGCGTCCAGGCCCCAGCGGATGCCCGACTGCGCCACCCACTCCTCCACGCGCGCGACATCGTCGTCGTCCAAGCCGAACCGGCGGCGCACCGGCTCGCGATCGGCGAGGTCGAGCACCTGGGAGGCGGTCAGGCGCTGGTCGGCGAGCTCCAGCAGGCGGCTGACGAAGCCGAGCACTGCGTTGGTCTGCCGCAGCGACCGGTCGGCGAGCCGCACGCGCAGATCCGGCGGGCGCAGCGCCTCCGGCAGGTCGTCGAGCTCGTCGTCGTCGGCAGAGATCTCGCCGGCGCCGAACGTGGCGCCGATCAGCGGCGCGAACGCCTCGATGTCCGGGCACATGACGATCACGTCGCGCGGCTCGAGCGTCGGGTCCTCGGCGAGCTGGTGCAGGATCGCGTCGCGCAGCACCTCGACCTGGCGGGCCCGCCCGTGGCAGGCGTGGACCTGGATGCTGCCGTCCTCGCCGAGCTCCATCCGCTCGTCGTCGCGGCCGGGCAGCGGCGGGCCGGGCGGCGGGCGGTCCTCGCGCACGTCGGCCTGGATGCGGGCGAGCAGCGACCCAGCCGCGAGCGGCGTCGGATGGTGGTGGTCCGCCCCGGCGGGCGGGCCGGTGACGAGCTGCAGCTCGCGCACGTCCTGCCCCCAGGAAGCGAGCAGCCGGTTGGCGGGCAGCTCGCGCGTCGGGTCCTCGGTGCGCCGCGTGACCGGCGGCGCGTGCGCGACCCGTTCCCACAGCGCGGGCGACGGGTGCAGCAGGAACAGGTGGACGTCGCGCGCGGCGGCGATCGCCTCCAGCACCTGCAGCCGCCCGGCGGGCAGCCGCGTGAGCCCGAACACCGACAGGCGATCCGGCAGCTCGACGAGCCCGGGCTCCGCGCGCAGGCGCGCGCACGCGGACTCGATCCGCTCCGCGGGGTCGGGCTGGCCGGCGCGGGCGCGCAGCCGGCGCCACAGCTCCGCCTGCCAGCGGGCGTCGTCGGGGAGCTTCGCCCCGGTCGCGTCGACGTCTTTGCCGTCCGCCCAGGCGCGGATCATCGCCGGGCGCTGGAGCGCATAGCGGTCGAACAGCTCCGCGATGTGGCGCACGCTCGCGAAGCGGCGCGCCTGGCGCGACGGGTCGTCGGTGTCGAGCGTCGCGCCGAGGTGCGCGGCGAGGCTGTGGAGCCACGGCTCGTGCAGCGAGGTGTCGACGACCTCCAGCAGCGCCCACACGAGCCGCTCGGGCAGCCACGCGTCCGCCGCGGGCTCGATCCCCGACGCGACCGCGACCGCCTCGTCCGTCAGCCGCCGCGGCGAGGGGAAGGCGACGTTCGCGCAGATCCCGTCGGCACGGCCGGGCGACGTGCCCAGTCCGGTCGACAGCCGCTGCGTGAGCCAGCGCTCCATGCCGCGCGTCGGGACTGCGATCAGCTCGGGCGCGAACGGGTCCGCCGGGGGCTCCTGCAGCAGCGCTGCCAGGGCGTCCACGAGCCCGTCGGCCCGGTCGGATCGGTGGAGGTGAAGCACAGTGCGGCCACATTAGGGCGGCCCCAGGATGCCTCGGGGCCGCTGAGCGGTGGTCGCGCAGATTCGTTGCAATCTGACGACGGAGTCGGCACACGCCGCAACAGACATGTGCGTCGCGGATCGCGATCGTTCCGGGGCATGGAACCCAGCGACCGTCACCGTCTCTGCGAGGCCCACATGCGCGAGCTGCTCGCCGGCGGTGGGCTCGCCCAGCCCGACGAGGTCACGTACGAGCCCAACTCGGTGGTCCTTCGCTGGCGGGGCCCGAAGCTCGCCGTCGTCGTCGACCTCGATCCCGTGCCCGGCGTGGTCTATGACACGGCCTAGTGGCGGCTGGGATTCAAGCGCGGTCGCGGCGGTCCATCACCGCCGCGACGCGCCTGAGTCTTCCGGAGCGCACTCCCTCAAGCGGCTCGTATCCACAGCATCGGCGTGGCGCGCAGCCCTCCGCAGCAGGTCCAGACCCCATCTGGGCCCCGCCGAGCACGGCGCGCGGATCTCGAGCTCCATGACCTCCACCGTAGACTCGGGCGGCGTGGACCGCCGGACGGTCAGCCCTGCGGAGAGCTGGGACGCGTTCTTCAGCGACTTCTACCTGCGCGCCTACGCGCACGAGGAGGCCGACACGCAGGCGGAGGTCCAGGCGCTCGCGGCCGCCAAGCTGGCCGGCACACCGGAGCAGGGCGACGTGCTCGACGCCCCGTGCGGCTTCGGGCGGCACTCGATCCCGCTGGCCCGGGCGGGCTACCGCGTCATGGGCGTCGACCGCGCCGCGCCGCTGATCGAGGAGGCGCGCCGCCGCGGCCGCAACGAGCGCTGGCCGAAGTGGGCGATCGCCGACTACCGCGAGCTGCCGGTGCCCGACGA